>CAYVQL010000002.1:0-136287 GCA_964454135.1 uncultured Enterobacterales bacterium | reverse complement strand
TCTCCCCCCATCTTCGCCGCTTGATGAGCGGCGCAGGGCTGCGACGCAGCCCTGAGTCAGCGCTGCGGAGGCTCCTCGAAACGTCGGCGGGGTTCGCGTTTCCCGTTCGGTGCCCCGGCGTGACTTCGCCATGGGGATCTGCGACAATCCGTTTCTTCTCGTTATCCTGTAAGGCCCACCTGCGACCGGAAGTGACACGGGCGGGTAGAATGCCGAGCGAGAAACACCCAGGAGTGAGAGGCCATGCTCTGCAAGCGCTGCGTACTGTCCGACCAGTCCCCGGATGTCCGCCTGGACACCTCGGGCACCTGCAACATCTGCTCGCGGGACGAGCGGGCCACCACCAGAAAGCCTGGCGCCGAGCCCAAGGAATCCGACTTTGTGCGCATTCTCAATAAGTACAAGAGCAAAGGCGACTACGACTGCATGGTGATGGTCAGCGGCGGCAAGGACAGCATCGCGGCGCTGACCTTCATGAAAGAGCGCTTTCGGATGAATCCGCTGGCCTTCACCTTCGACCAGGGCTTCGGTCAGCCCGAGGGGCTGGCCAACGTGGAGCACGCGGTGAAAGAGCTGGACGTGGACTGGCTGGCGCTGCGCTCGGACTACATGCGCGAGCTCTTCGCCGAGGTCATCAAGAGCAATGTCCCCGTACCCATCTGCCCACTCTGCTCGCTCTGGTACTTCCGGCTGACCTACGAGACCGCCGCCCGCTTCGGCATCAAGCTGATCATCACCGGCTGGACACGCGGCCAGCTGAACACGGCCCAGGGACCTCACCAGACCCCTGAGGGCGAGTTCCCCACCATGACCCGCGCCACCCAGGACTTCATCAAGAAGATCCGCAAGAAGTACCCGCAGTACAAGGACTTTCCGTTGCGCATGAAGGACGTGCGCAAGAAGCACAAGAAGGCCGTGGTGCTCTCGCCCCACTGGTTCCTGCGCTACGACAAGGCCGAGTACAGCGAGATGATCCGCAAGCGCTTCGGCTGGAAGCCCGTCACGCATAGCTACCCGGTGGGATCCGTGAACTGTTTCCTGAACTTCGTTGCCGCCTACCACTCGAACAAGCACTACGGCTTCAACCACCACCACCTGGAAGAGAGCCAGCTGATCCGCATTGGAGAAGAAACCCGCGAAGAGGCATTGAGCGCCTTGCAGGTCGATATCGAGGCCGAGCCGACCCGGTCTGTCGTCGAGGACGTGCTGGAGAAGCTCGGCTGTAGTTGGAATGAGCTGACGGCCTAGGATAGTCCTAGCACGGAGTGAATCCCATGAAGCGTCTCTTCGCCAAGATCTGGAGCCTGACCCGGGCCTTGATCGCCGTCGCACAGAAGGTCGTGCTCACGGTCTCGCTCTTCTGGGTGTACTACTTCGGCCTGTTCCTCACCTGGCTGCTGGCGAAGGTCTTCGACCGGGAGATCTTCAAGGGCACCCAGGCCGTCGATGGCAGCTACTGGCAAGAGGCCGAGGGCTACGTCCCAGACCTCGAGAGCATGCGCCGGCCCTCCTAGGGACCGAATCCTCACAGGGAGCAGCCCATGAAAAAGACCCTGTACATCCTGAGAGAGATGCTCCACCTGATCCGTAGCCAGCGGCTCTACCTGCTGGCTTTCGTGCTGCTGCTGCTCTGCGTCATCTCCTTCTTCGTCTACCAGGTCACTCCGATCACCATCATCACCTTCATCTACGCAGGGGTCTAGGAACTTGGGCAAGAAGACCGCCATCCTGGGCATCTCCTGCTACTACCACGACTCGGCGGCCGCCCTGGTGGTCGACGGCAAGGTGGTGGCCGCCGCGCAAGAAGAGCGCTTCAACCGCGAGAAGTACTCCTACGTCTTCCCCATTGAGGCCATCAACTACTGCCTGCAGGCGGGCGAGATCTCGATCTACGACCTGGACTACGTCGGATTCTACGAGAAGCCCTACCTCAAGCTGGCGCGCACCATGATCGGGCACGTGGCCTCCTGGCCCGGCTCCTTCTCCAACTTCCTGTCCATGATGCCCACCTGGCTCGAAGACCGCCTGGCCGTGCCGGTCGTGGTCCAGCGCGAGCTGGGCTACGAGGGCGAGGTGCTCTTCGTCAAGCACCACCTCTCCCACGCAGCCTCGTCCTTCCTGCACTCCCCCTTCGAAGAGGCCGCCATCCTGACGGTGGACGGCATCGGCGAGTGGGCCAGCACCACCTACGGCCGTGGCAAGGGCACCGAGATCGAGGTCCTGAAGGAGCTGCGCTACCCCAACTCGGTGGGGCTGCTCTACGCCATCGTCAGCACCTACCTGGGCTTCCGGGTCTTCACGGGCGAGGGCAAGGTGATGGCCCTGGCTGCCTATGGCAAGCCCACCTACCAGGACAAGTTCGCCGAGCTGCTGGATCTCAAGCCCGACGGCAGCTTCCGGCTCAACCCGCGGTACTTCTCGTTCAACCGCGGCAACAAGATGTACAACAAGCGCTTCGAGGAGCTGCTGGGCCCGGAGCGCCAGGCCGATGCGGACTTCGAGCAGCACCACTTCGACATCGCCGCCACGCTGCAGTACTTCACGGAAGAGATCCTGCTGAGGATGGCGCGCCACGTGCACAAGGTCACGGGCCTGACCAAGCTCTGCATGGCGGGCGGCGTCTTCCTGAACGTGGTGGCCAACAGCCGCATCCTCAAAGAGACGCCCATCGACGACGTCTTCATCCAGCCCGCGGCCGGCGACGCCGGCGCGGCCCTGGGGGTGGCCAGCTACATCCACCATTGTCTCCTGAATAACCCCCGCTGCGAGCCCATGAAGAACGCCTACCTGGGTCCGGGCTTCACCCCGGCGCAGCTGCGTCGCGTGCTGCAGCGCGACAACGCCCCCTTCAAGGAGCTGCCCGACCAGGAGTTGGCCGATTTCGTGGCCGAGCGCATCGCCGCCGGCGAGATCGTGGCTTGGTTCGAGGGGCGCATGGAGTACGGGCCCCGCGCCCTGGGCGCCCGCAGCATCCTGGCCGACGTGCGCGATCCGGACATGAAGCAGACGATCAACGACCGGGTCAAGTTCCGCGAGTGGTTCCGGCCCTACGGCGTGGCCGTGCTGGAAGAACACGTCAGCGAGTTCTTCGATCTGGACCGCCCCAGCCCCTACATGTTGCTGGTGGGCGACGTGCCCGAGGACAAGCAGAAGCTCATCCCTTCGGCGGTGCACATCGACGGCACCAGCCGTATCCAGACCGTCAACGCCGAGCAGAACGGCGTCTACTACAAGGTGGTGGAGGCCTTCCACAAGCTGACGGGCGTGCCCATGATCATCAACACCTCCTTCAACGTGCAGGAACCCATCATCTGCACACCGGAAGAGGCCTGGGCCACCTTCAAGCGGGCGGACATGGACTGGCTGGCGCTGGGGAACTTCCTGGTGCGCAAGAAGGACCTGGCACCCTAGCGAGAGGCCGCGGGGGCCCCAAGCACGCCCTTATGATACGGGGGCGCGGTCGCCTGCCCGTGGAAGCCCTCGATGCTGCAGCAGCTCTACGATCACCGCCTGGTCTTCGTCACCGGCAAGGGCGGCGTGGGCAAGAGCAGCTGCACGGCGGCCATGGCCCTGCAGGCTGCGCGGAGCGGCAAGAAGGTGCTGATCTGCGAGATCGACGCCATCAGCGCCATCGGCCCCCTGCTGGGTGCGGACAAGCCCGTGGTGCACGAGCCTGCCGAGCTGGCGCCCGGCGTGCATGCCTGCAACATCGACGGCGATCTGGCCCTGGCCGCTACGCTGCTGCGCTTCGTGCCCTCCCGCCGCGTGGCGCGGGCCCTGGTGGTCAACAAGGTCACGCGGCTCTTCTTCCACACCGCTCCTTCGGCCATCGAGATCTCCATCTTCTACAGGATGAAGCACCTGCTGGATCACGGCGGCTACGACCTGGTGCTGGTGGACCTGCCCGCCACGGGGCACGCCATCTCCTTCCTGGCCGTGCCCCAGAGCATGCACAAGCTGCTGCGAGTGGGCAGCCTGGCCGAGATGTCCGGCGAGCTGGCCCAGGCCATCCGCGATCCCCAGCACACAGCCCTGGCCGTGGTGGCCCTGCCCGAAGAGATGCCCGTCAATGAGACCATCGAGCTGCAGGAGCTGGCCCGCAAGAAGCTGGGCTTGTCGGCCGAGGTTGTGCTGGTGAACATGGTGCGCCAGGCGCCGATCTCCGCTGACCGCCGCGAGGCCCTGGCCTGGATGGCGGCGCGGGTGAAGGAGGCGGGATCCGAGGCGGCTCCGGGCCTGGCCGAGCTGGTGGAGGGCGGAGAAATCGGCCTGGGTTGGAATGATCAGGACCGCTCCTACGTACAGAAGCTGAGCCGTGGTCTGGAGTCCGTCGCCTTGCTGGAGCTGCCCTACATCTTCGAGGCCGAGAACGATCGCGCCTTGATCGAGCAGCTGTGCGCCATCCTGGAAGCGCACGAGGGTGGCGTCGAAGCCGCCCAGGAAGTGGTGCCGTCGTGAGCCTGCCCCAGGAATCCGCAGAGGAGACCGAGCGCAGCGTGCTGGCGGGCCTGCTGGAGACCAGCCGCCTGATCGTGTGCTGCGGCTCCGGAGGCGTGGGCAAGACCACCATGGCGGCCGCCCTGGCCCTGCGCGCGGCCCGCGAGGGGCGCAGGGCCGTGGTGATCACCATCGATCCCGCCAAGCGCCTGGCCAACAGCCTGGGCTTGGCCGCGCTGGACGACAAGCCCCAGCGCATCGACCTGCGGAGCCTGGACGCCACCCTGGCGGAGAGCAGCGGTCAAGGCGAGCTCTGGGCCATGATGCTCGATGTGAAGACCGGCTTCGACGACCTGGTTCGGCGCATGGCCCCAGACGAGGGCGCGGTGAAGCGCATCTTGAACAACCGCGTCTATCGCCTGCTCTCCACGGCCTTGCACGGCATGCACGAGTACGTGGCCACCCAGAAGCTCTTCGAGCTCTACACGGGCGGCTACTTCGACCTGGTGGTGCTGGACACGCCGCCCACCAAGAACGCCCTGGATTTCCTCGAGTCTCCGGGACTGCTCTCGCGCTTTCTGGACCGACGCGTCATCAAGTGGTTCCTGCCCGACGAACGCGCGGGCTTCTTCGGCCGCCTCTTCCAGCCGGGGGCCGTGGTGATCAAGCTGCTCTCGCGCATCCTGGGCGAGCAGTTCACCCACGACCTGGTGGAGTTCTTCGACGCCATCCAGGCCATCATCGAGCCCTTCCAGCAGCGCGGCGAGATGGTGGAGTTCATCCTGCGCGACCCGCTCACGGCCTTCTTGATCGTCACCAACCCCGATCCGCGGCGCGCCAACGAGGCGCTCTTCTTCCACGAGAAGCTCAAGGCGCTGGAGCAGCGCTCGCCCACCTTCGTGGTCAACCGAGTCTGCACGGGTTTTTCACAGGCCCAGCTCGACCGCGCGCGCCAGCTGAGTCCTGCCGAGTTCGAGGCCCTGGCCCGGGCCATGGCCCCGGTCACCGACGCCCAGGGCACGCAGCAGCTGCTGGACCTGCTGCAGCGCCACTACCAGGGCCTGGCCACCCTGGCGGCCCGCGACGACCGCGGCGTGCGCCAGCTGTCGGAGCAGGTGGGTAAGCGCCTGCTGCACCGCGTGCCCCTGTTCAGGCAGGACGTGCACGACATCCAGCACCTGCTGCGCATCGGCGAGCACCTGGCGGGGCAGGCTGTCTAGGCTCAGGCGGCTGGCGGCAGGAAGCCTCCCCGCGCAGGGAAGTGCCTGACAAGCTGGCGGTTTGACAGTTATTGTTCATCAAAGTCCAGTTCGCCCGGAGCATGCCATGATTCCCAAGCGCTACCTCTTCCCAGCCCTGCTCCTGCTCGGCCTGGCGGGCGCGGCCAGCAGCGACGCCATCGCGGCGGGCGCCGCTGCCGAGCAAGCCTCCGGCGCTTCCCGCGATCAGCTCCCGGGGCGCACGGATCCGCCCGCCGAAAACGCAAAAAAGAAGAAGAAAAAGAAGAAGAGCAGCAGCAAGAAGAAGAGCAGTGGGAGCCAGTCCGGGGGCAAGAGCACGCCCAGCAAGTCGGGCCCTTCCTCCACCAGCACGGGCAGCAAGAGCCCCAGCGCCTCCAGCACGCCTTCCACCAGCACGGGCAGCAAGAGCCCCAGCGCCTCCAGCACGCCTTCCTCCGGCGCCAGCCCCTCGGCGAGCAGCGCCCCCAGCACGGGCGGCCGCACAGCCACGCCCAGCGCGTCCTCATCCAGCAGCGCGGCCTCCTCGCGCCAGCCCGCCAGCGGCTCCACGCCCAGTAGCGACGCCGGCACGGCCAGCCAGACCAGCGGCATCCAGAGCGCGGCTTCCAAGAAGGGTGGCGGCAAGAGCACGCCGCCGAAGGCTGGCGGTGCCAAGGCTGGAAAGGCCTCGGCCCCCAAGACCTCGGCGCAGCGCGCCCACGCCCACGCCCACGCCCACGCCCACGCCCATGGCCAGGCGCCCAACGTCAGGCACGTGTCCAGCCACGCCCACCACGCGGCGCCCCACCACGGCGTGCGCCCCACAGGCGGCACGCGCGCCTACCACGTGCACCACCACCACCACCACTACCGCCCGCCCCATCGCTACCGCGACCACCGCTACGCCCGTCCCCACTGGCGCTACCTGCGCGCCCATCCGCGCATCGGCCGCGGCGTGCCGCGCTGGTTCTACCGTCCCCACTACGCTCGCTGGTGGGTGCACCCCTGGTATCGGGCTGTCTACTCCAGCTGGTGCGTGCTCAGCTTCGACTTCGTGGTCAGCCCCTGGGTGGTGGGCTGGATGCCCCCGGTTCGCGTGGGCTGGACCTGGGTGCCCGGCGTGCACGTCACCGGCATCTGGGTGCCGGGCCACTGGCGCCCCGCCGGCGTGGCCCCGGTGCGCTACGGCGTCAGCTACGTCTACGTGCCCGGCTACTGGCAGGGCGACCTCTACGTCGAGGGCTACTGGCGCGCGGGCGCCCGCAGCGACGGCAGCTGGACCTGGATCGAGGGCTACTACACCGAAGACGGCATCTACGTGCCCGGCCACTGGGCCCCCGCAGGCACCACGCCCGAGGGCTACGTCTGGGTGGCTGGGTTCTTCGACGGTGAGACCTGGGTCGAGGGCTTCTGGCGCCCCGAGTATCGCGCCGACTACGTCTGGGTCTCGGCCTGGTACGACGAAGACGGCGTCTACCACCTGGGCTACTGGGAGCCGGTCCACTCCGTGGTCGGGCAGGTCTGGATTCCGGGCTGGTTCGATGGACACCAGTGGGTCGAGGGCTATTGGGTGGACGAAGAGGAGTACAACGGCGCTGACCTGGACGCCTGGCAGCCCGAAGAGGGCTGGCACGACGGCTGGGACGAAGAGAGCGGCGAGCTCTGGACCGAGGGTTCCACGGTCGAGGGCGAAGAAGAGCAGATCCCCCTGGCCCTGCCCGTGGAGATCGACGAGGGCTAGTTCCCCACCGGCCAGCCTGGTCGTCCCCCATCGACGAGGGATGAATGCCCGCCAGCCCCTTCCGTGAGCGCCTGCTGGCCCTGGCCATCGGTCTGCTCTTCGCCTTCGCGGCGCTGGAGGTGGCTCTGCGCGCCGTGGGCAGCCGCTACCAGTGGCTCGACGTGCAGGACGAGGAGCTGCTGGGCACGCTGGCACAACCGGGCAAGCGGGTGATCCTGGCGGCGGGCGACTCCATGACCTACGGCATCGGTGCCGGCCGCGGCAAGGACTACCCCACCCAGCTGCAGGCGCTGCTGAACGCCGATCAGCCCGATCAGCCCTTCGCCGTGGTCAATAGCGGCATGGGGGGCGCCAACTCGGGCATGATCCTGGCCCGCTTCCCCATGTACCTGGAAGCCGTCCAGCCCGAGCTGATCACCATCCTGGCGGGCTGCGCCAACTCCACCAACTTCTTCGGCTACAGCGACTACCTGCGCCGCAGCTCGGCGCTGCACTCGGCGGCCGAGCTGATCTTCCGCATCCGCACCCTGCGCATGGTCCGTTTCTTCGCGGCCAAGATCGGCGATCCCGGCCCCAGCCGCTCAGGGGCGGTCATGGACGGCATGGACGCCTCGGTGGGCGCCTACCTGAAGTGGCACGCCGAGCACGGCGGACCGACCCTCTCCGCCGCTTTCCTCGAGGGCGCCGAGCTGCTGCGCGTCAACCGCTTCGAGCAGGCCAGCGCCGCCTTTCGATGCTGCGCGGAGCGGGATCCCCAAGACGCCAGCTGCCACTGGGGCCTGGGTACGGCCAACCGGGGCCTGCGAGACGCCGGCCGGGCCCTGGAGCACTTCCAGCGCTGCTCCATGGCGGATCGCGACAATCCCAACTGCCCCAACGGGCTGGGCGAGGTCTACATCGAGTCCGGCCGCGAGCGCCCGGAGCTGGCCCAGCAGAGCTTCGAGCAGGGCCTGCGCATGGATCCCGGCTTCGCCGGCAACCACTGGGGCCTGGGCATGGTGGCCTTCAAACGCCACCGCACCGACGAGGCGCGCCAGCGCTTCCAGGCCTGCATCCAGGCCGACGCCGACGATGCCCGCTGCTACCCCAACCTGCTGGCCCTGGCCGGCTCTCCCCAGCAAAAAGAGCAGCTGGTCGCCTTCCTCGAGCCCTACGCCCAGCAGAGCGCGGTGGCGGCGGACTCGCTGCGCATGCTGCGTGGTAGCGTCGACCTGGCCGCCATCCAGGCCTGGATCCGCTCCGACCTGGAGCAGATGACCGACCTGGCGCTGGCCAGCGGGGCCCAGGTCATCCTGCACAGCTACCCCTACGACGACGACGGCAACGCCATCCTGGCCGAGATTGCCGCCGAGCGCGGGCTGCCCTTCGTGGATCACCTGCAGGTCTTCGACGCCGAGCTGAAGACCCGCAGTCGCCCCGAGCTCTTCAGCGCCGACGACCGCCACTGCAACGACGTGGGCTACGGCCTGATGGCCGCCAACCTGAAGCGGGCTCTGCACGAGACCGGCTTCCTGACCACGCCCTGAAGACCCTGACAACGGGATCAGGCCACAGCGGGGGCGGCGTGCGCCCGCGCGCCGAAAAGCAGCTTCGTCCCGATACCCGGACCCTGGATCGCTTCTTGCTTCCCATGGGAACGCAAACCGGGTCGAGAGGATGAAGCCATGTCGTACAGCCACCAAGCCGGTCTCCCCGTTGCCTGTGCCTTCCTGTTGCTGGTCCTGAAGCTCTCCACTGGCTGCGAGACGCCCGGCAACGACAGCCAGGAGCCCCGAGACAGCCAGACGCCCGCGGACACCGGACCGCAGGATTCCTGGACCTACATCGAGGGCTGTCCCGATAGCGAGCTGGCCGCGGGCGCGGATCTGGCCCACACCGTGCTGCACCACGGCGAGATCTGGAGCTACACCGGCGCCTGGCCCAGCGAGGGATACAGCGCCGTCATCACCGACGACAAGAGCTACCAGGCCTTCCAGCAGCAGGCCGAGCTCTCGCTGGACGGCGTGGATTTCGCCACCCAGCAGGTGCTGGCCGCCTCGGTGCTGGTCAGCTCAACCTGCGGCCTGATAGGCGAGGAGCTGCAGGTCGTCAGCCTGCCCGATGGCAGCTACCACGTGCAGCTGATCGTCGAGGACAGCTCCGGCGCCTGCGAGGACGTCTGCGACATGGTGGGGCACTTCGGCGCCGTGGTGGCCGTACCCAATGACCAGTCGGCCAGCGTCTGCGTGGGAAGGCGCGATAGCTGCGGATAAGCGGAGCGGCGTTGAGCCGGGGGGTCCCTGACGCCGTCGGCTCGAACGCCGCTGCCATCCGCCGCCTGCGGCGGCCGATGGCGTGTTAGCAGTGCCTCCCCAACCGCGGAGCGCCCCATCCCAAGCCAGCTTCCCACTCGCAGGATCACCCTTGTCACGGGCAAGGGCGGCGTCGGACGCACCACCGTCTCGGCCGCCCTGGCCCGTGCGGGCGCCCAGCGGGGCCGGCGCGTGCTGCTGGCCGAGTTCGAAGAGCCCACCAGCTTCCGGGCCTCGCCTCTGGCGGCCTGCTTCGACCAGGACCTCTTCCCGGGCAAGCCCAAGCAGGTGGCCGAGAACATCTGGGCCGCCACGCTGCAATGCGACCTGGGGAACGAGCTCTTCCTGACCTCGCTCTTCAAGATCCCGGCGCTCTCCCGCCTGGCGCTGCGCACGCCCGCCCTGCGCAACATGCTGCACTCGGGCCCCTCCTTTCACGAGCTGGGGCTCTTCTACCATCTGCTCACCCTGCTGCAGGCCGAGGTCGAAGAGGGCGAGCCCCGCTTCGAGCAGGTGGTGCTGGACATGCCCGCCACGGGGCACACCCTGGCACTCACCGGCCTGCCGGCCATCATGCTGCGCCTGGTCACCCGCGGGCCCATCGCTCGCGCCTTGCGCGCGGGCCAGGCCATCCTCAACGACCCGCAGCAGTCCGCCGCCTGCGTGGTCACCCTGCCCGAGCCCCTTCCGGTCTCGGAATGCCTGGAGCTGGTACAAGGCCTGCGGCGCACGAACATGGTCGTGGGCGAGGTGATCGTCAACCGCATCCCCCACGATCCCTTCCTGCCCGAAGAGCGCCCAGCCCTGGACGAGCTGCTGGCGGCGCGGCCCGTGCGCGGACTGACCCTGGTGGAACGCATCCGTCGGGCGCGGGGCTCCCTGGGGCGCCTGGAGCGCTCCCTGGACGTGCCCCTGATCCGCCTGCCCGAGCTCACGGAACCCGACCCCAGCCGCAGCATCGCCGAACTGCTCCTGGCGGAAAATTGAGCCTGGCTCCCCTGTTCGCCGAGCGGCGCATCTTCGTCTGCGCCGGCACGGGAGGCGTGGGCAAGACTTCCATCTCCGCCGCGTTGGGTCTGGGGGCTGCCCAGCGGGGCCAGCGCGTGCTGGTGCTCACCATCGATCCATCGCGCCGCCTGGCCGAGACCCTGGGCATCCGCCAGAACACGCCGGAACCCATCCCCCTGGGATCCGTGCGGGAGCGGGCCCTGGGCATCAGGGCGCCGGGATCCCTGGCGGTCTGGGTGCTGGATCCCAAGCGGGTCTCCGACCAGACCGTGCGTCGCATGGCGCGCAGCCCCGAAGAAGCCGAGCGCATGCTGGCCAACCGCATCTACAAGCAGGTCACCAGCATGGTGGCTGGCATGCAGGAATACACCGCCATGGAGGCCCTGCACGGCTTCGTCACCGCGGGAACCTACGACCTGGTGGTGCTCGACACGCCCCCTTCTCGCAACGCGCTCAACTTCCTCGAGGCGCCCAGGCGCCTGAAGCGCTCCGTGGACACCCGCATCATCGATCTCATGAAGCCCCGGCGCGACGGCAAGGTGATCGGCACCACCCGTCGTTTCGTGGAGCGCGTCCTGGGGGGCGTCTTCGGAGCGGAGTTCTTCGCCGATCTGCAGGTCTTCTTCGGGTCCTTCGGGGCCATGTTCGCAGAGCTCTCGGGCAGCGCCCAGCAGATGCGCGAGCGGCTCGCAGAGCCCGATGTGGCGTTCTTGCTGATCGCGGCGCCGGGACACCGCTCCCACGAGCAGGCCCAGGCCTTCGAAGCCCGCCTGCGCGAGCTGGGCCTGCCCCTGGGCGCCGTGGTGCTCAACCGCTCGCTCGTACCCCTGGCCAGCCGCCCCCAGCCCGACGAATCCCTGCTCCCTGCCGGCGCCGGGCCGCAGCACCGCGCGGCCCTGGACAAGCTGCGGCTGCTGGCGGCCCGCGAGAGCGAGAGCATCGCGCAGGCCTGCATGCGGGCCGAGCAGCTGGCGGCGCAGTCCGAAGCGCCCCTGGTGACCGTGCCCGAGCTGGGTAGCGGGGTGGACGATCTCGAGGGCCTGGCCGGCCTCTCGCGCTGGCTGTTCGCGGAGGAACGCTAGGCTGGCAGGTACTCCCAGGTCTGCCGCCAGAGCTTGGCCGGCGGATCGTCCGATCGGAATTGCCAGTTCCAGGAGCGCGTGATCAGCATGCAGGCGAACATGGTGAAGTACTGGGTGGGTTCCCTGGCGATCAGCGGCAGCGACCTGGCGAAGATGCGTATGGCCGTGGGGCTGACCAGGGCCCACCGGATGCGGCGCAGCCACTCCTCGGAGGTGTAGAAGTAGTCCATGGTGCCGTCCACCTCGCGCACCAGCTCGAAGGCACCCCGGGCGCAGCGCTCCAGCTGCCCGTCCACCGGGTAGAAACCGCCAAAGCTCCGGGTCAACAGGCTGTAGTGGAAGTTGTCGGAGAAGGGTCGGTGGGCCAGGGGACTGCGCAGCAGGTCGCGCGGATCGGGCGGGCGGGCGAAGTGCACGGTGGTGTTCACCACACGCCGGATCTTCGACTGCGGATCCAACAGGCGGTGCATGGTGCGGAACATCTCGCGGTAGATCTCGTCGGCTCGACCGGCCACCGCGTCCTCGGGCTGCACGAAGTGCTCGATGGGGCCGTTGGCCACGATGGCGTCGAAGCTGCCGTCCCACTGGTGACCCATGTCCTTGATGTCCTCCAGGTGGACATCCAGGCCACGCTCCCGGCAGAATTGCACCTGGTCCGGCGTGATGGTGATGCCCGTGGCCTGGCCTCCGCGTTGCTGCACGGCCTCCATCAAGGTGCCGTTGCCGCAACCGATCTCCAGGATGCGCACGCCACGCTCGCAGCGCACCTGGTCCAGCAGGTAGTCGAATTGGTTTCGCTTGGCCTGATCGTAGGAGGTGGAGGGATCGTCGTTGTAGATGCCTTCGGTGTAGTCGAGCAGGCCCGTGGTCGGGAAATACTTGTCGAACACCGAATAGCAGGTAACGACCCTCTTAGCCGTCTTTTCGCTCGCTAACTCCATGGCCCGCCTCGCCAGGACAGGGGGGACCGACTCCCTATATCGCGTTTTGGCGAAAGCTCCTGTCCACTGTGAGGAACCCAGGCTCGAGCCGGCGTCTATGGGTTCCGAGTGTCGAAGCGCGCGATGAAGCGCTCCTGCTGCCCTGACTGGATGGCGCCCGGGCGCAGCCACCGGGTGAGCAGGATCGCGTCGGACGCGCACATGCCCCTGCTGACCAGCGCGCAGGCCACGACGGTGCCTGTGCGGCCCAGGCCCGCGTAGCAGTGGACCAGCGCGTCGGAGCCGTGGTCCAGACAGGCGAAGAGCGCCTCCAGCACGGTCCTGGTCGTGCCGAGGTCCGGGGCCATGAAATCCTCTATCGGCGCATGCAGGAAGGTCATGCCCAGCGCCTCCACCGCCCTTCGCCGGTCGTCGATGCTCTCGACTTCGTCCAGCCAGAACAGCTCCTGCTCCTCTTGCAGGCACACCACCAGGGAGATGCCCGCTTCCACCAGCGCACCTAGATCCTGCTCGAGCGTGGAGCCCGGATGGCAGCCTGGCGAACTGGACATGGCCAGCCTGCCCGCGCAGCCCAGGTATTCTCCGGCGACCCAGCTCAGATCCATGCAGGCTCCTCGGTCAGGTTCTTGCGGCAGGACGGAATCGGATCATGCCCACCTGGGCCATGGCGGGCACCAGCAGCAGGTCGGCGAGCAGGGCCATCACCAGCACGCCCGGCAGCAGCGTGCCCAGCATGCGGATGGTGAAGTAGTCGGAGATGGCGAAGGGCAGAAAGCCCGCGCAGAGGATGGCGGTGGTCATCACGATGGCGCGTCCGGCGAACCGGAAGCTGCGCTCCAGGGCCTCTGCCCGCGGCTCGCCGGGCGGCGCCCGCAGCGCCTCCACCCGGTAGCGCATCAGGAAGTGGATCGTGTCGTCCACGCCGATGCCCAGGGCCATCAAGGCGGCGAAGAGCACGTCCGAGTCCACGCGCGTCCAGCGGAAGCTGCAGTAGGCGCAGAGTGCGAACAGGGGCAGCAGGTTGGGGAACATGGAGAGCATGCCCACCCGCAGCGAGCGCAGGCCCGCGATCATGGCCACGGCGATGACGAGGAAGGAGAGCAGCAGCCCCTGCTTCTGGCCGTCGATCACGTGGTTGAAGTACCAGCCCAGCAGGTAGACCAGCCCCGAGGCCTCTACCTCCACGTCCTCAGGGAGCAGCTCGCGGGCGATTCCGGCAGCGCGGTCTCCCAGCCGGGCCGTATCGCGGAAGCCCAGCGGCTGGGTGCGCAGGCCCAGCCGCATGCTGCGCCGCTCGAAGTCCAGCTGGTTTTCCAGCGCCTCTCCGGCCCCGGCGCCTCCGCCCGACATCTCGAAGAGCAGCAGGTACTGGGCGATGGCTCCCTCGGCCTCGGGCAGATCGCCTTCGCCGGCGATGGCGCGGTGCAGGGCGCGCACCGGATCCACCGGGGAGAGCACTTCGTCCACCTCGGGCAGGCTCTCCAGCCTGTCGTGCAGCGCGGCGATGCGCCCGAAGAGCTCGCTGTCCTCCAGGCCGCCGTCTTCGGGAGTCTCCAGGAAGATCTCCAGGTTGTGCGTGCCGCTGAAGCGCCGCTCGAAGAAGCGCTGGTCCTGGGCGAAGCTGTTGTCCGCGGCGAAGCGCTTGGAAAAATCGGTCTCGATCTCGAAGCGCGCCAGGCCGATGCCCACCGGCACCATGAAGAGGGCGAAGCCCGCCAACACCCAGCCGGCGCGGCGGGTCGAGAGCCGGGATGACAGCTCGACGATGCGGTCCAGCAGCCCCAGAGCGATCTTCTCACGCGGGACGGGCTTGGCCAGGAAGGACAGCGCCACGGGTATCAGGGTCATGGCCAAGAGCAGGGCCATGCCCACGCCGAAACCCAGCACCACGCCCAGGTGGCGCGTGGCCGGCGTGGGGACCAGGGACAGGGCGACGAAGGCCGTAAAAGTGGTGGCAGAGGTCAGCAGGCAGGCGTGCCCCACATCGGTGGCGCTGGCCAGGATGGCGTCGCGCTTGGACAGGCCGCGCCGCACCTCCAGCAGGTAGGCGCTCCACAGGTGCACGATGTCCGAAAAGGCCACGGTCAGGATCACGGCCGGCACCAGGGCCGTGTAGATGGAGAACTCGCGATCCAGGGCCGCGGCGAAGCCCAGGGTCCAGGCCACGGACACCAGGCCTACGCCCAGCGCCGCCGCGGCGGGCGCCAGGCGCCGGAAGAGCAGCAGCACCATGGCCAGCAGCGCCAGGCAGGCGATGGGAAAGAGCCTGGAGACGTTGAAGTAGCTCTGGTGCATGATCTCGGCGACCAGCGCCGGGAAGCCAGTGCGGTGCAAGCGCTCCCGGGCGAAGCCCGCCGCCACCAGCTCGTCCATCACCTCCCCCACCAGCTGCGGTCCGCGCTCCACGGCCCGGTAGGGATCCACGCTCAGCTCCACCATGATGGCCGCGGCGCTGCCATCGCGGGCCACGAGCATGCCTTGGTAGAGCGGATCCTCCAGCAGCAGGGCCAGGGCCAGCTCGGGGTTTCGCTCGCGCGCCAGGTCGACGTAGGGCTCGATGCGCAGCGTGCCCTCTTCGCTTCCCACCCAGACTGCGTCCAGCAGGCTGGCCACGCTGGCCACCTCGCTGCGCTGCTGCACCCGCTGCACCACCTGTTCCAGGGCTTGCAGGCTCTGCTCGGACAGGGGCGCCGGATCCTCGTAGGCCACCAGGAAGACCTCGTCGTTGCCGAAGCGCTGCATGCGGGCCTGGTAGCTGGCGTACTCGGGCACATCGTCCAGGAAGAGCTTGCCGATGGACGAGGCGATCACCGAGCGCGAGGCGCTCCAGAGTGCCAGCAGGGTGATGGCCAGGCACAGGCCCAGGGTGGCGTAGCGATGCCGCAGCACGAAGACGAAGTAGCGGCGCAGCGGGCTGGGTTGGGCAGGGACGTTCAACGGGGAGCCGAGGCACGGGGAGAGGGACCATCATGCGCCGCGGAGGGGCGAGGAGGCAAGGCGGGCGCGCAGGTGGGGCTGCGCGTGGGCGCTCTGGGGAGCGGGAAGGGATGACGGTAGTCTCAAAACGGGAATTTCACTCGCTGAAGATCGAGGGTTGAGACGATCACGGGCGACCGCAGTCTCAAAGAGGCCAGGGCCCGCAGACGGTGCAACGCCGGATATGAGTGACGAAGATCGTCGAAAGCGTCGAAGATTCGACGCTGATTCGACGCTGATTCGACACTTCGGAGTGAGCGCCGTCATCCGTCCGCCACTCCCGCAGGAAGGCGACCGCCCCTCCCAATGCCGGAATCCTGTGAGCAAGCCCGAGGCTCGGACTGCGGGCCAGGCGGCTCCTGCCGGTTGGCAGCCCGGAGACGAGATGATCACGACCCGCATCCCCGAGGACGTGGGGCGCTGCTGATCCCAGGGCCACCCGGCCGGCTCGGTCCGGCTGGGTGGCGGCCAGCCCTGTCCGCGCGTGCTACCATGGCCCGCCCCGACGGGGCCCCCCATGACCGCTGGCTTGCTCATCGCCCTCTCTCTGTCGCTGGCCCTCGAGGCCTGCGCAGGCTGCGCTGATGATGGCGACGACGGCGGACTGACAGAGACCGGCGAAGACTCCTTGCCGCAGGACAGCGCGTCCCCGGACAGCCCTGTCCCCGACAGCCCGCAAGACAGCGCCGAGCCCGACAGCGGCGACAGCGCGGAGCCCGTCCACACCGGCGAGACCGGCGGTCCCGAGTGCGTGGACTACAGCGACTGGCAAGAGCAGAGCGGCATCTGCGACGATCCGCCCACCGCCTCCAACACGGGCGAGGGCGGCTACTGGGACGACATCTACCCCGAGCATTCCAGCCTGCCCGACGACCTGCACGATCGGATCGCCGGCCACGTCAGTCAAAGCTCCGACAGTCTCTGGGAGGCCTTCCCCCTCACGGACGCCCAGGCCGACGGCACCGTCTGGGACATCTACTCGCACAACCCCCACGGCGAGCAGCCCTACGTCTACCAGTTCGAGGCCGACCAGTGCGGACAGTACGACGGCGAAGGCGACTGCTACAACCGCGAGCACAGCTGGCCCAGCTCCTGGAACAACGAAGAGTCCCCCGCCGTGACGGACCTGTTCCAGGTCTACCCCACCGACGGCTACGTCAACGGCATGCGCAGCAACCACCCCTTCGGCGAGGCGGAGCGCTCCGAGTGGACCTCCGAGAACGGCAGCCAGCGTGGGGACAGCCGCGTCTGCGGCTACGAGGACACGGTCTTCGAGCCCATCGACGCCTACAAGGGCGACCTGGCCCGCACCTATTTCTACATGGCCCTGCGCTACCGCGGCGAAGACGACAGCTGGTCCGACAACGCCATGGTCCAGGGTGCGGCGATCCGAGCCGAGGCCGAGGCCATGCTGCGGGCCTGGCACTGGAACGACCCGGTCAGCGACAAGGAGATAGCGCGCAACAACGCCGTGTTCGCCATCCAGGGCAACCGCAATCCCTTCATCGACCACCCCGATTGGGTCTGCCATGTGCAGGATTTCTGACACGAGATGGTGTTATTCCCCGTAGCGCCTCTCTAACCCCGGTGAACAGCCATGACCGACAAGAAGCAAGAGACCGAGCAACAGCCAGACGCCCCCAGCCCCGAAGCACGGCAGGCTGCCGAGGATCTGGCTCGCCAGGGCCACGCCAAGGCCATGGCGGGTGAATGGGAGGCCGCCCAGGCGCTCTTCGAGCAGCACCTGGAAGCGGTGGAGGCCCTGGGCGACGCCCACGCCGCCGCCGCGGCCATGGGCGCCATCGCCGGCATCCGCGCCACCCAGGGCGAGCTGGACGTGGCCCTGGACATGCACCGCCGGCAGCGCCAGCGCTTCATCGATCTGGGCGATGCCCGTGGCGCCGCCATGGCCCAGGGCCACGTCGCCCACATCCTGCTGGCCCAGGGCAAGCCGGACGAGGCGCGCCAGCAACAAGAAGAGCGCTTGAAGACCAACCACGAGCTGGGCGACCCGGACGGCATCGCCAGCACTCAGTGGGACCTGGCCCAGATGGACCTGGAGCGCGGCGACCGCGACAGCGCCATGCCGCGCCTGGCCGAGGCCTGGGGGCACTTCGGCACCATCCAGCGCAAAGAGGGCCTGGCGCCCGTGGGCACCGTCTACGGTCAGCTGCTGCTGTCCCTGGGCGAGCAGGATCAGGCCCGCGAGGTGCTGACGCGCGCCCGCGCCTGCTGGGCGGAAATGGGCAATCACCACCACGCCGAGCGCAGCGACGAGAGCGTGCTCCAGCAGTGCGGCCCGCCCAAGACGCTGACCATCCAGCAGGCCATCGACGCGGTCAACGAGGGGCGCCCCGAGGAGGCCCTGCAGGGCCTGACCATCCTGGCTACGCGCGCGGTCGGCATGCGCGATCCGGGCCTGGAGGCCACCGCGCGCGGCTACCGCGCCCAGGTGCTGGCCCAGCTGGGCCGCTGGGAAGAGGCCTGCAACGACGCCCGCCGGGCCCTGGCCATCGCCGAGAGGGCCGAGCAGCCGAAGGCCTCTGAGCACTTCCGCCAGCTGCTGCAGCAGCTGGAGGCCGCCAGCACCACGCATTGAGGCGCCATGCTCCCCGAGCGTAACCGGCAGGCTGAGGACCGCTTCCTGGAGCGCTGGCGGTGTCGCGAAGACGCCGAAGCCCTGCAAGAGGTCATCAGCGCCGCCATGCAGGCCGGGCGCCCCCAGCTGGCGGCGCGCCTTGTGGGCCTGCTGGGAGAGCAGGTGCAGGTGGAGCCTGGCTCGGCCATCGCGCGCGCCTGCCAGGCGGCGCGCCTGGTGCTGGTGGAGGCGCCCGCCGAGGAAGACGTAGCCGCGTTGGAGCAAGTCTGGCTGCTGGCCCGCCGGCGCCGCATCAAGCGCATCACCGAGCGCATGCGCTCGCCCAAGCTGGGGGCCCTGCCGCGCAGGCAGGACCGGACCGGCCGCAAGAGACGGCGCTAGCGTCTCCTACCCGCCTCGCGCTTCCTCCCTGCGCCAGCCCCGCGCCAGGAACTCCGGGTAGTACTTCCTCCACTCCCCCACCATCAGATCGAAGGGCAGATCCGGGAAGTGCCCGTAGTCGTGCACGTACTCCATGAAGCGCCCCCCCTCGCGATCGAACTGCTGGAAGATGGAGTCGCTGCGGCCATCAAAATCCAGCGGCGCTACGCCCAGCAGCTCGCAGAGCTCGCGGTTGAAGGCCGGCGTGGCCGCCACCCAGCGCCTCTCCAGGTGCAGCTCGGCGTAGCCGTGGAAGACCAGCAGGTCGGTGCCCAGGTGGCGCTCCAGGTCCTGGGTGCCGATGTGGTTGCGCACATTGGCGTAGTGCATGCGGCTGGGGATGCCCAGGTGGCGGCAGCAGGCCGCCAGCAGGATGGCCTTGTCGATGCAGTGGGCGCCCTGGTCCTTGCTGCGCACGGCCACGGCGCTGGCCTTGAAGGCCTGGGGTTGGGCCACCACGTTCCAGGGCGTGTAGCGGAAGCCGTCGCGGATGACGTAGTACAGGCCCACGGCGTTCTCGATGGGCCTGATCCGCGGATCGCTGTGCCGCCGGGCGTAGTCGATGACCGCCTCGTGGTCGTTGTCCACGAAGTAGTTGGGCTGCAGGTAGGGTCGCATGTCGGTCAAGGGGCCAGCTCCGGGAGCGGGGGGACCTATCCTGCAAGACGATGATGTCCACGCCTTCGCGAGCTACAGTCATCCCTCCCCGCCTGGAAGATCCCATGCGCCGCCTGCTCCCCCTGATCCTGTTGGCCTGTTCCAGCGCGAACGAGCCCCTGGAGGGAGACTCCTTCGCGGAACACGATAGCGCGCCCCCCGATGCCGAAGCCGACACGGACGGCGACGCGGATGCCGACAGCGACACGGACGCCGACGCCGACGCCGACGCCGATGCTGACGCCGACACCGATGCCGACGCCGACTCGGATCTTCCCACGCTGGACCTCTCCGAGGTGACCTGGCTGCACACGGACGTCTCCGGCTGGAGCGTGGCCGCGGACCTGGCCTCGGTGAGCTTCGAGGGCTCCGACATCTGCCTCAACTACGACAAGGCCGACGAGTGGCCGGTGGTCAACGCCGCCTCCGCCGGCAATGTGGACGTGGTGGGCAATCCCTGGGTCTTCATCTGGCATGAGGAGCGCTGGTACGGGGCCACCTGGGAATGGCTGCGCCCCGGCCAGACCTGCAAGGCCCAGAGCTCGGTGGCCGGGGATCACATCAAGCAGGCCCCCTTCGACGAGGCCAGCGGCTGGGTTCCGGACAGCGGACAGACGCTCTGGTTCATGGTAAGCGGCCTGGCCCGCAGCTCGGAGCGCAACGTCGAGGAGCGCACGCAGCCCGTGCA
Source organism: uncultured Enterobacterales bacterium (assembly GCA_964454135.1). Classification (GTDB taxonomy): domain Bacteria; phylum Myxococcota_A; class UBA796; order UBA796; family JAFGLY01; genus CAYVQL01. The sequence continues at coordinate 116,227 of CAYVQL010000002.1, read as the reverse complement.
GGTCATCTGGCCCTGATCGAGGAGTCGCGCCATGAAGACCCAGCTGAAGATCATCGCCGCCCTGCACCTGCTCTACGGCGCCTGCATGCTCCTGTTCGCCCTGCTGGCGCCCCTGGGATGCATCTCCGGCGCCATGGACGATCCCGCGCTCGCCCATATGGCCCATCCCTGGCTGGTCGGGCTGGCCGCGGGCCTGGTGATGGGGGGCTTCGTGTTCGTGCTCGGGGCCATCTACCTGGTGGGCGGGGCAGGCCTGCTCTTGCCCCGCTGGCACCGCTGGGGCTGGATCGTGGCGCTGATCGGCAGCGTCCTGTGGATCTCGACCTGCTGCGCCCCGGTCGGCATCTGGGGGCTGATCGTCATCCTGCTGGACAGATCGTCCCAGGGAGGGGCGCCAGCGAGCTCTTGACCTCGGCAGGCCCTTCGCCCCTCGCGAGGCGCCTGGGCCCGCGGAGACGGACCCTTGCCGCCGGATGGGCCCAACGCCGTGGTAGGCTTTTCCGATTCCAGCCCCCGCCGTGGAGAAGATGGAACGTCCGGGTCGCGTCCTGCTGCTGCTGCTGCTCGGGCCCTTGCTGGCGCTGGCAGCCGCGGAGCTGGCCATGCGGCTCAACCCGGCGTGGTGGCGCTTCCTGGCTTCCCACCAGCCCGGCAGAGCGACCCACGCCGACGGCCTGCTGCACTGCGTCCGGCCCGACGACGTGCAGATCGTGGCCATAGGCAGCAGCGTGGCGGCCCGCGACGTGGACGAGGAGCTGCTGGACGAGCTGCTGGCGCCGCGCGGCCTGAAGACGCTGAACCTGGGCATCGACGGCGCCAAGGCCTTCACCACCGCCATGCTGGTGCCTGGGATCCTGGAGCTGGAGCCCCAGGTGGTGGTCTTCGTGGTCAATCCCCTCTCGCTCACCGCCGGCCACCCCTTCCGTCACCCCCGCATCTACCACCCACGGGTGGCCTGGCAGGTGCTGGGTCCGGGGGAGCGCCTGAAGCGCTGGCGCTTTCTGGCCGAGGGTGGCCTGCAGTGGGCCAGCCTGCTGTACCGCTACCGCGACCGCCACCGCGACTGGATCGCCAAGCGCTGGCGCCTGCGGGAGCCACGCCATCCCCGTGACGCCGCGGGCAAGACCGGCGAGAAGCTGCAGAAGAGCCTGGAGCGCAACCGCAAGCGCATCGTCAGCGCCAACCTGGACGGCAGGGGCCCCAACGTGGCGGCCATGCGCTGGATGGCGCACGATCTGGCAGAGGCCCGGGTGCATCTGATCTTGCTGCCCTCGCCGGTGAATCCAGGCATCACCGGCCAGGTGATGCCTCCTGCGCGCTCGCGGCTGCTGGAGCAGCTGGCAGCGGAGCTGCCCTGCCACCTGGTGGACCCGGTTCAGGACTGGACCTACCCCGCCAGCTCGTTCGCGGACTCGCTGCACCTGAACCGCGAGGGCCGAGAGCACTTCACCCAGACCGTCTTCCAGGCCATCGAGCGCGTCCTGGGGGATTGAAGCGGTGCTCTTCAACAGCCTGCCCTTTCTAGCCCTGCTGGCGGTCACCTGGACCGCCTGGAACCTGCTGGGGCCCCGGGCGCGCCGCAACCTGCTGCTGGTGGTGAGCTACCTCTTCTACGCGGGCTGGAATCCATGGTTCCTGCCGCTCTTGTGGTTCTCCACAGCCATCGACTACCTGGTGGCGCGCGGCCTGGAGCGCAGCCAGCGCCACAGGCGCCTGCTGCTGGCCTGCAGCCTGGTGGGCAACCTGGGCGTGCTGGTCTGGTTCAAGTACCTGCCATTCCTGCTGGCCAGCATCGGGCTGCAGGACTGGAGCGCGGCCCAGCAGACCCAGGGCTTCCACGTCTACGGCAACATCCCCCCCGGTCTGTCCTTCTACACCTTCCAGACCCTGAGCTACACCATCGACGTCTACCGTGGCAGGTCGCGCGCCTGCCGCAGCTTCAGGGACTTTGCCCTCTACGTGGCCTTCTTCCCCCAGCTGCTGGCGGGCCCCATCCTGCGCAGCCACGAGTTCCTGCCCCAGCTGCGGGCCGATCGCAAGCCTACCAGCGACGAGGTGGTGCGCGGCGTGGAGCTCTTCATGCTGGGCCTGTTCAAGAAGGTCGTCATCGCCGACAACATCGGGCTGGCCACGGACCGGATCTTCGAGGACATCGTCTCCTTCGACGCCCCCACCATCGGCCTGGCCAGCCTGCTCTTCGCCATTCAGGTCTACTGCGATTTCTCCGGCTACAGCACCATGGCCCGCGGCCTGGGACAGCTCTTCGGCTTCCGCTTCCCGCGCAACTTCGACTCGCCCTGGCTGCAGGGCAGCCCGGCCGGCTACCGCCGCGCCTGGCACATCACCATCGGTAAGTGGTTTCGAGACTACGTGTACCGGCCCCTGGGGGGCGGGCGCGGCCCATGGTGGCGCTCCAGCGCCAACCTGCTGCTGCTGTGGGGGCTCTTCGGCCTGTGGCACGGGGCCAGCTGGACCTTCGTGGTCTGGGGCCTGTACAACGGCCTGGTGGCCCTGCTGTGGCGCGCCGTGCAGCGCAGCGGGCTGCGCATGCCCGAGTTCAGGGGCCAGCGCTGGGCGGGTGTTGGCGCCATCGCCCTCTTCGTCATGCCCTCGGCGCTCTTCTTCCGCGTGTCCAGCGTGGCAGAGGGCTTCCAGGCGCTGTGGCGCCTGGTGAGCTGGGAGCTGGACGGCCGTGCCGCCCTGCAGGGCTGGTGGATCGCGCTGGCGCTGCTGGCCTTGGCGCACGTGATCGCCTACTTGCGCTACGACGAGAACCTGCTGGTCAAGTTCTCCTGGCCGCTGCGCGCGCTGATCCTGGCGGGGGTCGCCCTGATCCTGGTGATCTTCGGGGCCGAGGAGCGGCCGTTCATCTACTTCCAGTTCTGAGCGCAGCGCGCGGGCTCCAGGATCACGCGGCCCGCCGCGGCGGCCTCCACCTGCTGGCACTCCATGGGCCGCTCCACGGGCTCGCCGGCGCTCCAGCGCTGCCAGAAATCGTCCCAGTGGCGGTGCTTCGCATGTCCGCTCTGCCCGGTCTCGCTGATCATGCGCAAAGATGGAGAGGGGTGTCACACTATGGGAGGGGTGTCAGGCACTAGGAACTAATAATTTAGGAGCTTAGTTCCTCGTGCCTGACACCTGGAAATGCCAAGTTCAACCAGAACCCGGTGGTTGTCGGGCATGCCGAACGGACAAATAAAAAACCTAGTTCCTAGTGCCTGACACCCAGAGCTGAGCGCAGAGCGTGACACCCAGAGCACCCAGAGCAGTGCCTGCCCCCCGGACCTCACCGACCATCCACGAACTCGTCGTCGTTGGCGAACAGCGCCTCGATGTCCGCGGGGATCATGTCATCGACCCACTCCAGCGGCCATTCGTTGTCGAGTGTGCCGTCGCCGGTCGCCCAGCGTCCCTCCATTCGCTTGGTGCCGTCATCCTCCACCAAGAGGTCCCACTCGACCAGACCGGCATCGGGAGGTTCGCGGTCGGGGGACTCCGACCACCACCCGTCCAGCTGTCCAGCGGCAAAGTCGGCCACAACGCGCCCGTCGTAGTAGGTGTACACACCACGCAGGGAGTCGTCGGATTGGATGCGGAGATACATCTCACCCCAGTCGGTGCTTGTCCAGTGACCCTCCACGAGCTCGATGGCGGCGTCTGCGTCGGTGTCGGGGTCGTTGTCGGGATCGGACTTCTCACCGGTGTCGATATGAGTGCCCTTGGTCGGGCCGACGCAGGCGAGGATCAAGGTCATGGGCGCGAACAGAGCACGGGACACGGACACCTCCAGCCAAGGGTCTGTCACATCTTCTCGGTGGTAGCTTCGCGTGTCAACCACCAGCCATCAGGCGATCCCGAACGCATCTGATGTTCGGGACTGGGGGGCGCACCCGCACGCCCAGGATAGCAGGGAGCCGAGTTGCATCTCCGTGCGGAGGAGACATGTCCCGGAAAACGAACATTCGCAGCCTGGCTGGCATCTCTCCCGAGGTCGTGCACCGCGCTGCGAACGAGGCCTTCGCCGACTATGCCGTCGACGTGCAGATGTCGCAGGGCGAATTCGAGACCATGTGTCTGCAGAACAGCGTCGACTTCGGCCTGTCGGTCGGCTTGTTCGCTGGTGAGCGCATGGTGGGCCTCTGGCTCAATGGAGCGCGGACGAAGGGTGGCATCCTGGTGGCCTACGACTCGGGCACGGCCATCGTGGCCGAGCACCGCGGGCAAGGCCATGCCAAGGGCATGGGCGACGCGGCCACACGACTGTTGCGAGCGGCGGGCGTCCAGCGCTGGGTGCTCGAGGTGCTGCAGCAGAACGAGAAGGCCTACGGCATCTACCTCCGTGACGGCTTCCAGGTGCAGCGGGAGCTGCGCTGCCTGCGCACCCTCCAAAGGCCCAGGGGCGCGACGGCGTTGCCCCCGGGATACTCCCTTCGGATCGGGCCCTTCGATCCCGCACTCGTGCCGCAGTTGCCGTCGATGGAGTACGCGCCCAGCTGGCAGAACGAGACAGCGTCCATGATCGCCGTGGCGGACCAGGTTCTCTCGGCCGTGGTGCGCGCGGGGCGAGAGATCGCGGGATACGGGCTGATCATGCCGCAACGGGGCCGCGTGACCCAGCTCGCATTGGCCCCCGAACTCTGGGATACCGACATCCCAAGCGTCATCCTGACCCAGCTCTGCCAGGCCGCGAAGGGCGAAGAGATCGCGGCCATCAACGTCGACCCCTGCGCTGAGCGCACCCTCGAGCTGCTCGCTGCCCATGGGTTCGAGCGCCACGTCGATCAGTACGAGATGAGCAAGCCGCTGGGAGCCTGAACGCCGCGCTCCAGCCTCTCGCCAAGACTACGTCGATTGCTCTGATGGAGGGAGCCCAGTACATTCCTGGGCATGATGTTCCTGCCCCTGATCGCACTCCTCGCCTGCGAAGAGGAGTCAGAGCTCCTCTCCACCAACGTCGAGACGCTGCGAGTGGAGCCCGAGACCCTCGAGCTCGAGACGCGCCTGGGCGAGCCCGCCAGCGCCCAGTTCGAGGCTCTGGCCACCTTCTCCAACGGCGAGGAGGCGCCCATCGACATGGTGGCCTGGAGCGTCTCCAGCAACTCGGCTGGCACGATCGACGACAGCGGCCTCTTCCTGGCCGCGGAGAGCAACGGCGGCCACACCCTGGTCACCGCCAGCCACCTGGGCATCGAGGCCAGCGCAGAGGTGCGGGTGGTCTACGTCTCACGCACCCTGGAGGACGGGCTGGACGAGGCGGTGTCCGAGGCCTTCGATCAAGCCGATCCCAGCGACAACGACGCGCTGGAGCTGCTCTACCCCTTCGCGGGCGTGGCCGTGCCCCGCAACCTGGAGGGCCTGGCCTTTCTCTGGAGCACGCCGAGCAACGCCAACGTCTGCCGCCTGGGTTTCCAGAGCGAGCTGACCGATCTGGCGGTGCTCACCGAGCAGGAAAGCTGGGTCGCCAGCTCCGACCTGTGGACCCTGATCACCGCCACCAACCGCGAGAGCGAGGTGCAGGTGGGGCTGCAATGCGGCTACTGGGACGGGCAGAGCTTGAGCGAGGTGCAGGTGGGCCCCAGCATCTCCCTGCTGGCCAACCGCTTCGACGCCCCCGGCAGCGTGCTCTACTGGGAGACCACCAACGAGGTGGTGGTGCGCTTGCCCGTGGGCGAGCTGGAGCGCAGCACCTTCTGGCCGCCCGAGGACCGGGACATCGGCTGCGTGGGCTGCCACACCCTGGTGGAGGCCACCCAGGAGCTGGTGGTCACCCACGACGGGCAGGGCGGGACCTTCACCGTGATCGACATCGACGATCCCGAGGCGCCGGTGGAAGCCATCATGCCCGACGACCAGAACCGCCTCACCTGGCACGCCGTCTCGCCGGATGGGGAGTGGATGCTGGCCGTGTTGAACCAGGAGCTGATCCTGTACGAGCTGGACACGGGTCAGCCGCTCTACGGCCTGGACATGGGCGGGGAGCGCTTCACCCAGCCCGACTGGTCGCCCGACGGCGAGACCCTGGTCATGGTGCGCATCACCGACACCTGGCGCAGCGACATGGCCTTCTACGGCGGGGAGATCGTGCTGGCTCCCTGGCAGGACGGCAAGCTGGGCGAGCTGCAGGTGATAGTCCCGGCCGAAGAGGGCTACAACCACTACGCCCCGGCTTTTTCCCCCGACGGCGAGTGGATAGCCTACAACCGCTCCACCGACGACGCCTACTCCGACCACGACGCCGAGCTCTGGCTGATCAGCTTCGACGGCCAGACACAGCTGAGCCTCGACGCCGCCAACCACCAGGGCGAGGTGGCCAACAGCATGCCGCGTTGGGCGCCCCTGCCCGACGACGACGTGCTCTGGCTGGCCTACTCCTCCACCATCCCCTACCCCCTGCGCAGCGTGGAGACCCAGGAGGCTGTCGTGCCCCAGATCTGGATCTCGGCCATCGATCCGAGCCTGGCGGAGCAGGGAGAAGATCCTTCCAGCACGCCTTTCTGGCTGCCCGGCCAAGACTGGGACAGCAACAACCACGTCCCGGTCTGGTGGACCCAGTGAGGGAGTGGCTGGTTTCCCGCCGGCCAGCCTGAGCGGCACTCCCGGAGGCATCCCTTGTTCCGCTGGCTCCTGTTGAGCTCCCTGCTGCCAGGCTGCGGCCTGCGCGACTACGTCCCCCAGGGGCCGGTGCTCTCGGAGCGCGCCTTCGAGCGCTGGATGGACGGCCTGGCCGATCCTCCGCGGTACACCGGCGAGCCGCGCCTGGAAGGGCCGGTGATCCCCTTCCAGCTCTTCGCCCTGCGCTACGCAGAGGACATCGTCATCGAGACGGTGCATCCCCACTGGACCATGCATGAGTACGCGCGCATCGAGGCGGGGGGCCGGGAAGTCTGGATCGCCAAGGACTCCGACGGCGACGGCGTGCAGACGGTCACCGCCGACCTCGAGGGCCTCCGGAGCTGGCTGCCCGAGGTGCCGGTCCCCAGGCACCGCAGCCAGGTGGAGGTGGACGACCGCTCCAGCGACGAGCGCCTCGACGTGACCCTGCGCTATCGGAATCCCATCGGGGAGCAGGTGGAGGTGGCTTTTTCCGCTGCGCGGGGGGGCAGGCTGGAGCGCAAGCGCAACGGCTCCACCTTCAACCACTCCCAGCAGGTGGCCTCGGTGGTGCTGGACATCCCCAGGAAGCAGCTCGGGGGCACCTGCGCCGAGGTGAGCTTCGACGGCCGGCCTGCCCGCATCCGGCGCGTGCTGGGCCTGGTCCCCGTCAAGGCCCTGCTGGAGCAGACCCAGGCCGGGTTCGCGGCCGCCTCCATGGAGCTGGAGCCCGCAGAGGGTGGCGGCCTGAACGTAGTTCGCCCCATCCCCGGCACCCCCTGGGCGACCGCCTCTCGTGAGCGCTGGACCTGTACGGAGCTTCCCCATGGCGGCCAGTTCCTCGACTACCAGGACGAGGTGGCCCTGCGCCGCTACGCCTTCGAGGACGGCGGGCTCATCTCGGCAGGCATCTACGAGCTCGGCGCTGACGAGCCCTTCGTGGTGCTGCACCTTTCCCAGGCCCTCCCCGACCTGACCCGGCCCTTCGAGGGCGAGGAATGCCGCCGCTTCGCCCTGCAGCTCAACGGTCAGCTCAGTGGTCGCGGCACCTTGGTCGCCCGCTGGGAGGGAGCGGACGAGGTGCTGGTCTCCATCCGCCCCGAAGCGCCCGCCTGGTTCGCCAGCCGCCCCATGGAGTCCCGCATCCGCTACCGGGACGACGGGCGGGTGGAGCTGGTGAGCGCCCGGGTGGAGCGCTGAGCGGCCCCTGTTCCCCCCGCGGTGAGGCTCCCGGAAGGGCGAGGCGCCAGCTCGCAGGCGGGGAGAGCTGGACGAGCGATGGCCAACCTGTAGCCTGACTCGGGCTCCGCCAGCTCGAGGAACAACGAGAACTCGTCCCCGCAGGTGGCGTAGTCGTGGGCGGGGCAGAGCTCTGCGGTGCCCAGCCCCTCGTCCTGGTAGCCCTCGGGCGGCGTGGAGCAGTCCCTGCCTTGCACCACCAGGTCCACGGCATTGCGGGCATAGCTGTTGCCCGCCAGCGTGGCCGAGGCATCGTCGAGAAAGACGCCGGCGCCAAGACCGTCCTGCAGCGCGTTGCCCTCCAGCAGCAGGCCCTCGCTTCCGTCCCAGGCCGTCACCCCGTCCCGCGCGTAGACCGCATCGCCGCACTTGGTCAGGCCTTGCCGGGTCCAACCCGCGCCGCCGTGGATGCTGCTGCCCGAGAACGCGTAGCTGCCCAGGCCGGAGAGCCAGACGCCGGCGATGGCGTTGTCCTGGATGGTGGTGCCGGTGACCGAGAGGAGCGGGGGGCCGCCCGACCAGGGCTCGGCGTAGAGCCCGACGCCACCGCCGAGGTTCTCCTGTGCGGCGGTGCCTTCCACGAGGGAATCATGGAGCTCGAGGGAGGCGTCCTCGACCACGACCGCCCCGGCGAACAGGTTGTCCCGCAGTACGCATTCCACGCAGCTGAGCTGGCTGTCCCCGGAAGTCAGGTAGAATCCAGGCCCCTCGTTGGAGGAGACCTCGACTCCGGTGCCCTGGACGCTGGCCCCGTCGTACACATCGATGCCCGATGCGGCGGTGTAGAACTCCCCGTTCTTCGTGGCGGAGATGGTGGTGTCCAGGAGGATGAGCGAGGTGCCGAGGCCGGCCGCCACGACACCCGCCGAGGCATTTCCCAGGACAGCGCAGGACTCCGCCTCCAGGCTCGCGCCGTCGACCACCCCGACGCCGTAGCCGTACGCTCCCGCTTCGCCTGGCTGGGTGTCCTGGATGCTCGTCTCGCGCAGCGTGGCCACGGTGCCGGCATCACCCACGACGATCCCCGCCGTCGCGTTTCCCAGCACTTCGCAGTCCTCGACGGCCAGGCTCGCGCCGCTGGAGGCCTCGATGCCGTAGCCGAACAGCCCGTCCTCGTCGGGCTGGGTGTCCTGGATGCAGGTCCGTCGCAGCGTAATGCTGCCAGACAGGAGAGCGACGACGCCCAGCTCCGTGTTGCCCGACACCAGGCAGGACTCCGCTTCCAGCAGGGCGCCGTTGGAGACCTGCACACCCCATCCGCCCACCCCGCTCCCGTTGGGTCGCGTGTCCTGGACGGTCGTGTCTCGCAGGCTGACCCGGGTGCCGGATTCGCCTGCGAGGACACCGATTCCAGCGTTGTCCGAGACCTGGCAGGATTCCATGCACAGCTTGGCGCCGCCGTAGACATCGATGCCGTAGCCGAAGGCCCCCCCCTCAGCAGGCTGGGAGTCCCGGATGGTCGTCTCGCGCAGCGTGACCGCAGTGCCGGTATCCGAGGCGCCGACGCCCACGCCGATGTTTCCCGACAGCTCGCAGGCCTCCGCCTCCAGGCTCGCGCCGGCGTAGACATCGATGCCGTACCCGGCCCCCGTGTTCTTGTCGGGTCGCGTGTCCTGGATGGTCGTCTCGCGCAGCGTGACCGCGGTGCCGGCCCCGGAGGCGACGAGGCCCGCCGCGCGGCTGTCCCGTATCTGACAGGCCTCCGCGCTGAGATCCGCGCCATCGAGAACCAGGATGCCGTATCCGCCCTGGCCGCGCTCGTCGGGCTGGGTGTCTTGGATGGTCGTTTCGTCGAGCTTTGCCGCAGTGCCCGCGTCTCCGACGACGATGCTGATGGCCGTACTGCCCGCCACCACGCAGGCCTCTGCGCTCAGGGTCGCGCCGCCATGGACCGCGATGCCGTACCCGCCCTGCCCCTTCTCGTCGGGGCGCGTGTCCTTGATGGTCGTCTCCTGCAGGCTGACCGCGGTGCTCGCGTCGTACGCCGCGACGCCGACCCCCGCATTGCCCTCCACCTCGCAGGACTCCACAGCCAGGGTTGTCTCGTAAGAGTCGGCCGTGTAGGCCGCGATGCCGTAGTACTCGCTCCCCACGAGCTTCGACTCGCGGATCGTCATGCTCCCCGAGCCGACCAGCACCCCCGGGTAGCGCGATCCGCTCACCGTCACCCCCGAGACCAGCACCTCGGACGACATGGCCTCCACGTGGATCCCCGGCGTCTGCTTCCCTCCTGCGCTCGCGTCGATGACGACGAGCTCGCTGCAGCGTCCCGCCAGGCGGACGCCATCGTGCGCCGGGCCCAGCTCCAGCGGTTCCGGGTAGGTCCCGGCCGCCACCGCCACCATGCCCCCGCCTGCATCGCCTGCCGCGTCCAGGCCGGCCTGGATGGATGCGAAGGGCGCCGCCTGGCTGCCGTCGCCGCCCTCTGCCGCCGCCTGCTCCACGAAGAACGTGCTCCCGTCGGTCTCCAGGTCGCCCCAGGTGCCGCTGCCGCAGGCGGCGGGCACGCACTCGCCCTCGTCGTCGAGCAGGCCGCTGTCGCAGGAGCTGCCCGTGTCGCGGGCCGAGCCGCTGTCGTCAGGCGGGCGCTCGCTGTGCCGGTCCCTGTCGCAGCTCGCTAGGCTGGCGCTGCAGGCGATGGCGAGGGCGAGGATCTGGGGGAGCCTCATGGGCGCGCTGACCTTCATGGCCATCCTCTCGAGTGGGAGATTAGCACATGGGCGCCGGAACTCGCCCCTGTCCGCAAAGACCGGGTCCGGGCTATACTCCGGCGGGATGGCCCAGCAATTCCTCGATCTCGAGCGCTATGAGATGCTCGGCACGCTGGGCAGGGGCGGCATGGCCGTGGTCTACCTGGCCCGGCATCGCGACCTGGAGAGCCTGCATGCGGTGAAGGTCCTGCAGATCGGCTTCCCGGAGATCGTGGAGCGCCTGCGGCAGGAGGGCCGCATCCAGGCCACCCTGCAGCATCCCAACGTGCTGCCCGTCACCGACTATCTCGAGATCGACGGCGCACCCGCGCTCGTGATGGAGTACGTGCGCGGGCCCTCGCTGGCGGATCTGCTGAAGGCCCGCCGGCTCAGCCAGGCCCAGGCCGACCAGCTCTCTCGGGGGATCATCAGGGGTGTGGCCGCCGCCCACAACCAGGGGCTCATCCATCGCGATCTCAAGCCCGCGAACATCCTGCTGGCGCTCGTGGATGGTACGCCCGTGCCCAAGGTGGCTGACTTTGGACTGGCCAAGGTGCTCACGGGCGATCTGGACGCGTTGAGGACCCGCGCCGGCGCCACGATGGGCACGCCAGGCTACATGGCGCCCGAGCAGATCCGGGATGCGAGCCTGGCCGACGCCCGGGCCGACGTCTTCTCCCTGGGTGCCGTGCTCTACGAGCTGGTGACGGGTATCTCCCCCTTCCTGGCCGAAGATATCCCGGCCACCTTCGAGCGGATCCGACAGGGACGGTACGAGCCGCCCCGGACCCACCGTCCACGTCTCCCTGGCCGTATGGACGGCGCCATCCAGCGGGCGCTGCAGGTGGAACCACAGCTGCGTTTCCCGGACGCGCAGGCCATGCTGCTGGCCTGGAGCTTCGATCCCGACGGCAGCGAGGTTCCCCTGGACGATCCCGCGCCCTGGGATGCCCAGTCGCGCGCCGCCCTCCAGGGGCTCATACCCCAGGCCGAGGCCCTGCCCCGGACCGCTGGGCGAACCCCGGGATCCAAGGTGTCAGCGCCCACCGCGGGCGACCTCTTCGGCGGAACGGAGGCCACCTCGGAGCAGACCTGGGACGCCACGCCGAGCGAACCGGGGACGGCCCCGGAGCCGAGCGCGCGCCGCCCCCGCTGGGCAGCCCCGCTCCTGCTGTCCGTCGTCGTCGCCCTGGCCGCGCTCGGCGCCTGGTGGCTGCGCGAGCCGGAACCCCAAGCCGTGCTGAGCCTGGAGCCTGGCGCCAGCCAGGCACAGGTGGCCAGCTTCGAGGAGGCCAAGGAGGCGATGCTCGAGGCGGAGTTCGCCCTCGCCGAGCGAAAGCTGCTGGAGGTGCTGGAGGCCCGGCCCGAGGATCCGGCCGTCCACGTGCTGAAGGCCCTCGTGAGCCTGTTTCGCGAGCGGCTGGGAGAGTCCAGCGGAGCGCTGGAACGGGCCGCCAGGCTGGCCTACGGGAGAGACTCTCCCAGCGCCGAGTTGGCCCTGCTGCTGCAGCGCGCGAGGGCTGGCAGCGAAACACCCCAGGCCAGCGCAGAGGCCTGGCTGGACTTCGAACGGCGCCACCCCGGGGATCCCTTCGTCTCTTTGACCGATGCGACCTTCGTCTTCGGAGCCTGGAGCGATCAGGAGCAGGTGGCGCGGCTCGAGCGCATGACAGAGCTCTACCCCGATCGCCCCATCGCGTATGGTCTCCTGGCCTATCTCCTCAAAGACAAGGGGCGGCCCGAAGACGCCATGGCCGTCTTCGAGAAGGCCGAGAACGCCGGATCCGCCGCGCCCTGGTTGAGCTACCTGCGCGCGGAGCTCCTGGGCGAGCTGGGCCGTCCGGCAGAGGCGAGGCGCGAGCTGGAGAGCCTGCTGGCGCTCGATGGATCCATGGTCCAGGCGCGGACGTTGCTGGTCAGTATCCTGCTGGAGCTGGGCGACGACGATGCCAGGCAGGCGCAGATCCAGGCGCTGGAGGGTCCCACCACCATGCTGGCGGATCGCCTCGCGTTCCACATGGCCCACGGGATGCACCTCGTGTCGCGCGGGCTTCTCAGCGAGTCCGAGCAGCTCTGGCAACGCTGCGTGGAGGTGGGCTCGCGGGCTGGGCAGCCCGCCATGGCGGGGCGCTGCGCCCACCTGGCGACCAACGCCATGCTGCAGGCCCATGCCTGGAACCGAGCGAGGCAATGGCGTGAGCGCATGGCCGAGATCGCGCTGCAGCCCGAGGTGGGGGAGCTGGAACGCAGAACCTACGCGGCCAAGCTCCTCGAGGTGGAGGGGCGCCTGGCCCTGGCGACGGGAGATCGAGCGACGGCCAGGGCCAGGCTGGACCACTTGGAGGGCCTGGGCGCCGAGTCCTTTCCGGACAGCAGCAAGTCCCGGTTCCTCTACGTCCTGCGCATCGAGCTGCTGATCGCGGAGGAGCGCTACGAGGAGGCCCTGGTCGTGGCGCAAGAGGAGTCCTGGATCTGCCGCGCGGAGTTCTGGAGCGCCCGAACATACGAGGGAGAGGGAGAATACGAGAGGGCGGTTTTGCTGCTGGAGAAGCTGCTGGAGGATCCTCGCTGCGGCAACGAGTACACCCTCGGCCTCGACGCGGATGCCATCGTGCGCCTGGCCGCGCTCCAGTTCCGGCTGGGCGATCAGGACGCCGCTCGGGCTGCCCTGGCCGAGCTTGAGGAGCGCTGGCCAACAGCCGATCCCGACCACCCCCTCGTGCTGGAGGCGGCCGCCCTGGAGGAAGAGCTGGCTGCGCCAGAGGCTGGGCAGTAGCGGCGCACAGGGCTGGGAGGGGCGAGGACACCTCCGGAGGTCGTGTCCGGACACCCCCGCTAGTCGAGGATGTAGAACACCGTGTCGAGCCTGATGAGGGTGAGCCCGGTGCTCATGAACCACAGCTCCCCCGCCGGGGCGTCGGAGACCGGGAAGCCGAGCCAGGTGCTCTCGCACTGCCTCACCAGCTCCATGATGTCACCGCTCCCGGGCGCGACCAGCATCTCGACGGTGATGTCCATCTCCGCGATGCCCACGCCATTCTCGGCGTAGATGATCTGACCCACCACTTCCTTCTCGCCCAGCTCCAGGAGTTCAGGGGCGTGGATGCCGAAGGTCGCCTTCACGGTCTGCCCGTTCTCTATGATGGGAGGCAACGGCCCGGAGTAGAGCAGCCCGGAGATGCCAGCGGCAGCTTCGCGGGCGTATTCCTTCGAGTAGGTGTGGAACTCGTCCAGCGGCGCATCGGTGCCCGTGACCACCATTCCGACACAGCCGGTCGTCGCGCAGCCATCCTCGGCTTCGAGGATCTGGATCCGCTTTCCGGTGAGGAACTCGTCGATGGTATAGGCGAAGTAGCCCAGCGGCGGGGTCAGCGTGTTGGTCTGGACGTGGTAGGTCTCGTCCGGAAAGCGGTGATCGAAATCGTGCTGATACCAGCGCGACGCGTCCAGCGTCTTCTCCGCCGCGGCGATCAGCTCCTCGCCGTGCTGCGTGTTGAGGTTCACGTCCCGGCTGTTCCAGCCGATGAACAGCGGCCCGTCCACGAGGCCTTCGCGGATCAGGTACTCCGGCGAGGCGTCCTGGTAGCGCTGCCAGATCTCGCCGTTGGGCGCCCCGTGCTCGTCGTAGGGGGGGCCGCCGAAGATGTGCTCCATCTCGGAGTGGGTCGAGCCCTTGTCCACGCCCACCAGCTCGTAGTAGGTGATGAACGACGAGATGCCGGAGTCGAAGACGACGCCCGCGAAGCCCCCGTAGCGGACCGCGGTGGTCACGGCGGCCGTCGCGCCCCCCGACGTGCCCCACGAGTACATCTGGTCGTCGTACACCTCGAACCCGGCACCGCCAGCGCGCATGAAGTCGATGGCCCGGGCCATGTGGTAGTAGCCGTAGTGGTTCTCGGGATCGACGGGATCGTCGGGGCCCAGCCCCTGCCAGGCATCGCACCAGTCGTTGCGCGGGATCAACATGGCCCAGCCCCGCCAGGCGGCGATGTTGCTGATGGCCGCTGCCCCCTGGAGCTGCGAAGAGGCGAAGGTCATGACGTTCGCCGCTTGGCAGGCGTAGGGAACCTCTTTGCCGCTGTCGTCGCCGATGGCGCCGCCGTGGTGAAAGACCAACAGCGGCAGGCGGTCGTCGGGTAGCACGTTCGCAGGCCGCAGCAGGTGGAAGGAGGGCTGCCGGTCGTCATAGGGATTGGGGTAGTAGTCCTCCGCTTCCACGGTCACGGCGTACTCCACCGCCACGTAGTCTAGGTGGGCGAAGTTCTCGGTCTCGATGGAGACCTCGACGACCCCCGTGGGGAGTGGAACGTCCTCCTCTCCTGTGTCGATGATGGGAACGCTGTCGGAGGTGTCGCCGGTGTGAGCGCTGTCGTTCGAGTCGCCGGTGGGAACGCTATCGGAGGAATCACCAGGGGAGGAGGGCGGCCGCTGCCTGCAGCCACAGGCCAGCGCGTTCACAGTTGATGAGGCAAAAACCAAAGTAAGAAATACGTTTTTCGACATTATTCTCTCATCCTGCCCTGTTCAGGAGGCGCTGGAGTATAGCATGCCATCCGGGCCTTCGCAGGGGGGGCGCCAGCACCCGGAAGCGCCGTCGGCCGCTCGGTCGCGGTCCATGGCGTCCAGGACAGGACGCGCCGAAAGAGACGGAAACCGTAAGGCTCGCAGCACCGCCCCCCACACGCCAGCCGCGACAGGGTCGGAATTCGTGGCGATCGGCGCGAGACGGAGGTACTCCTGGGGCTGATCCCATCCGCATCATCCACCAGCTGAAGTGAACCCATGCGCCCCAGCCTTTCCAAAGCCCTTCTCTTCTGCTCGCTGCCCCTCGGCGCCTGCGACTGCCGCAAGGCGGGCTCCCTCGAGGTCGAAGCATCCGTCAATCCGACGATCGCCACCGTCATCGAAGTCTCCTGGACGACCGATCAGCCAGGGACCTCCTACGTGGAGTACGGCCTGAGCGAGAGCTACGGGATGACCACCCCCACCTCCAGCGAGGCCACCACGGACCACCAGTTCACGCTGCTGGGTCTGCCTCCCTTGACCACCGTCTACTACCGCGCCGTCACCGACATGGACGGCGCGGAGGCCGACGCCACGGGCGTGATCGACACCAACGGCCTGCCCGCGGATCTGCTGGGGTTCAACGTGGACATCAACGACGCCTCGCTGCGCTCCTCCGAGTCCTTCATCCTGGGGCCCATCGTGGGCCTGGCTTCCACCCTCTACGTGGTGGACCGCGAGGGGGAGTACCTGTGGTACTACAGCCTGGGAGAGGACGAGGGCGAGGACACCCTGTGGGCCTTCGACGTCCAGTTCAAGCAGGGCACCAACCACATCCTGCACAACCTGTTCACGCCGAACTACAACGAGGAGGACTCGTTCTCCGTGATCCGGGAGCTCAGTCTCTCGGGTGAGATCATCGACGAGATCGATACCCCCAATGGCCACCATGCCTTCACCCAGCTGCCGAACGGCGGCATCGCGTACATCCGGACGGTCGAGGAAGAGTGGTACGACAAGGACTTCGACGAGTACGTCACGGTCATGGGGGATGCCATCGCGATCGTGGAACCGGGCGAGGATCCGTACGACCTCTACACCACGTGGGACGGTGATATCGAGCCCAAGAAGCACGAGAACTGGGAGGCCAACATCTATTCGGACAGCAAGGACTGGACCCACGGCAACAGGCTCGACTACTACGAGGACACCGACACCTTCCTGTTCTCGCTGGGCTTCGCGGACATCGTGCTCGAGGTGGACGGCACCAGCGGGGAGCTGCTGCGTCAGTTCGGCGGCGAGGGAGGGTACGAATTCGCGGATGGTACGACCCCCATCAAGTTCCAGCACGATCCTTCGTGGACCACAGAAGGCACGCTGCTGATGACCTGCGCCGTCGGCTTCGGGCCCAAGGAAGAGGTGCTCGGCGTCGAGTACGTGGTGGACGACGCCAGCGAGACCCTCGAGGAGGTCTGGTCCTATGGCGACGGGCTCAACGCCATCGCCGAGGGCCTGGCCCGCGACATGCCGAATGGAAACCGGCTCATCAACTGGGGGGCTTCGGGCGTGATGAGAGAGGTCACGCAGGACGGAGAGACCGCCTGGAACGCCGAGCTCGAAATGGGCGGCGGGTTCTTGAGCGCCCATCCCTTCGAGGACTGGTACACCGGGGAGTGAGGGCGACGGCCGCTTCTCGACCTACCCGCTCTCACCCGACGGAGCTGCGCGCCGCCCCAGCCCCAGCAGGTCCTCCAGCACCAGGTACAGGGCCGGCACGATCAGCAGCACGATCAGGGTCGCGAAGAGCACGCCGAAGCCCAGGCTGATGGCCATAGGAATCAGAAAACGCGCCTGCACCGAGGGCTCGAAGATGATGGGCACCAAGCCGAAGAAGGTGGTCAGGGATGTGAGCATGATGGGCCGCAGCCGCCGCATGCCGCCCCGCACGGCGGCCTCGGAGGCGGTGAGTCCCCCCGCCCGCAGCTTGTTCACGGCGTCGATCAGCACCAGCGAGTCGTTCACCACCACGCCCGACAGGGCCACGATGCCGAAGAGGCTGATCAGCGAAAGGCTGTAGCCCATGAGAATATGCCCGCCCAGGGCGCCCACGAAGCCGAAGGGGATCACCGACATGATGATCAGGGGCTGGGCGTAGCTGCGGAAGGGGATGGCCAGCAGGGCGTAGATCACGAAGAGGGCCACCAGGTAGTTGCGGCCCAGGCTGCCGAAGGCCTCGTTCTGGGCGCGCTGCTGACCCGCCAGCTCCACCTCCAGGCCGGTGTGGCGCAGGCGCAGCTGGGGCAGGAACTCGTCTTCGAGATCCTGCACCACGCCCCGGGATGACTTGGCCTGGGCCGTCAGGTCGGCGCGCACGTTGACGATGCGGCGGCCGTCCTCGCGCTGGATGTCGGTGGGGGCGTGGCCGCGGTCGAAGCTGGCCACGTAGGAAAGGGGCACGAAGCCGCCGGCCGGCGTGCGCACCTGCAGCGACTCCAGGTCGTGCTCGGAGCGGCGCTGGGCCTCGGGCAGGCGCACCATCACCTTCAGCTCGTTGCGGCCGCGCTGCTCCCGCAAGGCCTCGGCGCCGTAGAAGGCGGCGCGCAGCTGGCGCGCCAGCTCGTTGGCGCTCAAGCCCAGGCTGCGGGCTTCGGGACGCAGGTGGAAGTCCAGCTGCGGCTTGCCCGCGGAGAAGCCGTTCTCCACGTTGAAGAGCTCCACGTAGCCGGCCAGCTGCTCGGCGGTCTCTGCCGCGGCGCGCTCGAGCATGGCGGTGTCGGTGTGGGACAGCTGCAGGTCCACGGCCGCGCCGGCGCCAGGGCCCACCGAGGAGTTGAAGAGCACGGACTCGGCACCGGGCAGCTCGGGCACATTTTCCGCCCAAGCGCTTGCGAACTGTTCGGCCGAGAACGGGCGATCATCGGTGGGCACCAGCGCCAGCTCGATCTCCAGCAGGTGGGAGCCCTTCTCGGGCGGGGCGTAGTGGCTGCTCTGGCCCGTGCCGATGGAGCTGAACATGCCGCGGGAGGCCTCGGGCTGTCCCAGCTGGCGCAGGGCTGCCCAGGCGCCGGCCTCCACCAGCTGCTTGGCCTCCTCGGTGCGCGCCACGGGCGTGCCATAGGGCATGCGCACCGACACGCTCACCAGGTCGCCCTCCATCTTGGGGAAGAAGTTGAAGGGCACCACCCCGCCCAGGGCCAGGCCCAGGGCCGCCATGAACACGGCCGCGGCCGTGGCGATGGCCAGGTAGCGATGCCGCAGCACGGCCTCCAGGGCGGGCCGGTAGCGCCGCTGAGTGAAGCGCTCCAGGAAGGCCCCCGCCCGATCGCTCTGGCGCTCCACCCAGGCCGCCACGGGGTTGCGAAGCGCCCCGCCCGAGCTGTGGGCCAGGTGGGCCGGCAGCACGAAGAAGGACTCCAGCAGGGAGAAGGCCAGCACGGCCGTGACCACGAAGGGGAAGAAGGAGAAGATCTTGCCCATGGTGCCGGGCACGAAGAAGAGGGGCAGGAAGGCGGCGATGCTGGTCAGGATGGCGAAGCTGACTGGCATGGCCATCTCGCGCGCCCCCTGGATGGCCGCCTGCAAGCGCCCCTCTCCGCGCTGCATGTGGGCGTAGATGTTTTCGCCCACCACGATGGCGTCGTCCACCACCATGCCCAGGGTGACGATGAAGGCGAACAGGCTGATCATGTTCAGCGAGAGATCCGCCCCCGGCATCAGGAAGAAGGCCCCGAAGAAGGAGATGGGCAGGCCCAGCGACACCCAGAAGGCCAGCCGCAGCCTCAGGAAGAGTGTCAGGATCAGCACCACCAGCGCCAATCCCATGGCGCCGTTCTTGGTCAGCAGGCGCATGCGGTCGGACAGCTTCTCCGAGTCGTCGTCCCAGACCTCCACCAGCAGCTCAGGTGGCAGCTGGGCGCGCAGCTGCTCCCGGTAGGCGCGCACGGCCTGCGAGACCTGCGCGGGGGTCTCCTCTCCCACGCGGAAAACGGTCAGGCGCACAGCGCGCTTGCCGCCGTACCAGCTGGCCTCGTCCGTGTCCTCATAGCCGTCGCGGATGGTGGCGATCTGTCCCAGGCGCACCTCGGCTCCGCTGTGCGACGAGCGGATGCGCAGATCGGCGAACTGGTGCCCCCGCAGCCTTCGGTCGGCCACGCGCACCATGATCTCGCCGGCGCGGGTCTTGACGCTGCCGCCCGGCAGCTCCAGCGAGCCGGCCGCCACCATGCGCGCCACCTCTTCCAGGCTGAGATCCAGGCTCTCCAGGGCCTGGCGAGGCACCTCGATGGCCACCTCCAGGGGCGGCACGCCCTGCAGCTCCACCACCGTGACCTCGGGCAGGGCCTGCAGCTCTGCCCGCGCTTGCTCGGCTATCTCGTGCAGGCTGCGCAGGTCGGTGTCGCCGGCGACCACCAGCGAGATCACCTGGTTGCGCCGGGTGGCCAGGCTGATCTGCGGCTCCTCGGCCTCTTCGGGGAAGGTGCGGATGCGATCCACGGCGCTCTTGACATCGGCCAGCACCTCGTTGGGATCGGCGTCCAGCTGCAGCTCCACCCCAACCATGGCCTGGCCCTCGGCCGCCGAGGCGCTGACCCGCTTGACTCCGTCGATGGCACGCGCAGCCTCTTCCACCGCCAGCACGATGCCCTGCTCCACCTCGCTCGGGCTGGCCCCCGGGTAGGGCACGGTGACCGTGACCTGATCCAGGTCGAACTCGGGGAAGACCTCCTGCTTGACCTGCAACAGGCCCATCACGCCGCCCACGACGATCACGAACATCAGCAGGTTGGCGGCAACGGCGTTGCGCGCCATCCAGGCGATGGGCCCTCGCGCGGCGCTGCTGGCCATCACGAACCCCCGCCCGCGACGCGCACCTGCATGCCCTCTACCGCCAGGGGCGGAGGCGTCAGCACCAGGCGCTCGCCCTCGGTCAGGCCCGTGGTGGCGTAGACCTGCTCGGCGTCGCTCCAGGACAGCTGCAGCCTGCGACGAGCCAGCCGGTCCTCGTCGTCGAGCACCCATGCCCCCTCGCCATCGAAGACCGCCTCGCGCGGTACGACAGCCACGCCCTGCTGGCCGCGCCCGGTCAACCACACCTCCACGAAGGCGCCAGGCAGCAAGGGCAGGTCGCCGTCCGTCACCTCCAGGGGCCGCTCCACGGCCACCAGCAGGCGGGCCGTGCGTGCCTCGGCGTCCAGCTCGCCCGCCAGCCCCAGCACGCGGCCGCTGCGCTCGGCTTGTGTGGCCTCGCCCAGCCGCTGTACCACCAGGGCTGGCGAGCCCTGCTGGGCGTTGAAGCCCGGTACGTCCACCAGGGCCAGGCGCTCCAGGGGCAGGGACAGGTTCACCAGGAAGCGATCGCTGCCGTAGAGGGTGGCCAGGGGCGAGCCCGGCGAGACCACCTGGCCCTGCTCCACCTGCTCGTCGGCCACCACCACGTTGAAGGGCGCCCGCAGGGTGGTGCGCTCCAGGTCCAGGCGTGCCTTCTCCAGGCCTGCGCGCGCCGCTTCCAGAGCCGCCTCGGCGCTGGCCAGGTGGGGGGCGCGCAGGGCCAGGGCGGCCTCGCTGGCATCACGGCCGTCTCCCAGCAGCTCCCACTCGCGCAGGGCGGTGCGCTGGCGGCCCAGCTCCAGCTCCAGCTCCAGCTCGGCCTGTCGCAGCGCGGACTGCTGCTGCTCGATGGCCAGCCGGTAGTCCCGCGCGTCCAGCGCCACCAGCAGCTCGCCTGCGGCAAAACGCGCGCCCGGCAGCAGATCGGGGGCGGTGCGGACCACGCGCCCGCCCACCTCGGGGGACAGGGTCAGCTGGCGGGCCGGCTCCACCACGCCGCTGGCCCGCACCTGGGCCGGCAGCTGAACGAGCTGCACCTGCAGCACTTCCACCAGGGGAGCTTGCCGCTCGGGTCTCGTCTTGCCGCTGCGGGGGCGCAGGGCAAGCAGGCCCGCGCAGATCAGGGCTCCCAGCAGCAGGACGGCCAAGGGCAAGGCGACACGAATCCATCGGCTCGTCATGGGCTGGTTCCTCCCTCTCGCAGCGCAGCGGCATCGCGGATCCAATGTCCGCCCAGGGCCTGGTGCAGAGCGATGCGGGCTCCCAGCAGATCGCGCTGCGCCGCCAGGCTGGAAAGCTGCGCTTGCTGGCTGGCCTGCAGCGCGGTCAACACGTTGACATAGGTGACCAGGCCTTCCTTGTAGCGCTGGCGCGACTCGTCGAAGGCGCGCTCGGCCCACAGCGCCTGCTCGCGATACGCCGCCAGGCGCTCGGCGTATTCCTGTTGCTGCACCAGGGCGCCCTCCACCTCCGCCAGGGCCGTGAGCAGGGCCTGGTCCAGGTCGCGGGCGGCGGCCTGCTCGGCGGCGCGGGCGGCCTGCACGGCAGCCCGCACCTGGCCGCCCTGGAAGATGGGCACGGACAGCCCGGCCCCGATGGACCAGCTGTCCAGCTCTCGGGTCTCTTCGCTGACCATCCACTGCCGCCCGGCCTCGCCTGAGAAGCCCAGGCTGGGTAGCAGCTGGCGCGTGGCGGCCTTGCGCTCGGCCCGGCGCGCCTCGAGTCGGGCCAGGGCGGCGCGCAGATCGGGGCGCAGCGCCAGCAGGTCGGCGGGTTCTCCGATGGCCGCCTCGGCCGGCGGCTCGGGCAGGGCCGCGGGCGGACTGGGCGGCGGATGGCTGGGCGGTCGGCCCAGCAGCACCTGCAGCTGCTGCTCCAACAGGCGGCGCTGGGCCCGCACGGCAGGCAGCGTGGCGCGGCTGCCGGCCAGCTGCTGCCGCTGCTGCAGCACGTCCAGGGCCGTCACCTCGCCGCGCTCGAAGCGCAGCTCGGCCAGCTCCAGCAGCGAGGCGCTCACCTGCACCTGCTCCTCGGACAGGGCCTGCTGGGCCCCGGCCGCCACCAGGTCGTACCAGAATCCCGCGATGCTGGCGCTCAAGGCCAGGGCCAGGGCGTCGCGGTCGCCCGCGGCGGCTTGTGCGTCGTAGCGCCCGCTGCGCCAGGACAGGGCCTGGCGCCCCCAGATGTCGGCCTGCCAGGAGAGCTCCAGGCCGGCCTTGCCGCTGTGGTAGAGCTCGGGGGCGTCGTCGCTCTGCAGGCCGCCGGTGCCGAACATGAAGCCCAGGGAGTCGAGGGGGGCGCTGCTGGCGGACAGATCCGCGGACAGGGATGGCAGCAGTCCGGCCAGGCCCTGGCGCGCCAGGGCCTCGGCCTGCAGGGCGCGGCTCCAGGTGGCGGCCAGGTCGCGGTTCGAAGACAGGCCCTCCTCCACCAGCTCTGCCAGCACGGGATCGCCGAAGCCGCGCCACCAGGGCTCGGCCGCGGGCGCCCCGGCGCTGGGTTGGCTGTAGCTCAGCTCGTCCAGGCGCAGCGTGGGCTCGGCCGGCGCGGCCAGGGCACCGGCCACGATGGGGATGGCCAGCCAGCTCATGGCGCCGCCTCCGAGCCGGGATCGAGGCCATGCCACATCAGCTCCACCAGCTGACAGACCTGCGGATCGTCGCCAGCGGGCAAGGACCGCCCCCCGGCCGTGAAGGCCAGAAAGCTCTGGAAGTGCAAGGCCCCCAGCAGGGCGTGGGCCGCCACCTCCGGATTGTCGACCCGCAGGCGCCCGGCGTCCGCCGCGCGACGCAGCCAGCGGGCCACGGCGCGCTGCACCACCAGGGGAGGCGGGTCGTCCTGTTTCCAGGGAGGGTGCGGGCTCAATCCGGCCGCCTTGAGCACGGCGATGCGCGGAAGGACCTGCTCGAAGCTGCTGCGCAGCAGGCGCCCCAGCTCCAGCAGTTGCATGGGGATCGCCCGCTCGTCCGGCCCTCGCTCCAGGCGTGCCAACAGCCCGTCCAGAGCATCGCGCTCGGGCGTCATGGCGGCCCGCAGCAGCTCGTCCTTGGTGCCGAAACGCTTGAAGAGTGCCGCCTGGGACAGCCCCAGGCGCTGCGCGATGACGGTGGTGGACACGCCGGGACCGTGCTCGAGGAAGCAGCCTCGGGCTGCTGCCAGGATCTGCTCGTCGGAGACGCTGCGCGGTCGGGCCATGGGGGCTCCCGTTAGTAAGTGAGTGAACACTTATTATTCACGGGGGAGCCCAAGTCAAGCGCTCATGGGGTGTCAGGCAGCCGCGATCAATCTCGCGCCAGCCGCAACCCCAGGCTGCTGGAGCGGAACCCCGGCTCGTAGGACGAGCGCCAGGCCACGCGCGAGGCGCCGGGCACCACCCGCCAGGAGCCGCCCCGGATGGCCCGCTTGGCGCCACCGCCGCCCAGGGCGCTCGCGGGCTCCCACATCCACTCCAGCACGTTGCCGGACATGTCCACGAAGCCCCAGGCGTTCTCGGCCTTCAGGCCCACGGCATGGGGCTTGCGGCCCGAGTCCAGCACGGACCAGGCCACCTCCACCACGTCGTCGGAGCCGGCGTAAGCGTGGCGCTGTCCGGCGCGGGCCGCGTACTCCCACTCGGTCTCGCTGGGTAGCCGGTAGCCCTCGGCGCCGGGCGTCCGGCGCACCAGCGACGCCGAGGCGTTGCAGGCGGCGGTCTTCATGCCCGCGTCGAAGCCCGCGGGCAGCTGGTAGGCCGGCTGCAGGCCCTCGAGCGCGGACAGGCGGTTTGCGAAGACCAGGGCGTCGCACCAGGAGACCCGCTCCACCGGGCAGCGCGGACCGCAGGCCTGGTAATGGCTGGGGTTTTCGCCCATCACGGCCACCCACAGGCCCTGGGTGACCTCGGCGCGGCCCAGCAGGAAGGGCTGAGGGATGCGCCTCTCCTCTACGCGCGGCGAGACCGTGGGATTGGGGTTGAGCAGGGCGTCCACGGGTTCCTGGCCGTAGCTGGCCAGCTCCTGGGCGGCCTGGCCCGCCAGGAAGGTCCCCGCCTCCACCCGGATCATGGGGCAGGCTCGTTCCTCTACCCGCCCGTCGCCGCGGCAGGCGGCGCCCAGCAGTGCCAGCAGCGTGGCAGGGCGCAGGAGCATGGCCCCTTGTAGCACGGGCCGGCGTCGGCCGGCGCGAGGGCCCGCAGGCATTCAGTCGGCTATGGGCGCTCCATGTGCCAGACCTTGCCATTCCTCATCGCCGCGATGCTGCCCCTGGCCGGCTGCGGCCAGCAGGCCGCGAGCGGAGGGGGCATGGGCGCGGGGCCCACGGTCTTTGCGGGCAGCGCCAGCCCCCTGGCTTTCGTCCGCTTGAGCGGCGGCATCTTCGAGATGGGCAGCCCCGAGGAGGAGGGACTCTGGGACGAGCGGCCCCAGCACCCGGTGCGTCTCTCTGCCTTCATGATCTCAGAGACGGAGATCACCCAGGCCCAGTGGGGTCAGCTGCGCAGCGACAATCCCGCGCGCGTCAAGGGCGACAACCTGCCGATCAGCGGGGTCTCGTGGTGCAAAGCGCTGCACTTCGCCAACGCCCTCTCCCTGCAGGAAGGGCTGCAGCCGGCCTACCGCAACCTGGCGGACTGCGAGACGCGCACCGAACGCGTCAGCTGGGATCGCCAGGCCCAGGGCTACCGGCTGCCAACGGAGGCCGAGTGGGAGTACGCCGCGCGAGCCGGCTCCACCCAGGCCTTTTCCAGCGGTCCCTCCGAAGCCGACCTGGCGCAGGTGGCCTGGTACGACGGCAATGCGGAGCGCGCACCGCATCCGGTGGCCACCCGGCAGCCCAATGCCTGGGGCCTGCACGACATGCATGGCAACGTCTACGAGTGGGTCTGGGACCGCTGGGCGCCCTACGACGCGGCCCCGCGCAGCGACCCCGTGGGCCCTGCCAGCGGTGTGGATCGCGTGGTTCGCGGCGGGAGCTGGTTCACCCCCGCCTCGGCCGCCCGCGCGGCCTTCCGCTGCGTCTTCCCCCCCCTGAGCGAGGGCTACGACCTGGGCTTCCGCCTGGCCCGCTCCGCTCCCGCGGAGGAGCCCTGATGCCCCCGCTGTCGGAGCCACCCAAGTTCGATCTGCCGCTGATCGAAGAGGCCTGCCGCTACCTGGCGGGGCGCATCCGGCGCACCCCGCTTGAGCCCTCCCCCCGGCTCTCCCAGCTGCTGGGCGTACCCGTGCTGCTCAAGCTGGAGTGCCTGCAGATCACGGGCTCCTTCAAGTTGCGCGGTGCGCTCTTCCGGCTCTCGCGCCTGAGCCGCCAGGAGCGGGCGCGGGGAGTGGCCACCTGCTCGGCGGGCAACCATGGAAAGGCCGTGGCCTGGGCCGCGGCCCGGTTGGGCCTGGACGCCACCATCTACGTGCCCGCCAGCGTGGACCAGGCCAAGCTGGAGGGCATGCTGCGCCACGGCGCCCAGGTGATCAAATCGAGCTTCGAGGGCTACGACCGGACCGAGGCCTGGGCGCGGGAGCAGGCCGCGACCCAGGGCTTGCCTTTCATCTCCGCCTTCGAGGACGACGCTGTCATGGCCGGCAACGGCGGCAGCCTGGCCCAGGAGATCCTGCAGGACGCCCCCGACGCGCAGCACCTGGTCATCCCGGTGGGAGGTGGCGGGCTGGGCGCGGGCCTGGCCACCTGGCTGGCGGCCAAGCGGCCCGAGGCGCGCATCCTGGCCTGCCAGCACCAGGACTCGCCCGCCCTGGCGCTGTCGCTGGAGCGCGGCACAGCTGTCACGCGCATGCCCGCCATCCGCACCCTGGCGGGAGGCATCGAGGGTGGCATCGGCGCGCGCTGCTTCGAGCTGCTGCGCCCGCAGCTGGATGGCGTGGCGCTCTTGTCCGAAGAGGAGATCCTGCAGGCCTGCACCTGGTTGCTGGATCAGCACCAGTACCTGGTGGAGCCCTCGGGCGCGGCCACGGTGGCCGCCTGCCGGAGCGGCAAGCTGGGGGCGCTGTCCGGCACCGCGGTGGTCGTGCTCTCGGGGCGCAATATGAGCCTGCAGGCGTTGAAGACGGTGCTGGCGAGCCGCACCTGACCAGACTGGAGAACCTCCCCCTGCCCTCGCTCCCCCACGCCCTGCCCCTGCTGCTGGCACTCGGCTGCGCCAGGGAGGCGCCCCCCATCCCTCAGCCCCGCTTCGGCCCCTGGACAGGCCCGGGATCCCAAGAACCCCAGCACCTGGTGCTCGTCTCCATCGACACGCTGCGGGCCGATTTCCTGGAGCCCTACGGCCACAGCTGGGTGCGCACGCCATGCTTTGCGCAGCTGGCGCAAGAGGCCACGCTCTTCGAGCAGCACTGGTCCGTGGCGCCTTCCACCCTGGCGGCCCATGCCTCCATGATGACCGGGCTGCACCCCCATGGCCACGGTGCGCCGCGCAACAGCTTCCGGCTGCCGCAGGAGAACCTGACCCTGGCCGAGCTGCTGTCGAAGGAGGGCTTCGCCACAGCGGCCTTCATCGGTGGCTACCCCTTGAGCGCGCGCTTCGCCTTCGCCCAGGGTTTCCAGGTCTTCGACGAGCGCTTCGACCAGCAGCCGCGCTCCGGCGGATGCGGCGACGAGCCGCTGCTGGAGCAGAGCCAGCGGGACGCGGCCAGCGTCACGGCGGCGGTGCTGGACTGGCTGCCGGCATGGGGGGGGGAGCGGCTCTTCCTCTTCGTGCACTACTTCGATCCCCATGCCCCTTACACCGCCCCGGCCCCCTACGACCGCATGTATCGCGACGATGGGCTGTCCATGGAGGGCAGCCTGCAAGACCGCAAGCGCGTGCGTCGGGGCCTGCGCGCGGGAGGCATGGCTGAGGAATCTCGAGCCCTGATGGCCGCCTACGGGGCCGAGGTGACCTACGTGGACCACCAGCTGGGGCGCCTGCTGCAGGGGCTCGACGAGCGCGGCTTGTTGAACGAGGCGCTGCTGGCAGTCACCGCCGACCACGGCGAAGCCATGGCCCAGCACTGGGAGATCTGGAACCACGGCCAATCGACCTATGAGGACACCATCCGCACGCCGCTGCTGCTGCGGTTGCCAGGGGGGATCGGGGGCGGCCAGCGAGTGAGCGAGCCCGTCAGCGCCGTGGACCTGCTGCCCACCACGCTGGAGCTGCTGGGCGTGGCCGCGCCCGGCGCGCTGCACGGCCGCAGCCTGGCGCCCGCCCTGGCAGGCGGGGCGCTGGCTGAGCGTCCGCTGTACGCCGAGGCCACCAAGCCCGCCAATGCGGAGTACGAGTCCGGCCAGGCCTGGCGCAACGCCCGCAAGTGCCACGCCCTGCGCCAGGGGCGCTACAAGCTGCTGCACTGCCCTCAGCGCGGCCTGACCGAGCTCTACGATCTGCAAGACGATCCCGACGAGCAGCGCGACCTGCTGCAGGATCCCCGGGACCCGGCACTGCGCCAGCGAGGGCGGACCATGCTGCGAGAGTTGGAGACCTGGATCGCCAGCGCCAGCGGTCGCGAGGGGCAAGAGGACCTGTCCGTCGAGAGCCGGCTGCGGCTGCAGGCGCTGGGCTACCTGGAGTGATCCTCCCCGTCAGACGCAAACCTTTGCCCCAGCCCATCGTACCAAGAGCGTCGGTCCGCCCCAGGAGCCCAGATGCCCGAGCCCTCCGAGTCCCCCGCAGCCATCTCGGCGCCGCGCCTGCTGCTGCAGATCCTGCTGGCCGTGCTGACCCTCTTCCTCTCCGCGCTGCTGCTGGGCGCCTGCGCGATGGCCCTGGCCAGCTCCGCCTCGGCCACGCTGGCCCTGGTGGCAGCCGTGCTGGCAGCCGTGGTCCTGGCGGGCGTGCTGCCCCTGCTGCTGTCCGCGCGTCTGTTGGCCATGCTGCGCCGCTGGAAGCCACGCCCCGCTGCGGTCACCCTGAGCACCCTCTGTGCCTGGAATCTGCTGCTGCCTGGGTTGCTGCTGGGGCTGGCCCCCGATTTCGCCGGACGGGCCCTGCAGCACCACGGCAACTGGATCTTCGGCCACCGGGACGTGCCCGTGATCAGCGCCGGGCTGCGCCTGGCAGGCGAGCTGCTGGCAGGAGAGGCGAGCCATCTCGCAGCGGGGGAAGCCGGGCCACCCAGCGAGCCGCCACGAGCGAGCCAGGACCAAGGCCCCGCGGCGCAGCAGGCCCCGCCGCTGGAGTCGCTCACTCCCCAGGAGCTCTTCGCCCAGCGCCGCGACAGCGTGGTGGTGATCCGCACCCGCGCGTCCCTGTCGGAAGACAATCCCCTATCCCAGCTGCTGCGCGAGCTGGGCGCGGACACGGCCGAGGGCCTGGGCAGCGGCTTCGTCGTGTCCGCCGAGGGCCTGGTGGTCACCAACCAGCACGTGCTGGCCAACGCCCAGAGCGCCCGCGTCACCACCTACGACGGGCGCAGCTTCGACAAGGTGCAGGTGCTCTGCCGCGATCCGCAGAACGACCTGGCCCTGCTGCGCATCCCGGCCCAGGATCTGCAGGTCGCTCCCCTGGCCCCCGACGGCAGCGGTGAGGTGGGACAGCAGGCCTGGGCCATCGGCAGCCCCCTGGGCCTGGAGCACTCGCTGACCGAGGGCATGATCAGCGCCATCCGGGACCTGCAGGGCACCTCGTTCTTCCAGATGCAGACCACCATCGCACCGGGCTCCTCGGGCGGGCCGCTCTTCGACGAGCTGGGCCAGGTCATCGGCGTCAACACGGCCACCCGCAGCCCGGGGCTCAACCTGGCCGTGCAGGCCAGCTACGTGCGCCAGCTGCTGCAGGCCGAGCGACAGCCCGCAGACCTGCAGCCCTACCTGCCAGGCGTGCGCGTCGCCTCGCTCTCCGTGCAGCCCGAGATCCTGCCCACCCAGCGCCTGCAGCTGGAAGAGGTGATGCGCATGCTGGGCCGCAAGGCGGACGGCTGCGTGACCACGCTGCCCGCGGACGCGCGGCTGGCGCTGCAGATGACACCCGGCCGCTCCCTGCTGCCCCGCGGCGAGCTCGCCTTGACCTCCAACCTGGGCCCGGAGGCCGAGGCCTGCATCGGCCAGATGCAGGGCCTGCTGTCCATGAGCTTGGACTTCTTGCTGGTGCAGGTCTTCGGCCTGGGCGAGGAGGGCGTGTCGCTGGAGGCGCAGCTCGAGGGGCTGGGCGCCGACGAAGGAGGGGCTGGCCAGCTGCTGCTGGTGCTGCGGCTGGGGGAGGAAGGGGAGGCGGAGGAGGTCGAGGAGGCCGGGCCCGGTGCCGAGGAGACGGAGCCGGGCCAGCCTCCCACGTAGAGAAGCCTGGATCGCGCCAGGCCGGCCTCGACGGAAGCGGCAGCCGCGAAGGAGCGACAAGCGCGACATCCGTTTCCCTAGGCATGGGCACGGCTGGCTCGTACGAGGTGCCAGAGCCCCACATCGGACGGCGCATCTTGGGTTTTCGGCCATGCTCCGCCTGGCATGGCGCTTGCTTGTCTTCCCTGTGTCACCAGGGAGCCGCCCATGGGAACCTCAGAGACCCAGGTATCCAGACTCCGGATCCTGATCGACGGCCGAGTGATGTGCGAGGTGCCGCTGCAGGGCCGCCTGGAGCTGGCCGTGGTGATGCCGGACACCGACAGGGAGGGCGACACGGTCGAGAACCTGCTCCGGCGGACGTGCCAGGATGAGCAGGTGGTTTCCATCCCCATCGTCCCAGCCAAGGCCGAGAGCCCCTGCCTCGAGCGCGCCCGGCGCGCCTCCGCCGGCAGTTCGCCGGCGGACCGCTCGGCCGCCCTGGCAGCCGTGGCCCCATCGAGACCCAAGCCAGCCATGGCGCTCATCAGGGGAGGCCGCCGGCACGGCTAGCTCCCTCCACAGAGCTCCATCAACCGCCCGGCCAGCTCCCCTAGCGGGAACACCTCATCGGTGGCGCCGGCCGCGATGACGGCCCGCGGCATGTCAGGAGCTGTCGCCGAAGCGGGATCCTGGACCAGCACCCTGCCCCCGGCCTGGCGCACGCACAGCGCGCCCCGCGCGCCGTCGTCGTTGGCCCCGGTCAGCACCACGGCCAGCACGCCGGCCCCGAAGGCATCGGCAGCCGATGGGCGGGCATGCCGCACGGGCGCGTCGATGGACAGCTCGAACCAGCCCGCCTCTGCCAGCAGGTGGTAGTCGGCAGGGGCCAGGTAGACGGTCCCGGCGTTCATGGGCTCCTTGTCATCCGGCTCGCAGAGGGCCAGCTGCAGCTGGGATCGCAGCCCGGCCAGCAGCGTCTCGCCGGAGCTGGGGCGTCGGTGCTGCACCACGGCGATGGGCAGCGGAAAGGCGGCTGGCAGGTCGCCGAGCAGGCGCTTCAAGGCCTGGGCGCCGCCGCGCGAGACCCCCATGACCAGCAGATCGAATCCCATCAGACACGCTTCTGGTACAGGCGCTCGGTGGCGTCCAGCGCCAGGTAGCGATCAGCCAGGGACTGGAGCGAAGATGCCGCGGTTGACAACGGTGAGGT
Organism: uncultured Enterobacterales bacterium; assembly: GCA_964454135.1. GTDB lineage: Bacteria > Myxococcota_A > UBA796 > UBA796 > JAFGLY01 > CAYVQL01. Next base: position 85,948 of record CAYVQL010000002.1, on the reverse strand, counting down.
CTAATTCCTCCTCATCCTCGGGATCGTAGTCGGGCTCCTCCTCCAGCGTGAGCCGCACGAGCCAGCACGCGCGCAGGCCGAAGCAACGCCAGGGATAGAGGTCGAACGCCACGCCGCCCACGAAGATCGGCAGGCGCATGAACTTCTCGGAAGCGCGGATCGCAACCTCAGACCTCTCCTCCTCGGAACCGCCGCCTTCGTTGTAGATCGCGTAGTAGGTCTCCGCACGCGCCAGGCCGAAGCCTGCAAGCAGATGGGGTCCGGCGTGCGGCAGTGTCCGCTCGTCACGGTTGCCGAAGCCCCAAACCAACAGGGCGGCGGCCCCCCATGTCAGGGCGCACGATCACTTGCAGCAGTCCCGCTCATATGCGCATGAACTTCTGCAGCAGCATCCCACCAGCGCCCGGCTGAACCGCAGCGTCCAGCGACGGCAGGGCCGTCAGTCCGTCCCTTCTGCCTGGCTGGCGAGGGGTAACATCTGGGGCCGTCAACCGTCCTCGTCCATCGGCTCGGGTGGGCGCCCGACGTGGGGCAGTTGGAGACTGCTGATGGTGGCAGAGGTGCCGCGGCGGGGTGCTTCATGATCTTCGGCAGGTATGCCCATCAACGATGCGCCCGAGGGCTGGGGCGGCGGGAGTTGGGGGTGTCGGCGGATATCCAGGGAGCGAGGGAAGAAGCCAGGTGCGGGATGGACTGACTAGGTAGCGGTATGTGCGGCGGTTGTTTGGTTCCGTCAAAGCGGATGTTAGCGAGATGTCAACGAAGATAATCCACGGTGTATACTTCGGGCATGTCACCCGGTTTCGCCTTGCTCGTCAGTCTTCTCGTCGCCCCCACGTCTGGTGCGGAGGCCGCAACGGACGAGGTATCTTCAGGTGGAAGTGGTTGGGCTGTCGGGGCAGGTCTTCGGGAGTGCTTCCGAGAACCCTGGCCAGTTGATGGTCTGCGTGTGGTTGGAGCATTTGGCTGGGGCTGGGGGCGAGTCGATACGGCAGTATTTGCTCCTCCCACCCTACATCGCCTTCGCCGAGTTGATGAAGAGGAGGTCTTGAATTCACTCAGCGAATCCGAGCCGCTCAACGCCTTCGTTATCCCTCGTGAGCTGGATATCTTCACCGTGGGCGTCACCCTGGGCTTTGGCCAACCGCGAAACCCCTCTGGGAATTGGTTTCAAGTACGACCGCACCTCCTCATCGGCCCAGAGCTACGCCGACTGCGACTCGTATGGCTGGGAGGGGAATTGGGTGATGGTGAAGTGGAGTTCGACTGGACCGTCGAGGGTGAATGGTGGGCGGTCAGCCCTGTTCTTGGCTTCGACCTTGCGCTCCATACCGGAAGCCGCATGATGACCCGTCTTTCGCTGTCCGATCGGATCCGATGGACTACCACCGCTACCACTTGCCGCTTCAACTACCCCGGTGCGGTTTGCGGTCAGGCGTTCACGACCTGGGTCGACCACGACATGACACTCGCTCTCGACTTTCTGGCGTCCAGGTAGTTCAAAGAAAGTCAATGACGAACACGCTAACAAGCCGTTCCTGCCGACTGCCTTCGGCCGCGGCAGAACGGCAAGACGTCGGCCGTCTCGCTCACGGCTGAGGCAGATCGAGAAGCTGACTCCTTGAGCGAGCCCGTCCCATGGTGCCTTGCATGGGGTTCTGCTGCCATACGGCGCGAGGGGGTAGCCCTGCATGTTGCAGCGCACCTGGCTGTCGAGAACGATGGCGAGGCCTCGGCGGCCCGTGGCGCAGCGATCAGGACCTCCAGACGGTGAGCGAGCGACCGCTATCGCTGCCACCCCCCACACCACCCTCCTCGACTCCGCGATCTCCAGCGCCGCCCGCAGCATCGACGGCGGCAACTCGGCCAGGGACTCGATGGCCTCGGCCCGACCCTCCGGCGTCGCCAGATCGGGGATGTCCGCTTCGGTCATACGCCCCGGCGGCCCCTTGAGGCCCAGGTCACCGATCCCGTCCCGCGAGAACCCGTGCCGGCGCTCCAGCATCCATGCGGCGATGGATCTCTTGCCCACCCCCTCGCCGTTGATCACCTACAGGCACCGCAGGGCGCAGTCGGCCTCGGCCTTCTTGACGGCTCGGTGGAACAGGTGATGGGGGCCGCGCTCGGCGCGAGTTCCTCTGCGCATCCAGGCGGCGAACAGGGCGGGGTCGATGCCGGCGGCGTGGCAGGCCTGCTCGGAGGTGGCGCCGTCGCGGATGGCCAGAGCGATGGCGGCGAGGTGGGCGGGCGTGGGGCGAGCGGGCATGGCGGGGCCTCGGGTGGCTCGGGGTGGCGAGGGGAGCTGGGAAGGGGAAGGCCGGGTTTCGGCGAAGTCGTGGTGGTGGTGTTAGTATGGCTGGCGGATGCTGGAGGTGGCATGGTTCGGGCTTTGATCTTCGTGGGTGTTGCGGTGGGGGTGGGGTGTGCTCCCTGTTCGGACGACCTCGTTGATATCGAGCACGAAGACGACCTCGAAGCCGTGGCCTCCTGCGAGAACATCTCTGGGCATTTGCGTATCGTAGATCAGGACTGGCTCTTCGGGATCGAACTGCCATACCTCAAGACTATTGGGGGCCTGCTGGCAGTAGATGATCTTCCAGCCCTGATTGAACTCGAAATGCCTAATCTCGAATCCATCGGTGGCAACTTCGCTGTCGGGCGAAACGCCTCCCTCGCCAGCCTTGAGGGCTTGTCCAGCCTGGAGTCGATCGGAGGGGGGCTGTTCGTCATCGGCAACGATGCCATGACGAGCCTCCATGGCCTGTCCAGTCTCTCTTCTGTGGGGAATCAACTTGTGATTTTCGACAACGGTTCGCTCTGTACGGACGCCGCTTCGGCCTTTGAGAAGTCGGTCGAGGTAGAGGGTCGCGTACTCGTGTACCTCAACGGCTCCGCGCGCACCGATTGCGAGTAGCACCCGTAAAGGTAGAACCCATGACAAGACGACCGACGAGAACTCCCCACCTGGAGGAATTCCGGGGGACCATCACCGATCCCGGAAGCAACCTCTCCAACGCGGAGCGTGCCCAGGCCATGCGCCTGTTCGCCAAGCGCACCGGGTCCGATCAGCCGGAGACGCGGCGTCGGAGGATAGCTCCCATTACCGTAATCAGCCAAGTACGGCAACTATCGCGGCGTTGACGGGCATCTCCCCTGGTGGCGAGAGCTCCCGCACATGCTCGGCCTAGTGGACCGCAGCATTGGGAGGGTTTTGGCGGTCTGCCCGTCGGGATCACGCGCGCTCTGGATTGCGTGACGGACCTCAACAGCCCATCCGAGCGCTTTCTGGCCGCCCCACATGTCCATTGCGGCAGGAGGAATGACGATGGCGCGAGCGCGCATCCGCGATCCGCATTCGGGACATGAAAATCCCCCGGCACCGAGGACGCGCCACAAGAGCTCCGACCAAGGCATGGCTCATGGGCGGCGTTTGCCATGACCAGCGGGTATCAAAGTGGCGAGGCGTGTTGAATCAGGGCGTCGCACCGCCAGCGAACACGAGCTTCAGGATCTGCTCCACCCGGGGCGCCTGGCCATCCACCACACCCGACCGTGCCGTCCTGCGCAGCTTGTTGGGCTCATAGAAGAGCGGGACGCCATCTTCGACGATGACCAGCAATGGGATGAATCCGAGTGAGCGGGCCTCCTCGTCGAGCCTCTCGAGCCCAGTGCGTGGGACGTACGCGGGCCTCTGGCTCTTCTTGACCTGGAGGGCCAGGACCGATGTGCCCAGGTGGGCGAGGAGATCGAAGGGGCCCCGAGAAGCCCGCGACTGGTAGACGGAGCGGAAGCCGAGGTCCGCCAGGTGCCGTGCCACCAAGAGCTCGGCCTCGGTGCCGACGAGCAGCGCCGGTAGATAGGCCCCGATCTCCGTCCTGTTCTGAAGCCAAATGCGCAGGCAGGGATCAGCGACGAGATAGCGGCCTTTTCGCTTGACCACGATGTCCGCGAGCCGGTTCAGCGCCGTGACCACGGCGCCACTGTTCACACCGAGCTGCTGTGACATGGCGCCCACGGTCTCATGTCCGCGCGCGAGCAGCAGCAGCACCTGCTCCAGTGTTGTGGAGCGCCCCACCACCTTCCCCACCAGGTCGGCGAAGTAGAGCGACAGCCGGCCAGAAGGTTCCAGCAGCGTCTCCTGGAGCGCGACGCGTAGCGCCTCGTCGTCGTCCGTCGAACCCGTCCTGGCCATCTCGCCTGCCAGGATCTGAAGGTAGAAAGGGTGCCCTCCGGTGACCATGATCACCGTGCGGAGGAGATCGGGTGTCACCTCCAGGCCCGAGTCAGCCAGAGCGCGCGTGAACAGCTCTACGGCGTCCGGCTCCTCGAAGGGCTCGACGGCCATCACGCGAAAATGCTGGAAGAAGGGTGCACGGTGATCAAGCAGCATCTTCCGGAGCATGCTGATGCGAGAACCCGCCACCACGTATCCAACCCTGGCGTGCCGCTGCCATCGACCACGCAGGAGGGCGAACACGTCTCCTCCGGTACCCTTGAACGGCGCGGCTCGGTTCAGGGCGTCCAGTTCCTGGAACTCGTCGAAGATCACCAGGAACCGGAGGCCGAGCTCAGCTGCGACCTCCTGTGGAAGATCCAGGCTCTCACGCAGCAGGTGGGCGTCGGGCCTGCGTTCCAGGGCGAGGTTGAGACATTCCACGGCTCGGCGGACGGTTCGGGAGTCAAACCTCCCCAGCTCCATCAGCGCAGCTTGGCGTTCAGGCCCGGCGTGCAGGCTGGACGAAATGAGTCGCGAGGGAGCTCGCCCCGAAGCATCTTGAAAAGACTGGATCAGGAGCGCGTCGAGCAGGACCGCCAGGTAGCGGACGATGAAATCACCGAGGGTCGGCAGGGTCTCCCAGAGATCCAGGTAGAGGGTGCGCAGATTCGGCACGTCGACACTGCGGCTGAACTCGAGCAGCAGGCTGGTCTTGCCCACCTTCCGATGACCCAGCAGCGCCAGATCCTCCCTTCCTCCGTTCGACAAGGTCCGGGCTGCCGCGTGGAGTTGGTCGAGCTCAGCGCGGCGGTTCATGAACCGAGCGCCAGTGACGGGGGAAGAGACAGTGGGCATGGTCGCTCCAGGTAACAAACTTAGTATATAGCAGATTTGCTACTGGCTCGTGGGAATTGCCTTGACAGGTCCCGTCTTGCCCTTGGTTCTAACGATCACCCCACACCACAGAGCTCCAGCAACCGCCCAGCCATCTCTTCCAGCGCTAGCACCTCATGGGCAGCGCCCGCAGCGATGGCGGCCCGCGGCATGTCGGGCGTCGTCGCCGAAGCCGGATCCTGGACCAGCACCCTGCCCCCGGCCTGGCGCACGCGCAGCGCGCCTCGCGCGCCGTCGTCGTTGGCTCCGGTCAGCACGACTGCCAGCACGCCGGCCCCGAAGGCGTCCGCGGCCGACTCGAACAGCACGTCCGCCGATGGGCGGGCATGCCGCACGGGCGCGTCGATGGACAGCGCGAACCAGCCCGGCTCCACCAGCAGGTGGTAGTCGGCAGGGGCCAGGTAGACGGTCCCGGCACTCATGGGCTCCTTGTCATCCGGCTCGCAGAGGGCCAGCTGCAGCCCGGAACGCAGTCCGGCCAACAGGGTCTCGCCGGAGCTGGCGTGGCGGTGCTGCACCACGGCGATGGGCAGCGGAAAGTCGGCTGGCAGGCCGCCGAGCAGGCGCTTCAAGGCCTGGGCGCCGCCGCGCGAGACCCCCATGACCACCAGATCGATCCCCATCAGACACGCTTCTGGTACAGGCGCTCGGTGGCGTCCAGCGCCAGGTAGCGCTCCACCAGGGACTGGAAGCGCAGCGTCTCCTTGCTGCCCAGGCCCAGCACGCCCAGCCCGCAGAGGCTGTCGTGGAAGAGCTGGTGGACCCGCTGCTGCAGATCCCGGTTGAAGTAGATCAGCACGTTGCGGCAGATGATGGCCTGGAACTCGTTGAACGAGCTGTCCGTGACCAGGTTGTGCTGGGCGAAGACCACGTTCCTGCGCAGCGCGGGATCGAAGACGGCGCCGTCGTAGCGGGCGCTGTAGTACTCGGAGAAGGATCGCTGGCCGCCCGCTCGCTGGTAGCACTCGGTGTGGTCCTTCATGTCGCGCAGCGCGAAGATCCCGGCCCGTGCCCGATCCAGCATCGCCGCGTTCAGGTCGGTGGCGTAGATCCGGCAGCGGTCCAGGATGCCTTCCTCGTGCAGCAGGATGGCCAGGGAGTAGACCTCTTCGCCGCTGGAGCAGCCGGCGATCCAGATGCGCGCGAAGGGCCACGTGCGCAGCAGGGGTACGGCCTTGTCGCGAAAAGCGGCGTAAAAAGATGGATCACGGAACATCGAGGTGACGTTGACGGTCCAGGTTCGCACCAACCTGTCCATGCAGTCGGGATCGTGCAGCACCTGTTCCTGCAGCGCAGAGACCGTGGCCGCCCCCTCGTCCGCCATCAGCTTGCGCAGTCTGCGTCGCAGCGAGGCCCTGGCGTAGTCCCTGAAGTCGTAGCCGTAGCGCCGCCGGATCCCTTCCAACAGCAGATCCAGCTCGATCTCCCGCAGGGCGCTATCGCTCATACAGCCACACCCTGAGCAAGGACAGCAGCTGCTCCACGTCCACGGGCTTGGCGATGTAGTCGGAGGCGCCCGCGTCGAGGCACCTGCGCCTGTCGCCCTTCATGGCCTTGGCGGTCAGGGCGATCACCGGCAGGTCGGCCAGCCTGGGGATGGCGCGGATGCGGCGCATGGCTTCGTAGCCGTCCATCTCCGGCATCATGATGTCCATCAAGACCGCGTCGATCTCCTCGTCCCGCTGCAGCAGCTCCAGGCCGGCCAGGCCGTCCTCGGCGAAGAGCGCCTCGGCTCCCTGGGCCTCCAGCACGCTGGTCAGCGCGAAGATGTTGCGCAGGTCGTCGTCCACCAGCAGCAGCCGCTTGCCTGCCAGCCCGGGATCCGCGGGGCTGCGCTGCCTGGAGGTCTTCTTGCGGCTGTCGGGGAGCTCCTGGTGCACCCGGTGCAGGAAGAGCGCGGTCTCCTGCAACAAGCGCTCCGGAGAGCGCACATCCTTGACCACCACTGCCCGGGTCAGGCGACCCAGCTCCAGCGCCTCTCTCCGGGTCAGCTCGCGACCGGTGTAGACCACCACCGGCAGATCGGTGATGCCCTTGCCCCGCATGCGCTGCAGGACCTCGAAGCCGTTCATCCCGGGCAGGCCCAGGTCGAGCACCATGCAGTCGAACTTGAGGGACTCCATGGCCCGCAGAGCCTCGGTTCCGGTCCGCACCGCGGTGATGGTCACGTCGTCGGCCGTGAGCAGGTCGGCGATGGCCTGGCGCTCGTTGGCGTCGTCCTCCACCAGCAGCAGCTGTCGGTGGGGCCGATCGATGAAGGCCCCCAGCTTCTCGAAGGCGCGGTCCAGGCGCTCCCGGCCCACCGGCTTCTGCAGCGCGGCGATGGCGCCGCCGTAGATGGCTCGCTGCTCGTCGACGGCCGCGGAGATGACGTGCACGGGGATGGGACGGGTGCGGGGGTCGGTCTTGAGCCTGTCGAGCACGGTCCAGCCGTCGATGCCCGGCAGCGCGATGTCCAGGGCGATGGCGTCCGGCAAGAAGCGGGCCGCCATGGCCAGTCCGTGCTCGCCGTCGCCAGCCGCCAGGCAGCGGAAGCCGTGTTCGTGCGCCACCTCGCCCAGGGCCCGGGCGAAGACCGGATCGTCCTCGATCAGCAGGACCGTCCGCTCTCCCGGCTGCAGCCGATCGCGGTCATCTTGGATGAAGACGGGCAGCTCCTCGTCGCCGTCCGGGATCCCCGGCGCTTCCACCTCCGCCTGCGGAGCGCGCTCCAGCCGGCTGGCCACGGGCTTGGCCGGCGCCTCGGCGGCTGGTGGCTCCGGCTCCTGGTAGCGCCCCGGCAGGTAGAGCGTGAAGCGGCTCCCCTGGCCCGGCTCGCTGCGCAACCCCAGATCCCCACCCAGCAGGTTCGCGATCTCGCGCGAGATCGACAAGCCCAGCCCGGTGCCTCCGTAGCGACGACTGGAAGAGCCATCCGCCTGTTGGAAGGCCTCGAAGATCACCTGCTGCTTGGACTGCTGGATGCCGATGCCCGTGTCGGTCACGGCGAAGGCGATCACGGTCTCGGCAGTGCCCAGGAGCGGGTGTTCGGCGGTCCAATCCTGCTCCGCCGGCGCGATGTCCAGCGCGACGCTGCCCCGCTCGGTGAACTTGAAGGCGTTGGACAGCAGGTTCCGCAACACCTGCTGCAGGCGCTGTCCGTCGGTATGGATGCACGCGGGCAGGGCCTCGTCCAGCTGTACGGAGAAGGCCAGGCCTGCCAGCTGCGCCACCTGGGCGAAGTTGCGCCCCAGCTCCTGCGCCAGATCCGCGAAGATGACCTGGCCCGCCTGCACCGCCATGGTGCCTGACTCGATCTTGGCCAGATCGAGGATCTCGTTGATCAGGGTCAGCAGGTCCTGGCCCGAGGAGCGGATCGTGTCGGCGTACTCCACCTGCTTGGCCGTCAGGTTGCCCTCGGCGTTGTCGCCCAACAGCGAAGAGAGGATCAGCAGGCTGTTCAGGGGGGTGCGCAACTCATGGGACATATTGGCCAAGAACTCGGACTTGTAGCGCGAGCTCAGAGCCAGCTGCTCCGTACGAGCTTCGAGCTCCAGGCGGTCCTCTTCGATCCTGCGGTTCTTCTCCTTGATCGCCTGCTGCCGCTCTTGTAGCGCCCCGGCCTTCTCCTCGAGTTCCTCGTTGGCCTGGCGCAGCTCCTCTCCCTGCAGCCGCATCTCCTCGGCCTTCTCTTCCAGCTCCTCGTTGGCTTGGCGCAGCTCCTCCTGCTGGACCTGCAGCTCCTCGTTGGTCGACTCCAGCTCCTCCCGCTGAGACTGCAGTTGGAGGTTGGCGGTCTCGAGATCCTGGGCCTGGTTCTCGGTACGGCGGAGCAGATCCTCCAGTCCAGCACGGGACAAGGCCGCTTGGATGGCTATTCCGACGCTCTCTCCTGCGGCGCGCAGGAAGGCCAGCTGCTCCTCGTTCGGTTGCTCGAAGAAGCCCAGCTCCACTACGCCCATGGTCCAGCCCTGGAACTGGAAGGGGAAGAGCAGCACGGCCTCGGCCACCGCATTCACCAGTCCCGAAGAGACCCGCAGGCGTTCAGGGGACACGTCCGGCAGCAGGAGCTCGCGGTTCTCCAGCGCCACCTGGCCCACCAGCCCCTGGCCGATCTCGAAACGCTCCGGGCATTGCTCGCCCGGCTCGAAGGCGAAGCTGCTCGCCAGGACGACGGCATCGTCCTGGCGGATGTAGAACGCTCCGACGTGAGCGCCGAGGTGGTTGCACAGGAAACGCAGGGCCCGGTCGGCGACCCCCTCGGCGCCCTCTCCGCCCCGCAGCGCATCCTTCAGCGCGGACAGGCCGCCGGTGTGTCGCAGCCGGCGCTCGCGCTCGCGCCGCGCCTCGCGCAGGGACGTGGTCATGTTGCGCAGCGCGAGGGCCAGCTTGTCGTCGTGGGTGCGCGGGGTGAACTCCACGCCCAGGTTGCCCCGGGACACCTCTCCGGCCAACCTGACGATCTCGGCCTCCGAGCTGATGTCGGCCAGGACCTCGATCCCGCCGATGGACGAACCCTTCTCGTCCCGCAGGACTCCGCAGGTGTAGCGGATGGGCGTCTTCCCTCCGGGCAGCTCCGCGTCGGTGTCGGCCGTCAGCACCCGGTCGTCGCGCCAGGCGCGCTGCATCCCGCAATCCCCGGAGTGGCAATGCGTCGTGTTGAAGAGCTCGTAGCACTTGCTCCCGACGCACGCCTCCTTGGAGCGGCCACAGAGCTCGGCCGCGGCGTTGTTGGCGAACAGGATCGTCAGGTCGCGATCCACGGACAGGACCGCCGTGGGGACCTGGTCCAGGTACTCCACCTTCAGACGGGCGTCCTCGATGGACTTTCGCAGCGAGGCCACCATGCCGTTGAAGGTCCGCGCCAGCTCGCCCAGCTCATCGTCCCTGTCGATGTCCACGCGCACAGCGAGATCGCCGGTGGCCACCTGGCCTGCCTTGCGCGCCAGCAGCCTGATGGGGCGGGAGAAGCTGCGCGCCACCGACAGCGCGATGCCCCCCACCAGGACGACGGTCAGCAAGCCGAACAGCAGCGCCCAGCGACTCAGGGCGCGCACGGGGGCGAAGGCCTCCTGGACGTCCATCTTGACGGCCATCGCCCAGCGCATCTGGGGAAGATAGCGCCAGGCCGCCAGCACCTGCTGGCCCCGGTAGTCGGTGTAGATGCCCGATCCCCGCTTGCCGGAGAGGGCCAGCTGCAGCGGATGCTCGCTCTCGGAGCTGGTGGCGGCCGTGCGCACGAAAGCCGCTTTCCAGTCGTGGCGGGTGGGCGTGACGAAGACCGCGTCGCCGTGCAGCTGCGCGGCCAACAGGGTCTCCCCGGTCCTTCCCAGCCCGACGTGTTCGGCCGCCAGCTCGTTGATCTCCGAGGTGCTCAGCTGCAGCGCCACCACGCCTCGCAGCTGGCCGTGCCGCAGCACCGGCGCGGCCAGGAAGGCGGCCGGCTCGGCGGACGGGGCGTAGACTTCGAAATCCGAGATCTCGGTCTCCAGCAGGGTGCAGGCGTTCTTGAACACCCTGGCCGCCTGGGTCTCGCGGTAGGGGCCGGTCACGAGGTTGCTGCCGAAATCGGCCTCGTGCTGCACCGAGAACACCACCGTGCCGTCGGGCGCGATCAGCATCAGGTCGTAGTAGCCGAAGGTCTGCGCCAGGTGGGCCAGAAACTCCCGGAACACGCTGTCGGCCAAGGCGTACTCGGGGGAGTCGACCCCGTTCTCCTCGAAGGCTCTGCGCAGCCCGTCCAGAGCGCCAGCCACCGTCGGATCGAGGGCCAACACGCTGACGTCCCGCTGTCGCTCCAGGAAGAAGCTATCGATCTGACGGGCGCGAGCGTCGGCGGTGGCGACCAGGGTCCCCTTGATGGCCTCGCGCAGCTCGCTGGCGGCGAAGCGGTAGGCCAGGTAGCCAATGGTCATCATCGGCAGCAGCGACACCAGCAGGAACCAGGCCAGCAGGCGAGTGGAGATGCGCGATCTCATGGACTGGCGGACTCCCCGGTGGGTGCGGACCAGTGGCCGCCCCAGCCCTTGTGCAGCTCGGCGAGGAAGGCGTCCCAGGTCGCCTTGGGGCGCGTGGAGGGGTAGGGCACCGGTCGCACCGGGCGATCCGAGTCCCACACCACGTCGAACTGGCCGTCGGCCCGGATCCTGCCGATGCGCACCGTCTTCCATGTGTGGTGGTTCTGCGAGTCGATGTGGACCATGCCACCCGGCGCCACCAGGCTCTGTCCGCCCAGGGCCGGCAGCACCTCCCGCAGATCATCCGTGCCCACCTCTTCGACGGTCTGGGCCCAGAGCCGCACGCCGAAGTAGGCGGCCTCCATGGGATCGCTCACCACCCTGTCCTCTCCGAACCTGGCCTTGAAGCTGTCCACGAAGCTGCGATTCTCGACGCTGGCCAGGGACTGGAAGTAGTTCCAGGTGGCCAGATCTCCGACCATCTCCGCGATGGGCAGGGCCTGCAGCTCGGGCTCGGCGATGCTGAAGGACATGGTCGGGATCCGCTCGGGAGAGATGCCGGCGGCGCGCAGGGCCCTGAAGAAGGCGATGTTGCTGTCGCCGTTGATGGTGTTGAGGATCACATCCGGCTGCAGCTCGACGATGCTTTGCACCACCCCCTGCACGTCGTCGCTCCCCAGGGGCAGGTAGGCCTCGCCCACGATGTGGGCCCCTAGGGCCGCCACCTGGTTCCGGATGACCTCGTTGGCCGCCCGCGGAAAGACGTAGTCCGAGGCCACCAGGAAGAAGCGCTTGCCCAGGTGGTCGTGGCACCACTTGACCGCCGGCACGATCTGCTGGTTCGGCGCCGCCCCGGTATAGACGATGTTCGGCGACTGCTCCATGCCCTCGTACTGCACGGGGTAGAAGAGCAGGTGGCCGTGCCCCTCGAACACCGGGCGCACGGTCTTGCGACTGGCCGAGGTCCAGCAGCCGAAGACCACGCTGACCCCCTCGCGCGTGATCAGGCGCTGCGACTCCATGGCGAAGCTGGGCCAGTCGGATCGACCATCGGCCGACACCACCTCCAGGGGCCGGCCCAGCACACCGCCGTCCTGGTTGAGCTGCTCGATGGCCAGCTTGGTGGCGTCGGCCACCGGCGTCTCGCTGATGGCCATCGTGCCGCTCAACGAGTGCAGCACGCCCACCCGAATGGGTTCCTCGTCGCCCCCCTGGCAAGCCAGGCCGCAGTAGAAGGCGAAGGCAAGCAGGGAGCGAGGAAGCCAGCCGTAAGACCCGGAGCTCACTCTCCCTCCTCCGCCGACGCCTCGGCGGCGATGGCCAGGATGCGCTCCACCAGCTCATCGTAGGGGACCAGGCCCTTGACGAGGTAGAGGCGCGCGCCCAGCGCGAGCGCGTCCGCCGCCAGCCGCTCGTCCGCCTGACCGCTCAGCACCACGATGGGCATGGCAGGGTTCTGTCGACGCACCGCCCGCAAGCTGTCCAGCCCGATGCTGTCGGGCAGCGAGAGATCCGCCACCACCAGATCGACCCCGCCCTGCTCCATGATCGCCAGGCCCCTGGCGAGCGTGGCGACCCAGGTCAATTCTGCCCTGCCTGGCGCCAACAAGGCCAGGAACTCCTCGATCAAGGCCGCCAGATCCGACTCGTCCTCGATCAGCAGGATGCGTGGCCGGTCGGTCATGCTCCAGGCTCCCGCCCCGCCTGTGAGATGGGGATCGTGAAGAGGAACTCAGCCCCCTGACCCGGCTCCGATCGCGCCCAGAGGCGGCCGCCGTGGGTCTGTACGATCTTCCTGGCGATGGCCAGACCCATCCCGGTCCCCTCGTACTCCTCGCGCGTGTGCAGCCGCTGGAAGATCTCGAAGATGCGGTCGGCGAACCTGGTTTCGAAGCCGATGCCATTGTCCCGCACCCTGAAACGCCACAACGCCCCGTCCCGCTCCGCGGAGATCGCCACCTGGGGCGCGGCCTGGCCACGGAACTTCACCGCGTTCTGGATCAGGTTCTGGAACAGCTGGGCGAGCAGGGTCGGGTTGCCCTCGAGCTCGGGCAGGGGTTCCACCTCGAGAACGGCTTCGGTCTCTTCCAGCAGCACCCGCAGGTTGTCGCGCACCTGCCGCAGCAGCTCGTCGCAGTCGACCTGCTCCCACCGGATCTCGCCTCCGCGACCTACCCGCGAGTGGGCCAGCAGCCCGGAGAGCATCTCGCTCATGCGCGCTGCGCCCTCCGTGGCGAAGCCGATGTAGCGCTCGGCATCCGGGTCCAGGCGCCCCTCGCAGCGCCTGGACAGCAGTTGCAGGAAGCTGCCTACGACGCGCAGCGGCTGTTGCAGATCGTGGGAGATGATGTAGGCGTAGCGCTCCAGGTCCTCGTTGGAGCGTTCCAGTTCCTGGGCCTGGGCGGCCAGCTGCTGCGCCATGGCCTTCTCTTCGCGGGCCTGCCTGCGCAGCAGCTCGGTCTTGCGGTGCAGCTCGAGGAAGACACGCACCTTGGAGCGCAGGATGCCGGGCATGATCGGCTTGAAGAGGAAATCCACGGCCCCGGCCGCGTAGCCCTCGGCCTGCTTGGCTTCGGTCTTGTCCCCCGCCGTGACAAACAAGATGGGCGTGTGTTCGAAGCGCTTGTTCTGTCGGATCAGCGTTGCCGTCTCGAAGCCGTCCATGTCGGGCATCTGCACATCCAACAGGATCACGGCCACCTCGTGCAGCAGCAGGCAGCGCAGCGCATCCTGGCCGGAGCGGGCCTTCAGCAGGTTTGCATCCAGATTCCCCAGGATGGCCTCGTAGGCCAGGATGTTCTCCGGACGGTCGTCCACCAGCAGGATGTTGGGCCCGGAGATCTCTGCAGCTGGCTCTATCTCATGCGCCATGAGCGGAGCTTGCTCCTCATGAATGCAAGAGATTCAGCTAACCGCATCCCGCAGGACCCGCCGCCTCCCTGTTCCCAACGGTGCTGGGCAGCTCAGTCGCGACGCAGCGTGAGCACGGACCAGAGCCCCTCGGCGGAGGTGATGGTGTCGCGGGCGGAGTTTGAAAAGGCGGACTGGGACGCAATATTTCGCAGACGCTCGGCGCTCCAGTGTTGGAGATCCAGGTGCAGGATCACCTCGGCGAAGAACCTCGACGTGATGGGCGGATGGAGCAGGCCGATGGCGAAGATGCCGCCTGGTGCGAGGTTGTCGTACACCTCATCCAGGACGCGCAGGATGGCGGTGTCGTCGGCTGCCCCGAACAGCACGGGCAAGCCGATCAAGTGCTGGGGCACCAGGCGCAAGCGCACCTGTCCGTAGCTGTCCTCGAAGACGTCCTCGCAGACGCAGTGCAGACGCTGGCCCAGTCCCTGCCGCTCTGCCTGCCGTCCCAGCTCCGACAGCGCATCCACATTGCCATCCAGGCAGGTGAACTCCAGCCCCTGCGCGCTCTTCAGCTGCCCCCAAGCGTCGAAGAGCAGGGGCGCGGCGGCCGCCGAGAGCAGGGCCACATGGAAGCCTTCGCTGTCCGCGTACTCGCCATGGGCCTCGACGATCAGCTTGGCGCACTGCTTCATGCAGGCGCGGATCGAGGCGCAGATCTCCCAGTCCAGGAACCAGGCGTCCAGCAAGGGCCCGCCCAGCCCGTGTCCATGGGGCTCTCGCAGGTACACCCCTTCGGCGGAGACGTGATCGAAGATGGCGCCCAGCGGCTTGGCGTACATGCGCTCGATGACCGCACTACGCATGAAGTAGGGGAAGGTCTCGCGCAGGATGGTGGCGGCGATGCCCGGCTCCACCAGCGGCCAGCGTTCCGCATCTGCGCCGGCGCCCACCACGGCCGCGTCCACGAACTCGCTGGCGGCCTCAGCCACCACGGCCGGATCGGGGCCGTCCTCCAGCTCTCGCATCCGGTCCCTGAAGCGGTCCAACGACCGCCTCAGGGCCTCGGGGACCTCGCGGGTCGCCACGGCGCTGCGGGCCGCGCTCGCCTCGCGCAACGCGGTACGGCGGGCGCCGAGGGTGAACAGGCGGGCATCGGACTCGCGCACCCGCTGTGCCAGGACCAGGGACAGGGAGTGGAAGATGCGAGCTGCCGTCTGGGGGTGCTCGTCCAGGATGCCCTGCATCCAGTTCAGGTCCAGCCGCAGCGCTGTGACCTCCTCGTCCAGGGCGACCACCGTGGCGGAGGCCGGCTCCCAGCTCACGAAGGACATCTCGCCTACGATCTCGCCGGGGCCCAGGCGCGCCAGCTCGATGGTCACCCCTTCGCGGCGGATGCGAACACCGACCTGACCCGAGAGCAGCAACAGCAGGATCTTCATGCCCTGGCCCTGCTCCACCAGGACCCGACCCGGCCTGAAGTGCACCGTCCTGGCCCGCTGAAGGATCACCTCGCGATCCTGGGGCGTGAGCTCCGACAGGGAACGCAGCGCACCCAGCCCGTCCATGTCGCTGTCGAGCTGGGCCAGCCCAAGGTCGGGATTGTCGGCATCCTCGGTGCCATCCCGCTCCTGGCTGGTGCTCCAGGCCGCCACGTGCTCGTCGAGCAGCTCGTTTGGGAACAACCCGCTCTCGTCGCGGGAGTACTGCGGCCGCAGCCTGGTCACGCGCGTCATGGCCAGCGGACCCTTGCCCCGCACCGGGATGTAGCCGCGGTCCATGCCCTCGAAGAAGCGCTCGACGCGCTTGTAGAGGGCGGTGGTCATGTTGATGCCGCGCGAGGGCGCCGCGCTCTCGAGACGGCTGGCCGTGTTGACGGTGTCGCCCCACAGGTCGTAGGCGAACTTCTGCTTGCCGATGACCCCTGCGACCACTGGGCCCGAGTGGACGCCGATGCGCATCAGCCATGGCTCGCCATCCGCTGAGCGGACCAGCCCGGTCTGAATGGCGTGCACCATCTCCAGGCCGGCCAGCACGCAGCGCACCAGGTGGTCTGGCTGCTTGTGGATCACGCCCCCGGCGCACATGTAGGAGTCGCCGATGGTCTTCAGCTTTTCGATGTCGTGGGTCTTGACGATGTCGTCGAAGCAGCGGAAGGCCTGGTCCAGCGAAGCCACCAGCTTGTCAGCGGTGACGCGGCCGGACAGCTTGGTGAAGCCGATGAAATCCGTGAACAGGATGCTGCAGGACTCGATGGAGCTGACCTCGACGCGTCCGTTGGCCTTCAGCTCGTCGGCCACCTCGTTGGGTAGGATGTTCAGCAGCAGCTCGTCGCTGCGAGCCTTGGCCTCTTCGATCTTCTTGCGATCCAGGAAGGTGCGGATGCGCATCTCGTGGCCCGAGCGGGTCCAGAACAGGCCGATGAACGAGACCGAGATGAAGAAGTAGTTGGCGATGGCGAAGCCGGCCAGCTGCAATTCGTCGTCCAGCAGCAGCATCGTGCCGTCGAAGCCGGCGATCAGGACCAGGCAGGAGATGCTCATCTCGAGCACGGACCAGGGCATGGACACCAGCAGGGCCAGCAGCATCAGCATCAGTCCCGCGAAGTAGATCTCCTCGGCTCCGCCCGGGACCAGCGCTGCCCAGGTGACGAAGGTGGTGGCGATGGTGATCTCCAGCCAGGCGAAGAAGCGGCAGCGGCGGAAGAACAGCTGCTCATGGCGGCGCCGGACGTAGCTCAAGACGCCCAGGTTGATCACCAACAAGGCCCAGAATCCGAAGCGCAGCTTCACCAGGGTGCCCAGGAAGGGCTGGTCGCCGTAGGCGACGAAGTCGAGCCAGGCGGAGCAGGGCCAGATGATGGCGGCGATGATGGCCAGGACCCAGACCGCCTGCGCGGTCTTCTGCCGGATCTCGGTGGCGAACTCTTCGTGGTACTTCGCAGGGAGCTGCGGCATCGGGATCCTTGGCTCCGGGAACGGGCAGCATTACCATACTTTGCGAAGTATGACTACTATCGAACAGTTCATGCTGGCTTGGTCGCGGTGGATCTGGCCCCTGGACGGACGACTTTGCCCCGCCTCCGCCTGGGGGGATGGGCGCAGAACCTCAGAACCGTATGCTGCGCTCGTTCTGGTAGGCGTTGCGGATCTGGTCCAGCTGCTCGGCCGCTTGGCGTCGCCCCTCGGCGGCGATGGCGCGGCCCTTGTCGAAGTCGTAGATCCCGTAGCCCTCCAGATCCGGGGCGAACAGGAAATCCGCCTGGCTGGTGCGGTCGCGGCCTATTTGCGACATCAGGCCGTAGAGGGCGCGCAGCGTGTCGTCCACGCGCGCCACCATGCCCAACAGGGGAACGCGCGAGAAGCGGCTGTTGCCGAAGGGCGTGCGCTCGCCAAAGACACGCGGCGGCACGATGTTCGACCCGATGACGAAGTCGGCGCCCGATTTCCAGACCGTGGAGACGGGCACGTTGTTCACCAGCCCGCCATCCACCAGGCGTACATCGCCCAGCTGCAGCGGCAGGTAGACGCCCGGGATGCAGGACGCCGACTGCACGCCTCGCCCCAGCGTGCCTTCGGTGGCCACGAACTCCTCGCCGCTGGTGAGGTCCAGGCCTACGGGGAAGAAGGGGATGTCCGTGGCGCTCATCTCCTTGCCGCCCGTCAGCTCGTCCACCATGCCCACGAACTGGTTGGGCAGCAGCACGGAGCTCACGCAGCGCCACTTGAGCCCGAAGCCGCGGCCCAGCAGCTCCCGCAGCGCGTCCATGCCGCCGCCCACGTAGGTGGCGCCTATCAGGGCGCCGCTGGAGGTGCCGGAGACGAAATCGATGGGCAATCCGCCGTCCTCGAGCACCTGGATCAGCCCCACGTGGGCGAAGCCGAAGGCGCCGCCGCCCCCCAGGGCCAGTCCCACGCTGCGCCCGCGCAGCAGCCGCACCAGGCGCTGGGCGGTACGTCCCAGGGCGCTGCCGGAGCTCGCCACCGCGCTCAGGCGCCGCCGGCCCCACAGGGCGTTGGCCGAAGACACGTCGTGGGGAAGCCGGGCGCAGCCGTGACTGGCGTCCAGCGAAGGCGCCACGCCTGCGGCCGGGCGCACGGCCTGGATGCGCAGCTGCCGGCGCGTGGAGAAGTAGGGCGCGTCGTCCCTGGCGGAGCGGACGCAGACCGCGGCGTCGGCCACGGCCAGCAGGTCCTCGGTGGCTCCTTCGCGACGACGCCCCACGATCATCAAGAAGGAATCCGGAAAAGCGGAGGCCTCGGAGCGCATCAGCTCCACCAGGCTGGCCGCGTCCTGTCTGCGCCGCGGCCAGACCACCTCCATGCCCCAGCCCGTGGGAACCTCCATGCGGCGCACCGGGATGCCTCCCTCCTCGCCCTCGCGCACGGCTGCGCCCAGGCGCTGGGCGCTGCTGTCGCCGTTCAGATCCACCATCCTGACCGCCAGGTCCTGCGGCAACGCGCCTGCGATGCCGTAGGCCAGCGTGGTGGCGCCGATGCTCGGCGTCACGCCGTAGACGTAGGTCACCAGGCGGTTGGCGGTCTTTCGCTGCCCGTCGCTGGCCCTGACGCCCATATCCGCCACGGACAGGGCCAGCTGCCGGTGGGCCACCGGGTTGCGGTCGATGATCTCCATGAAGGCCCGGCCGCTGATGCGCAGCACCTCGGCCGTGGGCGACACCACCACCACGTCCGCGGCCCGCGGCTCCTCCATGAAGACGGCCCGCTCGCCGAGGAGATCGCCGGGCAATGCCCCGCCGACTCGCTCCCGGGGCTGGCCGGTGGAGAGCTGCCGCTTGATGTCCAGCTCCCCCTCCACCACCACGAATACGTCTTCCCCGTGCCCGCCCTGGCCGATCAGCACATGCCCCTTTTCGTGGATGAACAGCTCGGCGGTGGACAGCAGGCGCTTCTGGTCGTCGCGGCTCAAGGACTGCAGCAGCCGATCGCGGGAGACGATCTCGAGTAGCGATCTCCAGCGGCTGCGCAGCTCCACCAGCTTGTCGGTGTAGTGGCGGAAGCGCGGGTTCTGGGCACGAAGCGCCAGGAAATCGCCCCGACCCAGGAAGAGGGTCTCCACGTCGGTGGTGGCTTCGGCGTCGGCGATGGCCAGATCCCGCTTGATGATCGAGACCTCACCCAGCAGCTTCCCCGGTCCGGAGTAGGCGATGCGTCTGGGGATCCCGCCCTCGTCGGAGACCTTGATCACGACGCGGCCCGACACGATCAGCTCGACCCCTTCGCCCGCCCTTCCCTGCCTGGTGAGCAGATCGCCAGCCTTGAAGCTGCGCCAGCGCATCCTGGAGAGCACGAGCTGCTGCTCCTCGCGGCTCAGCCAGCCCAGGAAGGTTCGGTCGAACAACCAATCGAGGCCTCTCCTCGAAAGCTCTGCACGGTTGATATTCGGCTTGGACATAGCAGCCCTGATATGCTGTCCATCGCCTCATCGTCTACCTGCTGCGTGATGAGATCCGGAGCAGCCAGCATGATCCCAGCCACCATCCTCGGCACCAGCCAGGTTCGCCCGGCCACCCAGCACCCCACAGCCCAGGTCCTGGCGCAGACCGGCATCGACCGATCCCTGGCCCTGATCGAGGCCAAGACCGGCATCCGCAGTCGGGGCTGGTTCGAGCCGGGCACTGAGCACGCGGATGTGGGCGCCCGGGCCGTGCGGGCAGCCTGCCAGGACGCGGGTCTCGCGCCGCAGGATCTCTCGCGGCTACTGTTCGTCAACTCCATGGGTGGCGATTTCCTGGTCCCGGCGACCGGCAATGCCGTGCTCGACGCGCTGGATGTCAGGGGCAGCTGCAGCTGCTTCGACATGAACAACGCCTGCATGGGCTTTCTGACCGCCCTGGATCTGGCCGCGCGCCATGTCGCCACTGGGCAGCATCCCGTGGCCATCGTGGCTGTCGAGCTGCACTCGCCCTACATCTCGCCAGAGGACCCCCGTCCCTGGCTCGTGCTGGCCGACGCCGCGGCCTGCGCCATCCTGGGCCGTCCCGAGTCGGGAGCCGGCATCCTGGGTTCCTCCTTCGGCAACGACGGCAGCCTGCGCGGCAGCGTGACCATGGGCCATCCCGGCCTGAGCAATGAGCCGGAGCGCATCGTCTTCGGGGCGTCGAACGCCCGCATCACCGAAGGGGGCGCCGACGCCGTGCAGCGCGCCGCCCAGGCCGCCCTGGACCAGGCGGGCCTGGGAATCGCGGACATGGACTGGGTCCTGCCGCACCAGCCCAACGGCAGCATGTTTCGCCGCATCGTGCAGCGCCTGGGCGCGGATCCCGCCCGTACCGTGCCCGTGGTGCAGGAGCTGGGCGCCGTGGGGGCGGCCTCCATCGGCGTCAGCCTGGATGAGCTGCGCCGCCGCCACGGCATCGAGCCCGGGCAGCGCGTGCTGCTGGCCGGGGTCGGAGCCGGCGTCAGCTTCGGCGCCATCGTCTATCAAGAGGAGCCAGCCTACCGGGAAGGGCCAGCGTGCCAGGAGGCGCCATGAGCGCTGGCGGCGCTGCGGCCCTGACCGCCCACGGCGCGCCCCTGGCCAGCTGGCTGGCCTACTGGAAGCTGAAGAGCTGGTATCACCGCTTCGAGACCCATGGTCTCGAGCACCTCGCCGGTCCCGACAGCGTGATGATCGTGGGCTACCACGGCAGACCCGTGGCTTACGACCTGTGCATGCTGTCGGTCACCATGCACGAGCGCCTGGGGCACACGCCCCACGCCGTCTTCCACGCCTCCTTCGGCCTGCCCCTGCTGAGCTGGTATCTGGAGGGCCTGGGCGGCGTCACCCGGGACGATGAGCGCCTGGTCCAGGTGGTGGAGCGGGGCGAGCATCTGTTGGTGCTGCCAGGCGGCACGCGCGAGGCCCACCGCAGCTGGCGCCAGCGCTACAAGGTGGATTGGGGGCGGCGCACAGGCTATCTGCGCCTGGCCATCAAGCTCGGCATCCCCATCGTGCCCGTGGGGGCGTCGGGAGTGGACAGCGCCTACTTCGGGCTGGCGGACGGCTACGCGCTGGCGCGCCGGCTGGGCTTGCCGCCCCAGGTGCCGCTCTGGGCGGGAGTCGGGCCGGGGGGGCTGTGGCCCTTTTCCCCTCCTTTCCCCGTCAAGATCAGGCAGCTGATCGGCGAGCCCATTACCGCCACGGCCGACGGAAGCATCGACGCCCAGGACCAGCAGGCGCTGCATGAGCTTCACGGCCAGGTAGCGGATACGGTACAAAGCCTGATACGCCGCGCCCGCGCGATCTCGTGAGCACGAAAGGAGCGGAGATGATCGAACCAGCGCAGCTCGACAAGCTCAGACAAGCCTACGATCCGGCGCTGGCCGTCGGCGCGGCCAAGGCCGCGCTGGCCCAGGCCGATCCCGACGGAGCGGCCTATCTCGGCGCCTTCATCGAAGAGATGTACAAGCCCGAACCCCTGGCCCCGCGGGATCGCGAGCGCTGCATGGTGGTGATGCTCGCCGCGCGCCAGGAGAGCTTCACCCTGGCCGTGCACCTGTACTGGGGCCTGATGGAGGGGCTCGAGCTGCCCGAGATCAGGCAGACCCTGGTGCTCGCAGGCGGCTTCACGGGCATCTCCACCTACTCCATGGGGCTGGCCACCCTGAAGAAGACCGCCGCGGCGCTCTGCGCGGCGGCCGACGCGGGGCGGACCCATCCCTTCCAGGTCCTGGGATGTCTGCAGGAGGCCTTTCCGCAGTAGCGCCGCCCACAGGAGGAGCACCGATGGCTCGGTCTCGCGACGATCAAGTGGAAGACCTCTCCATGGAGGACCTGGATGCGGACCGCGTCGAGTGGATCGACACGGAGCTGGCCGCTCCCAGGGTGACGACGGTCCTGGGCTCCGAGGAGCGCCGCTACCTGCGCGCCTGCTGCGACGCCAACGCGTCCACGGTGCTGACCTGGCCCGACCTGTTGCTGGCGCGCAAGGCCCGCTTCGCGGGATTGGACCGCAGCTGCGTCTCCTTCGAGCTGGAGGATCCCTTCACGCCGCGGCCCCCCAGCCCGCCCCAGGCGCGCTGCTGCGTCTGCTTCGACTTCCTCTCGCGCACCTGCGCCTTCATCGGCCTCGAGTTCCAGGCGCCCGATAGCGCTCTGGCCGGCCAGGTGGTCCTGCGGCTGCCCACCCAGCTGGCCATCGAGGGGCGCGCCCGGCTGCGTATCCCGGTGCTGGCCAACGCCGGCCTGCGGGTGACGGCAGAGGTGCAAGGCGAAGCCTGGCTGCTGCGTTCCATCGATATCAGCGAGACGGGCATGCTGATAGCCTTCCCGAACGACGAGGGGCCCGAGCTGACGCAAGATGAGGCCTTCTCCCTGACGCTGGAGCTGGGTGACGTGTCCGTGTCGCTGCCCGCCTGCGTACGCCGCAGCGTGTCGCGGCCGAGCCACACCGAGTACGGCCTGCAGTTCCACCGGGATGCCGAGTCCTTCGCCAGCGAGCACGACCAGATCATCCGCGAGCTGGTGGTGGAGATCGAGCGCTTCTGGGCGCGCAGCGAGGAGCCATAACCCCGTCCTGGACAAGATTTGTGAACTCCTCCGGAAGCGGGTGGGCGGTCCCCTCGCGGCGCTCTATGATGCCTCCCGGAGGTCTCATGCGAAAAATCCAAATTCTCGTATTGTCCACTGCGCTAGCCTGTGACTGGGATGACGAACCCAAGGGAGGTGGCGAAGACTCCTCCCCCCCCGTGGACACCACGGCCCCTCCCGACGACAGCCCCATCATCGACACCCAGGACAGCGGCGGCGACACGGAACCGCCCATCGACACCTGCGCCGAGCTGGATCTGCCCATCGAGGACTTCGCGGAGGCAGCGGGCGACGACAGCCTCTACGCCACGGCACCCGACTTCACCCTGCAGGTGTCGGACCTGGACGGCGTGGTCTCGGACTGGACCCTGTCCGAGCAATGGAGCGGCTGCGAGACCTACCTGCTGATCTCCCACGGAACGGGGCAGCTCTCCAGCTACGACAACTACATGGACAACCACATCTTCGAAGAGGGCATGCTGGAGCTGCTGGAGGCCGCCCCCGACAACGCGCGCATCTTCCTGCTCTCCGACGAGCGTGACGATGAAGACCGCGCCGAGGCCCTGGCCATCGCCCAGGCCAGCGTGCTGGCGGCCCTGGAAGAGATGAGCGACGAGGACCAGCGCTGGTGGCGCCCACGCGTCCATCTGGTGCAGGAGCGCGACCGCTATGTGGAAGGCTGGGTGGGCGACCACTTCAGCGGCATCGACTGGGGCATCGGCATCGATCGCCTGCAGCGCATCCGCTACATCGGCTCCTACGCCGATCCGGACCAGTACAGCAGCGCCATCGGCTGGTTTCTGCCCAATCTCAAGTTCCCGGCCTACGAGGCCATCTTCTACAACTTCGAATACGACCGGGAGCAGACCTTGGCCGCCCAGGACGCCATCGAGGTGGCCGTCTTCGACGACGAGGTGCTCAGCGACTCGGGCTGGGCCGGCGTGCGCGGCTACGCCGAGGTGCAGCTGCCCGCGGCCGAGGAGCTGGCCGGCTACGACTCCATGGCCTTCGACCTCTACCTGGGCTGCAATGGCTCGGGTGAGTACGGCACCTGCCCCGCCTGGGACTACCTGGTCTACCTGTACCAGCACAGCAGCGACCTGGCCGCCAATCCCTACGCCAAGACCGCCTGCGTTGCCTCCAAGGCCCAGACCATCGCCGGCGTCTGCACCTACCCCGACGGCCACGAGGTGGAGGCCAGCTACAGCTGCAATCACGAGGGTAGCGGCTACGACGATCTGAGCTGCCCCTCCCGCGAGATAGGCCGCTGGATCACGACCTACCACCGCGAGGGCCGCTGGGTGCACGACGTCAGCGGCCTGCTGCCCTTGCTGGGCGAAGGGGGAACGCAACAGTGGTCCTTCTACACCCAGCAGGAGTACGTGGTGGACCTGGACGTGCGCCTGTACAACGCCGGCAAGCAGGCCCGTCCTGCCGAGACCACGGCCATGTTCACGGGCGGAAGCCTGAACGAGAGCTACAACGACCGCGATCCCATCACCCTGGCCATCCCTGAGGATGCCACCAAGGTCGAGCTGGCCACGGTCATCAGCGGCCATGGGCAGGTGGGCCTCTACAACTGCGCCGAGTTCTGCGAGACCACGCACCACTTCACGGTCAACGGCCAGCACGAGAACGTCATCGCCCTGTCCAACGCGGGCACGGCCACCGGCTGCCAGGACATGGTGGATCAGGGCGTGGTTCCCAACCAGTACGGCACCTGGTGGTACGGCCGCAGCGGCTGGTGCCCGGGCTGGGAGGTCCCCGTGGAGGTGACCGACATCACCGACCAGGTCGTGCCCGGCGAGGACAACCTCTTCGAGTACGCCGGCTACTTCAACGGCGGCGATTTCACCCAGAGCGGCGCCAACATCATCCTGTCGTCCTACCTGGTGGTGTCGCGTTAGGAGCCTGCGGCCCAGCGCGGCGGCATGCTATCCTCGCAGAGGACCATCCTCCGCAGCGACACGATGAAATCCAAGACCAAGAACCGGGTGCCGTCCAGCTTCGCGGCCCCTGCCGACAATTCCCCTGTGCGTGTGACGCGCTGCACCATGAACCGCTGCGGGGGCATGGCGGTCTCGCGTGGCGGCGAGGTGACCTCCATCGGGCGCTCGCGCTCGCGCTTCCGCCTGCTTTCTTCCAAAAAGGAGCCCGCGCTGGACGCCCACGAGCCGACGCCTTTTCGCACCCAGGCCCGCCCGCAGGACGAGCGCTTGGTGGGCCTGCCCCCGCTGCGCTTCCAGCTGTCCGCCTCCCGGCAGCAAGAGGGCATGCGGCGCCTGGGGCCGTCGACCTCGCGCTTTCGCATGCAGGTGCCAGCGGAGGGCGATGGCGTGGAGGACGTGCGCTTTCGCATGGCAGGGCGGGGCGGCCCCAAGGTCATGCTCAGCGAAGACGAGGAATGAGGGCGTGCCCAGGCTCCCTGGTCTTGCCGCGGCCTTCCTGCTGATCGCTGCCTGTTCGGAGGAGAAGGCGCCTGGTGCCGAAGGCGCTGCGCTCGACCTCACCGAGGCCCTGGGGCCCGACGAGGCCCGCGCCGGTCAGCTCGCCGAGGAGCACGCGGCCGCCTTCATCGGGGGCGCGGCCGGCGAGGCCGCCGCTGGGGACTACCTGCTCTACAACGACCGCGCGCGCTTCGTGATCCGCGGCCCGCGCCAAGGGCACTTCTACGTCGGTGAACCCGGCGCCCTGATCGATCTGGACGTAGTGCGTCCTGCGGGACAGCCCGACGGGGACGGCCTGGACGAGCTGCTCACCATGGCCGGCTTCGGCCGGCTCTTCGTGGCGCAGGACTACAGCGTGCTGGAGGACGGCGTGCAGGGCGGGGCGGCCACGCTGCGCGTCACCGGTGCCGACGCCGCCGTGCCCTACTTCGAGGGCATGCTGGAGGTGCCCGGCCTCTTCGAACCCAATGACGTGGGCATCACCCAGACCTTCAGCCTGGAGCCGGGCTCCCCGGCGCTGCAGGTCACCACCACCGTGGCCAACACCACCGACGAAGAGCTCAGCCTGGACATGCTGGACGCCGGCATGATCGACCTGGCCACCCACCGGGTCTTCGCCCCAGGTGCCGGCTTCGAGGGCTCCCCGGAAGGCGACCGTCCCATGCTGGCCGCCATGGCCCAGCGCAATGAGCAAGCCTGGGCCATCTTCTGGCCCAGCGGCGACATGCCCGACGCCCTGGCTGGCCTGGGGGACGGCTTCGACCTGCTGCTGGCCCAGGGCAGCACCCTGGAGCTGCAGCCCGGCGAAGCCGCCAGCTACACGCGCCTGGTGGCCGTGGCCCCGGATCTGGCCACCCTGGAGGCCTGCCGCCGCGAGCTGCAGGGCCTGCCAACGGGCGCGGTCGAAGGCCTGGTGCTCGAGAGCGCCGGTGGTGCGCCGGTGGCTGGCGCGCGCGTGTTCCTGACCGATCAGGACGGCGCGCCCTTCACCATGGCCGTGACCGACGACCAGGGCTGGTATCGCATCGAGGGCGAGCCCGGGCAGGCCTGGCTGACCGTGGTGGGCGACGGCAATAACGAGTGGATGGACTTCCCCGCCGGCGTCGGCGCCTACAGTCCCTACGCCCACGAAGCCGCCAACCAGCGCGCCCTGCAGGCCTGGTCCGACGCCGATCAGGCCCCCCCCCAGGCCCAAGCCGACGGCTACGGGCGTAGCGAACCCGTGGCCGTCACGTTGAGCGAGGGCGCTACCACGGAGCAGGACTTCGCCCTGGAACCGCCCGCCTGGCTCTCGCTGCGCGTCGAGGACGAGCTGGGCACGGGCCTGCCTTCGGTAGTGCACGTCCACTTCCCCGAGGGGGTCGATGACCCCGCCCCCGAGGACGAGCGCCTGGGGGAGGACCGCCCGCGGGGCGACGCCCGCAAGGCGGTCTGGCTGCTAGACGGAGAGGCCACGCTGCCCATCGTGCCAGGCAGCTACGACCTGCAAGCCCACCACGGCTTCCTCTTCGAGCTGGCCAGCCAGCAGGGCCTGGAGCTGCGTTCCGGTGAGACGACCGAAGTGGAACTGGTGCTGGAGCAGGCCTACGAGCTGCCGGGCTGGAGCGCCGGCGACCTGCACGCCCACGCCTCCCCCTCCCTGGACGGCGAGTGCCTGATCGCCGAGCGCCTGCTCTCGGCTGCGGCCAACGGCCTGGATCTGCACATCGCCACCGATCACGACCACATCGCCGACTACCGCCCGGTGGCCGAGGCCATGGGCCTGGGAGACTGGCTGGTCACCGTGCCCGGCGACGAGATCTCACCCAATGTGCGCGGCCACTTCAACATCTACCCGGTGGAGCCCGATCCCAGCCTGCCCAACGGCGGCGCGCCGCGCTGGTGGGAGCTGCAGGTGACCACCAGCGAGATCTTCGAGACCTGGCGCGAGCGGGCCGGCGAGGAGGCCGTGCTGCAGGTCAACCACGGCCGCGACAACGGCCTGTTCCAGCACTCGGACTACGACCCCGTCAGCGGCCAGCCCGGCGATCCCGACTACTACTGCGCCGACTTCGACGTCATGGAGATCCTCAACGGCGACGACTACGACTACGCCGAGGAGCTGAAGCTCGACTGGTGCGCGCACCTGGACCAGGGCCTGCGCCCGACGGGGGTGGGCGTCAGTGATTCCCACACACGCCTGCCCGGCTCGGGCATGGCCCGCACCTGGGTCGCAGCGGATCCCAGCGCGCTTTCCGGCGACGACATCAGCAGCTTCACCGAGGCCCTGAAGGCCGGCCGCGCCGTGGTCTCCGCAGGTCCCTTCATCTCTCTGGAGGCCAGCGCGGGCGACGACGTGGCGGGGCCGGGCGAGACCCTGCAAGCCGACAGCGCCACGCTCTCTCTGCAGATCCTGGCGCCCAGCTGGATGGAGCTCGAGGTGGTGCGGCTCTACGGCCCGGGCTGCGGCTTGCTGGAGAGCTACGCCATAGATCCTGCCGAGGTGGCCCCCCCCGTCTGGTTCGAGGCGCAGATCGACGTCTCACCGGATGGCGAGAGCTACTACTTCGCAGAGGCGGAGGGTTCGGCGGACATGGCCCCGGTCTGGTCCGGGGCGTACCCCTACGCCTTGAGCAACCCGGTGTTCGTGACCGTGCCCTGAACCTGCACCAGCTCGCGGGTGGCAGAACCAGGGCCCTGCCCGTAGGAAGCGCGGAAGAGGCTACTTCTTCTTGCCGCCGCTCTTGCCGCTCTTCTTGGCGTCGGTGGTGGTGGACTCGCGCTTCTTCTCCTTGCCGACGCGCACCGCGGGGACGTTCTCTTCGGCGGCCTCGGCCTTGACCTCTTCGGTGGGCTCCTTGACGATCGGCTCTTCGACCGCGGGTTCCTCGGCGACGGGCTCCTCGACGGGCTCCTCCTCCTCGACCTCTTCTTCGGCGGCGGGCTCTTCGGCCACGGGCTCCTCAGCCTTCTCGCAGGCCATCAGGCCGGCAGCCAGGGACAGGGTCAGGATGTAGCGCAGCTTCATCGTTCACTCTCCGGGGTCGGCTCTGGGAGCCGGTAGGTTTTCTTCGTAGGACCTCGCTCGGCCGGACAGCGGACTTCCGCCGCCTCGAAGGAACGAGAGCCGACAACTGTATCACCGACTACAGCCAGCGGTCCAGCTCAGGTGCTAGTGCCCCAGTCAGGAAATCCTGCCCCGGATTTCCTGCTGCGCTTCGCGCAGGCCGCTTCGCGGCACTGGAGCACCAGCGCTTTCTTTGGGGGGCTGCGCCCCTCGCGCCTGTGGCGCTCCCCCATCCCGGCCGCTGGCGCGGCCGGAGTGCCGGCGGCAAGCGCGCCGTGGTAACTGGGGCAGGACTTGCCGCCGCCGGCACTAGTGCCAGAGGAAGCTGCGGTGTGCGCTGTCGTCGTAGCCGCGCAAGAATGCCGCCTGCTCTTCCGGCGGCAGGCCCGCGCCTAGGCGCGGGCGCAGCGCCGCCTGGTAGCCCCAGGTGCCGCCGATGCTGGCGCCCAGACCCTCGACGAAGGAGGACCGCAGACGAAGAGGCACATCCAGGCGACTGCGGGTGGCCTCGGCCATGGTCTCGGGCGCTGCCCTGACCTCTCTGCCGAGCCCACTCCAGCTGTCCGCCACCGTGCGCCTGCCCCAGGCCCAGGCCAAGGTCTGCTCGCGGCAGGCGTCTTGTCCTGCGCTCAGGGCCTGACGAGAGGAGAAGCGCTCCTGTCGCAGCGCCGCGAAGGCCTCCTCAGAGGGCGGGCGCAAGCGCAGCAGCTCGCGCATCAGCTGGCAGGCGCGCTCGTCGGAGAGGTCCGCCAGCACCCCGGCCACCTGCGGGCCTGGGAAGCCTTGTGGCTCCAGCACCAGCTCGTTCACCTCCACCAAGCCCAGGGCCAGCCCCTCCAGGAGCGAGCGCTGGTCCGGGATCGGCATCCCGGCCAGCCAGGGATCCAGGCCCGCGCAACCCCCAGCCTCCGCGGCGCGCAGGACGGGCCGTGTCAGGCCGTGCCCGGCACTGAGCAGCTGGAACTGGCGCGTCCAGCGCTCTTCGGCCAGCTCCTCGATGAAGCCTGCCCCCCCAGCTTCTTCGAGCTCAGCGCAGCGCAGCGCGGGGCGCGCCACGCGCTCCTGGAAGCCGGTCCAGTCCAGGGCCGGCAGGTGCAGGGCCCGCAGGCAGAGGCGCTCGGGTCGCAGGGTGGCCAGGCGGGCCGTGACTCCCACTCCCAGCACGACCAGCGCCAGGCTGCCGGCCAGGGCGCGCCAGGCGCCGCCCCTGCGCCAGCCCCAGCCGCCGGCCCAGGCCAGGCAGAGCCCGAACAGGGGCACAGTGGGGGCCAGGTAGCGCATGGCGTTGGGCGCGCGCGGCGGCTCGGAGCCGGTGCGGGCAGCCAGGCCCTGGGGTTCCAACAGCAGGTAGGCGGCCACGAAGGCCAGCGTGGCGAGGGGCAGCGCCAGCTCGAGGGGCCGGGCTCGCAGTGCGTCTCGCCCAGCGACCAGGCGCCGTAAGCCCAGCGCGACGGCCCACACCAGGCCCAGCTGCAAGGCGATGCTCACCGCCAGCCCCGGGATGCTGCGCTCCGGTCCCAGGGCCGGGGCGTAGAGGGAGGCCCAGTAGGAGGCGCCGAAGACCTCGCCCCAGCGCTCCGGCAGGCTGGTCGGATCCAGCATCTGCAGCAGGCCGCGTCCGTAGACCTCCACCAGGGGGATGCGGAAGCCCTCGGGGCTGCCCCCGACCGGGAGTCGGCGCAGCAGCAGGATCGCGAGCCAGGGCACCAGCCCTGCGGCCAGGCCGGCACCCAGCAGGGCGCTGCGGCGGCTCGCCAGCTGCTGCGGACGCAGCAGGGCCCACAGGCCCAGCAGCACCGGCAGCGCGAAGGCGGAGGTGTAGCAGAACCAGAAGCCCAGGCCCAGGATCAGCCCCAGCAGCAGCGAGTACCGCGGAGCGCCTCGTCGCAGCAGCTGATCCCAGGACAGCATCGCCAGCAGCACGAAGGCCATCACCTCCACGTGGCTGGCGAAACCGATCTGGGCGCAGTGCAGGTAGAAGGAGGGCGCAAAGACCATCCACAGCCCGAAGCAGGCCGCAGGGCCCTGCCCCTGGTGGCGCCTGATCAAGCTGTAGCCGGTTGCCAGCACGGCCGCGGAGAAACCCCAGGGTACCAGCTTCCACAGCAGCATGACGGGGCCGCCCAGGACGAAGAGCGGCATGGCCAGCAGGGACTCCAGCGTGCAGCCTCCGCAGAAGGAGGTGTACTGGAAGAACGGGAGCCGACCCATGTGGCCGTGCAGCGCCAGCCAGGCCGCCGTGGGTTGGTTCAGCTCCCCCTCGTCGGCGGCGAAGCCCCCAGGCGAGCCGAAGAAGTAGAGCAGCTGCGAGGCCAGCTGTACGGCCAGCAGCAGCCAGAGCGCTGCGTCAGTCCGGCGCAGGGCTCCGCGGAGCGTCTGCGGACCCGTCAGAAGCGCCTTCAGCATTGGAGCAGGCGTCCGCAAAGGGGATCAGCCCGCCTCCTTCCCCAGGGCGCGCTTCACATCCAGGTGCAAGGTGGACAGCCTGGAGCCCTTTTCCACGGTGGCGAAGGCGCCGGCGTAGGCGCACTTGTCCGCCAGCTGGGGATCGCGGTGGCTGGTCAGCACCACGATGGGCACACCGCCCACGCAGGCCACCGCGGCCTCCACCGTGTCGATGCCCTTGGAGTCGGGCAGGTTCAGATCGAGCAGCACCAGGTCCACGCCCCCCTCGGAGACGCGCTGACGCAGGTCGGCCAGGGTGGACAAGGTCTCGAAGCTGGCGCCCACCTGCAAGCGACAGCGGATGAGCTCGGCATGATCCGGGTTGTCCTCTACCAGGAGGATGTGAGCCCCTGGCTTTTTCGCGCCGGGTTCGGGCCCGCTGGGCCCGCTCCTGGGGATCTGCGGGACGGGGGGAGCGGCCGCGTCGTTCTCTTGGGGCAGCAGGCCGAGAAAGGAGTGCACCATGTCGCGCAGCATGGACACGCGGATGCCCTTGCCCAGCATCACCTTGGCGCCCGCCGCCAGGCAGCGCGCTTCGAGCCCGTTTTCATCCAGCGCCGTCAGCACCAGGATGGGGGCGCGCGCCGCGGCGCGAGACGCCGCCTCCACCGTGGCCACGCCCTTGGAGTCGGGCAGGTTCAGATCCAGGACCACCAGGTCGGCCCCTCCCTCCGCCAGGCGCTGGCGCATCTCCTGGAGCGAGCGCGCAACGTCCACGGAGATCCCCATCGAGGCCGCTTGCAGGCGCTTGCGGATGATCTCCGCATGGGCCTCGTTGTCCTCCACCAGCAGGATCGTCTTGGCCTCGACCGGGACGGATGTCGTTTCCGGCGTCGGTGGCGGGGCGGGTTTCCTGGGGGCCCGCCGCTTGGCCACCCGCCGGGGTGCCGCGCGTTTGGGCAAGGCGCCGGGGTTCATTCGCCGCAGGCGGTTCTCGAGCCGCAGCTGGTGGCTGGGACGCAAGAACTGCAGCTTTGCCGTGCAGACTTGACCGCGCCGAACAGGTGCTTCTTCCTTGGTGTAGACCCGCTGCACCTCGAGGCGCACCAGCACGGCCTGCCGGCTGCGACCCAGGTCGAGCATGGTCTCGTAAGAACCCCGCTCCATCAGCTCTTCAGCGCACCACAGGGTCGCTATGTCGTCTTCGAGCCACCACAGCCTGGCGTTCACCTGGCCGTGCAGCAGGAAGAGCGAGAAGGGGAGAGTCTTCTCGAGCTTCTTGGGCCGTTCGGTTTTTTTGGCGTCGCTCATCCTGACAGCCTAGCGCAGCTAGGGGGCGCAAAGCAATTCCCGCTCTCCTGAGTCAACGAGAATGAACAGATTCGACCGTCTCCACGGGCTCCTGGTCGGCTTCGCGCGCGGGGCAGGTGAGGGGACGCCCGCTGGCGGCACGGAGCGTCGGCGTGGTCGCCTCCCCTTGGCGGGCGATAAGATGATTTCCATGATGCGCCACGTCAGCCCATACGGCCATGCCCTGCGCCCCCTGCCAGGGGGGAGTCGAGCATGCCACTAGTCCTCGGCCAGACC
Organism: uncultured Enterobacterales bacterium; assembly: GCA_964454135.1. GTDB lineage: Bacteria > Myxococcota_A > UBA796 > UBA796 > JAFGLY01 > CAYVQL01. The sequence goes on along the minus strand of CAYVQL010000002.1, from coordinate 54,052 downwards.
GAACTCTGCCAGGGGAGATACCTCCTCGAAGGCACCGTGGGTCACGGCGCCATGGGCGTGGTCTTTCGCGCCCACGACCGCGAGGAGGACCGTAGCTGCGCCATCAAGATCCTGTCGCCGGCCCTGGCGCGCTCGCGGGTCGTGAGGGAGCGCTTCCGTCGCGAGGCCGAGGCCCTCTGCCGGCTGCAGCACCCGCGTGTCGTGAGCATCCGCGATTTCCGGCACGAGAACGAGCTGGACTACCTGGTGATGGAGTTCATCGACGGCGGCTCGTTGCAGCACTGGGTCAGCAGCTTTGGCGCCATGCACCCGCGCCTGGCCACCGACGCCATGCTCGATGTCTGCTCGGCCCTGACGGCCACTCACGCCCAGGACATCGTGCACCGCGACATCAAGCCCCAGAACATCCTGGTGGCCCAGGACTCCACCTGCCGCCTGGTGGATTTCGGCATCGCCCGTCTGGACACCACCTCCAACCTGACCCGAGCCGGACTGCGTATGGGCACGGTGGGCTTCATGGCCCCTGAGCAGCAGCTCAGCGCCCGCGATGCCGACCAGCGCGCCGACATCTTCAGCGTCGGCGCCACGCTGTTCTACCTGCTCACCGCCTGCATCCCCACCGCCATGGAGCGGGCGCTGGAGAGCCACTACGACCTGCTGCCCCCGGAGCTGGCCTTCCTGGTCACGCGCGCCACCTTCCCGCGGCCTGAGCAGCGCTACCAGTCCGCTGCCCAGCTGGCCTCGGTGCTGGAGCGTGCCAGGGAGAAGCTGGCCCCGGCACCGCCTCGGACTCCGTCGCTGTACCAGCCCGTGAGGGTAAGCGTAGATGATTCAAGGACCGGCCCCACCATCATCTTCGAAGACTGAGTCGCGGGTTCCATGGTCTTCAACTCCCACGTCTTCGTCCTCTTCTTCGCGCTCTTCTACCCCGTCTACCGCCTGCTGCGGGGCCGGGCGCGCATGGCTTGGCTGCTGGGGGCTTCCTACCTGTTCTACGCCTACTGGGACTGGCGCTTCCTCTCCCTGCTGCTCTTCTCCACGGCCATCGACTACAGCTGCGGCCGGCTGCTGGAAGACCCCCAGCGCAAGGGCCGGCGCGCCATCGTGGCCGTCAGCGTGGTGGCCAACCTGAGCCTGCTGGCCACCTTCAAGTACCTGGGCTTCTTCGTGCAGGAGGCCAACGGCCTGATGCAGGCCTTCGGCATCCAGCGCGCCCTGCCCGCCCTGCAGCTGGCCCTGCCCATTGGGCTCTCCTTCTACACCTTCCAGTCCATGGCCCACAGCATCGACGTCTTTCGCGGGCGCGCGCGGGCCACGCGCAGCTTCCTGGACTTCGCCGCCTTCGTGGCCTTCTTCCCCCAGTTGGTGGCCGGGCCCATCGAGCGCAGCCAGCGCCTGGTGCCCCAGCTGCGGAAGCCGTGCTTCGACAGCCAGCGCATGGCCTCGGGCACCCAGCTCATCCTGTGGGGCTACTTCAAGAAGGTCTTCGTGGCCGACAACCTGGAGGTGGTGGCCGGGCCCATCCTGGACGGGGGGCAGCCCGAGAGCGCCTGGACCCTGCTGGTGGCGGCCTGGGCCTTCACCTGGCAGATCTACTGCGATTTCTCGGGCTACACCGACATCGCCCGCGGCCTGGGGCGCTGGATGGGCGTGGAGCTCTCGCTCAACTTCAACCTGCCCTTCTTCGCCGACAGCCCCCAGGACCTTTGGCGCCGCTGGCACATCAGCCTTTCGCAGTGGCTGCGGGACTACCTGTACATTCCCCTGGGGGGCAACCGCGGCCCGCGCTGGCGCGTGCAGCTGAACCTGATGATCACCATGCTGCTGGGGGGCCTGTGGCACGGCGCCAACTGGACCTTCGTGCTGTGGGGCTTCTGGCACGGCCTGGGCCTGGCCATCGATCGCGCGCTTCGCGGCCGCAAGCCCGTGGGGCCCGGCAAGCCCTGGCTGCGGGTCCTGGCCGTCGTGGCCACCTTCCACTTCACGGCCCTGGGCTTCGTCATCTTCCGCGCCAGCAACCTGGCGCGGGTGGGCGAGCTCTTCGCCGCCCTGGGGCGCTGGTCCTTGCCCAGCAGCGCGGAGCTGCAGCTGTTCATGCAGTTCGCCCTGGTGGTCTCACCGCTGTTGGTAGCCGAGATCTTCCAGTACAAGATGGGGGACCTGGAGCTGGCCCGCCGCATCCCGCGGCCGCTGCAGGGGGCGCTGGCCGTGGCGGGGTTGTTGGCGATTGCGATCCTGGGGGCCTCGTTTGGGAGGGAGTTCATTTATTTTCAGTTCTGAGCCCCGGGCTCCAGACGAGGGTGTCGCGGCACCAGGTCCGGAGGCTATGAGGCGTCCATGCCCAGGCCCCCACCCCCCGTGGCGGACGACCGTCACTGCCCACGCTGCTTCATGCCGCTGCGGCTCTGCTTCTGCCGGCAGATCCCACGCCTGACGGTCCGCACCCGAGTGCTGGTGGTCCGTCACTGGTTCGAGTCCCATCGGCTCACCAACACCGGACGCCTGGTCCAACTGGCGCTGGAGGGCGCGGAGCTGGCGGACCACGGCCGAAAGGACTTCCGGCTGAGCGCCGAGGCTCTCGGGCTGCTGCCCGACAGCTGCCTGCTCTTTCCGGCCGGGGACAGGGGCGCGCCGGTGTGGACCGGGGGCCGTCCCGGCCTGCTGGTGGTCCCCGACGGCTCCTGGGCCCAGGCCAGGCGCATGGTCAAGCGGCTGCCCGGGTTGGCGAAGCTGCCGAGGTTGGAGCTGCCTCCAGGGCCCGAGCCCACGCGGCGGATCAGGCGGAGCCCCTTCCCAGGCGGGCGGTCCACGCTGGAGGCGGTGGCCGACGCCCTGGCGCTGTGGGAGGAGCCGGAGGTGCCGAAGGCGTTGAGGAAGCTCTACGACCTGCTGGCAACACGGGCCGACGAAGCAAGCGGGAATATGAGGCGAGTGTAGAATTCGTCGTGACGGGGTTCGACGACCGGGAGGTACGCATCATCGAGGCCAAGTGGACGGGCCGCCCGGTGCGCGTTGGCAGCGACTACGCTGACCAGGTGCTGGCCAAGCGCTACGACGTGCGTTCGTGGCGCCGCAGCCACTTCCCTGCGCCCCCGAGCGCTGCTACCTGCACGGGCCGGTTCGCGGGAGCGAAGCGACGCCGCAGCTCGGCGGCCGCGCGACAGTGGCGCTCCGCTTCGGTCGTCGTGCCGAACCGTGCATCCAGCGAAGGACGCCTGCGATGCCAAGAAGCGTAGAGGTGAAGCCTGGTGTCGCCGCCCCAACTCTCCACCATTGGAGCCGGAGCCGGCGCTGGCGCCCTCCACGGTCCAGGCGATGGTGGAAGCGTCCGCGTCGCCGTCCGGCGTGCGGCACGGCGGCTCCAATGGAGGCGTGCCCGAGGCGGGCTTGAGCGACTACGCCGACCAGATGCGAGACTTCCTCGAGCAGCACGCGTCCGGTCGCCTGGGGTCATTGACGCAGGCTGGAACGTACACCCTGGCTGCCCCGATCCAGGTCCGTCGGGCATCTGATGTCTTGCCGCGCAGATGATCCGCGCGTATCGTATGCACGAGGAGCAAGACGATGCGCACCACGCTCAACCTCGACGACGAGGCCCTGGCCTCCGCCATGCGCTACGCCGACGGCAAGACGCGTACCCAGGTCATCAACGAAGCCCTGCGCAGCTACTCCCGTCGCCATAGGCTTCGCGAGCTCCTGCGGCTGCGCGGTGCCATCGACTGGCAGGGCGACACCGACGAGCTGCGGAAGAGGCGTTGAGGATCCTGGTAGACACTTGCGTCTGGGCCGATTTCTTCCGCGGCGCGGACACGTCGGAGTCGCTCAGCCTCGCCCGGTATCTGCAGATGGAGACGGATATCGCGACCTGCGGCGTGGTGCTGGCCGAGTTCATGCAGGGCGTACGCGATGCGAAACAGGCGGCCAGGTTGCGCCCGTACTTTCTGGCCATGGACTACCTGCGACCCAGGGAACCGGAGACCTACCTGGCGGCGGCGGATCTCTTCAAGGCCCTCCGCAAGAGGGGGGTGACGATCCGTTCGACCATCGACTGCCTCATCGCCTGTCTGGCGCAAGAACACGACGTGCTCCTGCTGTCCTCGGACCGCGACATGAGGTTCATCATCGAGTCCGACCTCCTCGAGCTGGGCGCCGCGCCGCTGTTGGACCGCTGAGCAGGCGCTTGCAGCGCGCGCGTCGGGACCTCGCCGGGCGCCGCCCTCAGGCCCCCTCGCCCACCAGCAGCACGCGCACCTCGAAGCCCCCCTGCGGGTGGTTGCGGGCCGACACCCGCCCGCCCATGCGCTCCACCAGCCCGCGCACCAGTGACAGCCCGATGCCCGTGCCCTTGGTCTTGCGCGTCAGCTCGCGCTCGCCGCGGAAGAAGGGCTGGAACACGCGCCGCAGCTGGCGGTTGGGCACTCCCGGTCCGTGGTCGCGCACCAGGAGCGCCACGCCTTCGCCCGCTGGCCTGGCGCGTACCACCACGCGCTTCTCTTGCGCCGTGCGAGCGAACTTGAGCGCGTTGTCCAGCAGGTTCACCAGCACCTGCAGCAGGGCGTCGCGGTCCATGGTCACCGGCGGCAGGTCGGGGGCGATGTCCAGCTCCAGCGCGAAGCCCTGCTCCCGCAGGTGGGGGCCCAGGATCTCGGGCAGCTGCTGCAGCACGTCTCCCACCTGCCCCACCACCGGGCGCTGGGCGTAGTTGCCGCGCTCCAGCCGAGCCAGGGCCAGCACGTTCTCGATCAGGCGCGACAGGCGCTCGGCCTCGGCGGTGATGGTCTCGAAGTACTGCTGACGCCGCTCGGGCGCGGGCACCATGCCGTCTCGCAGCATCTCGCCCAGCAAGCGGATGGCGGTCAGAGGGGTCTTCAGCTCGTGGGAGACGGCGGCCACGAAGTCGTTGCGCCGCTGGGCGAAAGCCACCTCGGCGGCCACCATGCGGTAGAGCGCCAGGGCTCCCAGGCAACCCAGCAGCCCCAGCAGGGCGGCCAGAACCAGCACGGTGCCGCGCCCCGCCACCACTTCGCCGGGGATGCGCCCCAGGCTGGCTCGTACGGCCAGGCCGCCGAAGGGCTCCGCGAAGCGATGGTCGAAGCTGTACTTCTTTCGTTTCGCCGAGCTGCCGTTCCAGGCCAGGTCGACGTAGGGGGCGAGGGCGCTGGGGGCCAGCACCGCTTGCTCCAGGTGCGCGCCCAGCTGTGGCAGGCTCAGGGCCAGGCCCTGGCGGTAGCTGTCGCCGCCGATGCGCAGCTCGCGGTGCAGCAGCAGGTGCTCGCCGTCGATGGGCAGGCCCTGCAGCGGCGAGATCTCCACGTCCACCTCGCCGGACGCGGCGCTGCGTGGCTGGGCTGCCTCTTGCTGCGGGGGCGGGGGCGCCGCGAGTTCTTCTGGCGCGGCCGCCTGTTGCTGCACCATCAGTTGCTGGATGTCCTCCTCGTCGTTGGAGAAGCCCCGCAGGTTGTCTACCTGGGTGGTCACCGACTGGGGCTGGCGGCTGCTGCGGCTGAAGACCGCCCGGTTCAGGGACTGGTACAGGCTCTCGCGCTTCTGCTGGACCGGCTGGGCCTGGGCCAGCTGAGGCGGCTCCTCCTCGGCGGTCACCTGCGCCGGCTGCCAGTCCGCCTGGGCCACCAGATCGGCCAGGCTGCGCTCGGCCTGCTCGACCTGGGGATCCTCTTGCCAGTCGTAGTTGGCCTGGGCCAGCTGCTGCTCGTTGTGCCTGGGCTTGATGGGCGTGTGCAGCGTGCCGTCGGGATCCAGCTGGAAGTAGCCCAGCACCATGGGATCGGCAGCCATCTCGGACAGGGGGGAGCGCACCAGCGCGGCCGAGCCGGGTACCTGGCGCTCGGGCACGTAGAAGTAGCGGTACTCCAGGAACGAGCGGGCTTCTTCTCGCTCCACCAGCGTCGTCAGCTCGCGCTCCAGCTCGTCGAAGAGCCGCTCGGCCACCAGCTTGTGGCGCAGGGCCTCCTCCTGGGCGGCGCTGCGGAAGCTGCGCCCCACGAGCCAGGCCATGCCCAGCGCCAACAGCAGGCCCAGGGCCAGGATGAGCAGCGCGATGCGCCGCAGGGAGAGGCGGCCGCGCGGGCGCCTATCCATCATCGCCCGGCCCGTAGCGGTAGCCGATGCCGCGCACCGTCTCGATCACCGGCAAGGGGGTGACCCGGGCCAGCTTCTTGCGCAGCTTGGCGATGTGCATGTCCACGCAGCGCGTCTCCACGCCCTCGACGCGCTGGAAGCCCCAGACCTCCTGCAGCAGCAGCTTGCGGCTGAGGGCGCGCCCGGCGTGGGAGGCGAAGTAGGCCAGCAGCTCCACGTCGCGCAGTGAGAGCGCTGCCTGGCGCCCGCGGGCTTCGACGCGCAGGTTGTCGCCGTCCACGGCGAGCTCGCCCAGCTGGAAACGCTGGGTCGGCTGGGCGCGCACACGGCGCAGCAGGGCCCGCACCCGCGCCACCAGCTGGGAGACCGAGAAGGGCTTGGTGACGTAGTCGTCGGCTCCGCAGTCGAAGCCCTCCAGGATGTGCTCCTCGGCCCCGCGGGCGGTCAGGATCAGGATGGCCTGCTCGGGGTGGCGCTGTCGGGCCTGGCGACAGATGGTCAGCCCGTCCACCTCGGGCAGCATGACGTCCAGGATCAGCAGATCGTAGGACCCGCTCAAGGCCTCGCGCAGGCCCTCGCGCCCGTCTCCCACGCCCACCGGCTGCAGACCGTGGAAGGCCAGCACGTCGCAGATGCCCATGCGGATGGGCGCTTCGTCTTCGACGACCAGGATGCGCGATGTGGAGGACATGGACCGATTCTCCCCCTGGAAGCGGGACGAGCGCAAGTAAATCCATTGTAACCACCTGCCGGGCAACGCTTACCTGCCTCTTACCCAAAGTGCATTCAGGAAGCGGTATCTCAAGGATGCAACCCCCACAAGAGGAGTGAAGATGAAGCGCAACCGCACCCCCGTCATGACCGCCCTGGGCCTCAGCGCCATACCCGCCCTGCTCACCCTGGCGGCTGCCTGCGCCAACTTCCTGGCCAGCTCCGTCGCCTCCCATGCCGCCCAGCCCGAAGAGGTTCCGCCGCAGGCGCAGCAGCTGGCGACCGACCTGGCGCAGCCCCTCAGCGTTCCGGTCGGCCCGGAGAGCGGCCTGGTGGAGGACGGGCTGGTGTCCTTCTCCGCGGAGGCCGATCGTGGCGCCGTGTTGTTGGGAGACGAGGGAGTGCTGCGGATCCGCATCTCCATCGAGAGCCAGCACGAAGCAGGCAGCACACCCCATCAACCCACCGACCTGGTGCTGATCATGGATACCTCCGGCTCCATGTCGGGCCGCAAGCTGGCGGATGCCAAGGCCGCGGCCAAGGCCTTGATCCACCAGTTGGAGGACGAGGACCGCCTGGCCATCGTCAGCTTCGCCAGCCAGGCCCGCCTGCAGCTGCCGCTTTCCTACGCCAGCCCCGACGCGCGCCGCGCCTGGCAGCGCCAGGTGGCCGGCCTGCGGGCCAGGGGCGGCACCGAGATGCAGCGGGGTCTGGAGAGCGGCCTGGCCCAGCTCGCCGCGCGCGAAGGTCGCAGCGGACGGGCCATCCTGATCTCCGACGGCCTGCCCAACAGCCGCGACGGGCTGATCTGGCAGGCCCGCGGCGCCGCCCGCGGTGAGACGCCCCTGAGCGCCGTCGGCATCGGGGAAGACTACGACGAGCAGCTGATGGCCTCGCTGGCCGACGCCGGTACGGGCAACTTCTACTGGGTGCGCGCCGCGGACGACCTGTCCCGCGTCTTCGCCGATGAGTTCGCCACGGCTCGCGAGACCGTGGCCAGCGGCCTCGAGCTCTCCCTGCAGCTTCCACCAGGTGTGACCCTGACCGACGCCTCGGGCTACGCCGTGCGGCAGCAGGGCCAGCTGGCCAGCTTCGCCGTAGGTTCCCTCTACGCCGGCCAGGCCCGCAGCTTCTGGATCAGCCTGGACACACCTGCGGCGCAGCCCGGCGAGCTGGCGTTGGGCTCCATCACCCTGCAACACCGGGACCTGGACGGCCAGCGCTGCGCCATGGAGCTGGCCCTTCCCAGCGTCACGGTGGTGGAGGACCAGGCCACCTACCTGGCGTCCATCGACGAGGAGGCCTGGGGCCGCGCGGTGCTCGAGGAGGAGTACAACGCCCTGCGACAGCGCCTGGCCAGCCACGTGCAGGCCGGAGACAAGTCCGCGGCGCGGGCCGAGATCTCCAGCTACCGCACGCGCAACTACGCGCTCAACGAGCAGCTGGACAACCGCGAGGTCTGGGACAACCTGGCTGAGCTGGACGCCCTGGAAACAGACCTGGAGCAGCAGTTCCAGGGCCAGGACCAGGCCAGCCGCCAGAACATCTGGGCCAAGACCCTCAACAGCTTCGGCTACAGCAATCGCCGCCAGGGGCAGTCGCGCAGCTACTGAAGAGCGCCCTCACACCACCAGCACCGGCCGCTGCGCCAGCCGCAGCACGCGCTCGGTGGTGCTGCCCAGCAGGTAGTCCTCGATCTCGTCGTAGCCGTTGTTGGCCATCACGATGAGATCGATCTCCTGCTCCTTGGCGCGCAGGGCGATGCGGCGCGCGGCGTTGCCCTCGTCCAGCCGCAGCTGCAGCCGGCCCGGCTCGGGCGGCCCGAAGAGCGCCTCCACCCGTTGACGCAGCCGATGCTCCAGCTCCGAGTCCAGCTCGAAGATGGAGCTGACCTCCCCTGACAGCAGTGCCGGGTGGATGCCTGGCTCCACCACGTTCAGCAGGCTGATCTCGGTGGCCTCGCCTCCTACGAGCTGCGCCCAGGCCAGCGCGCGAACGGAGTTCTCCGACAGGTCGGTGGGGAGCATGATCCGATCCAGCCCCAGGGCCAGGCCGTCGCTGGTGAGGCAGGAGCGGACCCCCCGCTTCACCAGCCAGACCGGACAGCGACCATGGCGCAGCACGCCCTCGGCCACGCTGCCGAAGAAGAGCCGCCCCAGATCCCAGCGACCGTGGGTGGCCATCACCACCAAGCCGATGCCCTTGTCGACGACGTAGTCCAGGATGGCCTCGCGGGGGAGGCGCGCCCGCCGGGTGGCGTGCACCGTGTCCACGGGCCGGGCTCCGCCCATGGCCAGCAGCTGCTCCAGCTCGCCGAAGCCACGGCGGGCCAGATCCGGATCGCCGCCGTCGGGCGTGATCACGTGCAGCAGGTGCAGGCGTGCTCCCAGCCCTGTGGCCAGGGCCACCGCATAGGGCAGCGCGGCTGTGGCTCCAGCAGAGAAATCTGTCGGGAGGAGAATGTCGCGCAGCTCCGGTTTCATCATGCGCCGGTCCTCGAGCGAGTGGGGAGGAAGGCCCATTGTCTCCGATGGGGCGAGGGCTGGCAAGCGTGTTGGCCCAAACCCGAGAAGCCCCGGCGGCTCCGCTTCCAACCCCCGCCCCTGCGAGGGCTGCGCAGATGGAACGCGGTTGCGCCTGGCAGCTGTCCGATAGGATCCAGGTCATGCAAGGGCCGAGTATCCGCGCTGGGCCTTCACCTTAGAGCGTGGAACGTTATGCGATATTCTACCCTGATAGGGCGCCAGTCCATTCAACTGCCATCTTGACATTTCAACGCATCACCGTCTAATTTGAGTGCTCATGGACGACGAATCTGCCTTTCTCTCCCTGTCTGAACTCTGTACGCGGGCCAGCGTCACCACACGCACGGTCAGGTACTACATCCAGCAAGGCCTGCTGGTGTCTCCCGGGGCCGGTCGCGGAGCGCGCTACTCCCAAGAACACCTGGATCGCCTGCGGCTGGTCAAGGAGCTGCAGAAGCAGCACCTGCCCCTGGCCGAGATCCGTCAACGTCTGTCTCAACTGGGCGCGGAGCAGATCAGAGAGTTGCTGCAGAGCACCAAGCGGCCGGAGCGCCCGCGCGACGCCGTCGAATACGTCAAATCCGTCCTGGCCAGGCAGCCCAGCGGGGGAGCCGGCAAGAACCAGCGGGCCGAGGCGGCGCCCGAGCCGAGCGCGCAGCCCGACGCCCTGCACACCACCTGGGAGCGGATCGTGCTCTCACCCGATGTCGAGCTGCACATCCGCCGTCCTCTCTCCAGGTTGCAGGACCGGCGCGTCCGGCAGTTCCTCGCCTTGTCCAAGGACATCTTCGGGGAGGGTGCGCATTGAGGCTGGACGCCGAACAAGATCGACCTCATCGTTCGCGCCTCCGACGGTGGACGTCGCCACGTGGGCGTCTCGCTGCAGGCGCCGAAGAATCCCTCGGAGAAAGAGCGGCCAGGTGTGAACGTGGCCTTCGTGATCGACCGCTCCGAGTCCATGTCGGGCCGCAAGATGGCGCTGGCCCGCTTCGCCGTCTCTCGTGCGCTGCGCAAGCTGGAGGAGCACGATCGCTTCGTGCTGGTGGCCTACAACGACAAGGCCAGCGTGGTCATGTCCAACAGCGCGGCCACCCGTGAGAGTCTGAAGAAAGCCGAACGCCGCCTGCGCGCCATCCCCGTGGCTGGCAACACCAACCTGGCCGAGGGCTGGCTCGTCGGCTGCGCGGCGGTGGGCGAGCATCTGCACCACGATGCCGTCGGGCGTTGCCTCTTGCTCACCGATGGCCTGGCGAACGTGGGCATCACCGAGCCCGATGAGCTCTGCGACCACGCCACGGCGCTGCGCGAACGCGGCCTCTCCACGTCCACCTTCGGCGTCGGAGCGGACTTCGACGAGGCCCTGCTGGCAGCCATCGCCGAGCACGGCGGGGGCTCCTTCACCTTCATCGAGGCGGCGGACGACATCCCCACCCGCGTCGCGCGCGAGCTGGGCGAGACCCTGGAGGTGGTGGCCCGCGAGGTCAGGCTCTGCGTGCGCCTGCCGACCCAGGTGCACCTGGAGGTGATCGGCCCCTATCCCCTGCTTCGAGACGGCGAGCGCGCGCAGATCCTGCTGCCCGACCTGGTCTCCAAGCAGCTGCTGGACTTCCCGCTGGTCCTTCACATCCCCCCTGGTGAGCTGGGCGACGAGCTGACCGTGGAGCTGGTCCTGGAAGACCGCGAAGGCGTGCTGGGCGGGCCAACCCAGCTGCTGCGTTTCACCTACGCCGACAACGCCGCCAACGACCAGCAGTTCGCCAAGCGCAGCGTGGTCCGCCTGGTGGCCCGCCGCATGGCCGCGGCCGCCCGCATGCTGGCCGGCCAGAGAAATCGAGACGGAGACTACGCGGGCGCCGCCCGCGAGCTGCAGCAGACCCTGCGCCGCATCCACAGCTTCGCCGGCAGTGACAAGTTGCTGAACCGGCTGGTGCTGGAGCTGCGCCAGGACATCGTGGAGTACGCTCAACCCCTGGACGATGTGCGCCGCAAGCGCAAGCACTTCGCCTCGGCCTCTGCTTTCTGCAGCATGCTGGCCGAGGGCGGCCGGCGGCGCCACGATCCCTGAGCGGCCCCAGGTCCGCGCGTAGGCTCAGCCACAAGTGGCGGCGCCGGCGGACCTTAGGTCCTTTACTCCCAGACCCACGTGGATATGGTTGCCTGTCCAGCCAGGAGAAAGCCCATGTGGGATTACACGGACAAGGTCAAGGACCACTTCAGAAACCCCCAGAACGTCGGCTACATCCCCGACGCCGATGGCGTCGGCGAGGTGGGATCGCTGGCCTGCGGTGACGCGTTGCGCTTGATGTTCCGTCTCGATGAACAGGGGCGCATCGCCGACGCGCGCTTCCAGACCTTCGGCTGCGGCAGCGCCATCGCCTCGTCGTCCGCCCTGACCGAGATGATCAAGGGCATGACCCTGGAAGAGGCCGAACGGGTCACCAACCAGCAGATCGCCGACTTCCTGGGCGGCCTGCCGGAGCAGAAGATGCATTGCTCGGTGATGGGCCGCGAAGCACTGGAAGCGGCCATCGCCAACTACCGCACCGGCCAGACCGGCGCCAAGAAGATCGAGGGCAAGGTGGTCTGCATCTGCTTCGGTGTCACCGAGAAGGACATCGAGCGCGCCATCCGTGAGAACCACCTCAGCTCGGTGGAAGAGATCACCAACTACACCAAGGCCGGCGGGGGCTGCGGGGGCTGCACGGACGAGATCCTGGAGATCCTGGCCCGCGTCACGGGCACGCCCGTGGAAGAAGAGGCGCCTCCACCGCCCAAGAAGCGCATGACCAACATCGAGAAGATCCGCCTGATCCAGGAAACCCTGGAGCGCGAGGTGCGCCCCGTGCTGCGCAAAGACGGTGGCGACATCGAGCTGATCGACGTGGACGGCAACACGGTCATCGTGTCCATGCGCGGCACTTGCGCCATGTGCCGCGTGGCCTCCTACACCCTCAAGGACGTGGTGGAAGCCAAGCTGCGGGAGTTCGTGCTCGACGAGCTCGTGGTCGTGGAGGAATAGCCCCATGCAGGTCTATCTGGACAACAACGCCACCACCCAGGTCGCCCCCGAGGTGGTCGAGGCCATGACCTCCTACTGGCGCGAGAAGTACGGCAATCCCTCCAGCATGCACGCCTTCGGCGGCGGCATCGCCAAAGAGGTGGACCAGGCCCGCGCCCAGGTGGCCTCGCTGCTGGGCGCCCACGCCTCCGAGATCGTCTTCACCAGCGGCGGCTCCGAGAGCGATAACCTGGGCATCCGTGGCACGGTCGAGGCCCTGGCTGGTCGTAAGCGGCATATCGTCACCACGCGGGTGGAACACCCGGCGGTGCGCGGGGTCTGTCACCACCTGCAGAAGCAGGGCTACCGGCTCACCGAGCTGCCCGTGGACGGCGATGGCAGCCTGGATCTCGATCAGCTGGCCAACGCCGTCACCCCGGACACGGCCATCGTCAGCATCATGTGGGCCAACAACGAGACCGGCGTGATCTTCCCCATCGAGAAGATCGCCCGCATCGTCAAGGCGCGCGGCGCGGTCTTTCACACCGACGCCGTCCAAGCGGTGGGCAAGCTCCCCATCGACCTGTCCCGGGTGCCCATCGACCTGCTCTCGCTGTCGGGCCACAAGCTGCACGGCCCCAAGGGTATCGGTGCGCTCTACGTGCGCAAGGGCACCAAGCTGGTGCCCCTGATCATGGGCGGCCACCAAGAGGGCGGCAAGCGCGCCGGCACCGAGAACGTGCCTGCCATCGTGGGGCTTGGCACGGCCTGCGACCTGGCCCGCCGGCACATCGCCGACGAGACAGGCCGGGTGCGCGCCTTGCGGGACCGCCTGCAGGCTGGCCTGCTGGCCGGCTGCAAGGGGGCGCAACTCAACGGCAACCAGCGGCTGCCCAACACCTTGAACATCAGCTTCGAGTTCGTCGAGGGCGAGGCCATCCTGCTGATGCTGGACGATTTGGGCATCGCGGCTTCTTCCGGCTCGGCCTGCGCCTCGGGCTCGCTGGAGCCGTCCCACGTCATGCGGGCCATGGGCGTGCCCTTCACCATGGCCCACGGCTCCATCCGCTTCAGCCTCAGCCGCTACAACACCGAAGAAGAGATCGACTACGTCATCGAGCACATGCCGGGTATCATCGACCGCCTGCGCGAGATGTCGCCCTTCGTAGGCGGGCCCGAGTGGCGGGGAACGCCGCTGCCTCACTGACTATCAGCGCAGCATAGCCGCCAGGCGCCGCACGCCCTCCCGGATCTCGGCAGGAGTGTGGAAGGCGAAGCAGAGGCGCAGCCAGCAGCCCAGGTCGCGTTCGATGGCGCAGCGCGCGCCGGGTGTGAAGCCCACGCCGCGCTCCAGGGCGCGGGGCAGCAGCTCCTCTGTTGGCTGCGAGATCTTCATCCAGCTGAAGTAGCCGCCGCGGGGTTCTTCGGGCGCCGCTGCGGACAGATGCCGGCGCAACGCGCCGTGCATGGCCTGGGCGCGCTCGGCGTAGGTGGCGCGCAGCTCGTCCACGTGGCGCGCCAGAAAGCCGCTGCGCAGGGCGCGCTCCACCAGGGCGCAGATCACCGGGTTCAGCGCGCCGCCGCTGCGCAGCACGCCGTGCTGGGCCACGCGCTCCAACAGCCGGGGATGGGCGTGCAGCCAGCCGCAGCGCAGGCCGGGGGCCAGGATCTTGGAGAAGGTGCCCACCGAGAGCACCCTGGCGCGCCCGTGATCGTAGGCCATCATGCAGGCTGGCGGACGGGGGCCGAAGTGCAGCAGCACGTAGGGCTCGTCGGCCAGGATGGAGAGATCGTAGCGCTCGGCCAGCTCCACGAGCCGCTCGGCCCGCTCCGGGGCTAGCGTGACCCCGCTGGGATTGTGGAAGCTGGGGATGCAATAGACGAAGGCTGGCCGCAACCCAGCCACCAGCTCCCGTTCCAACAGGTCGGTCCGCAGGCCTTGGGCATCGATGGGGACGCTGCGCACCCGCAGCCCGCACTGGCGGAAGATGCCGGGTGCCAGGAAGTAGCTGGGATCTTCGCAGACCACCGTGTCGCCCGGGCGAGCCAGCACCTGGGCGGCCAGTCCCAGCGAGAGGGAGGCGCCCCCGCTGGCCATCAGCTGCTCGGCGTCCACGTCGAAGCGGTAGCGCTGGGAGAGAAAAAACGCCAGCGCTTGCCGAAAGCCGGCGTAGCCCGCGATGACGCCGTACTGCAGCAGCAGCGGATCCTGGTCCGGCCCCAGGGCCTGCTGGGCGGCGCGCCGCAGCTCGGCCAGGGGCAGCAGGCCGGGATCGGGCTGCCCCAGGCCCAGGTTGATCAGGCCTTGGGGGCAGGGGGTCTGGGGGTGGGGACCCAGTTGGACGGTCATGGCGTGGCGCCTCCGAACACCTCCGAAGACCTATCCCGGCGCGAAGATGAAGGGATACGACACGATCACCATGCCGCCGCCCGCCGGCCTGGGGAACTCGAAGCGCATGAAGCGGCCGTTCAGACAGCTCTCCACGGCGGGATTGCCCAGGCTGCTGGACTTGGTCTCGGCCGTGGAGACCGAGCCGTCGCGGGCGATGACGAAGCGCACCACCACCTTGCCCATCAGGTCCGGCGCCTTGGTCAGCTCGCGCTGGTAGCAGTAGCGGATCTGGTTCAGGTGACGACGCACCACTTCATCCACCTGAGCCCGGTCCAGGCTGCCCAGCACGATGATGTCGCCACCCGGGTTGATGTCGCCGCTGCGCTTGCCCGGGGCGAAGACGCCGCCCTGCTCGCCGTAGCCATGGTTGCCGGCGGATCGTCCCTTGTTGCCCAGCCCGCCGATGTCGTAGGCCGTACCGCCACCGCCCAGGCCCGAGCCCCGCGAGCCCAGGCCGCCGTTGCCGTAGCGCACGCCCTTGGCGCCGATCAGCCCGCCGATGCCGCCCAGGATGCTCTCGTCCAAGCCAACGGCGCCGAAGACGCCGTCCAGCTCGGAGCCGGGGCGCAGGGCGCCCAGCACGCCGGCCTGCTCGGCGATCTCCTTGTCCGCACGCTGGCGATCCAGCTCCACGGCGTCGCCCTTGGCCTCCTTCATCTTCGCCTCTTCCTTGCCGCGCCGGCCCTCGTCGCGCTTGGCCTTGGCGCCTTCGCCGGGATCCGGGTTCTCCTCGGGCTCCACCGACTTCGCCACCTGGGGCTGCTCCAGCATCAGCACGGCGAAGCGCTCGGGCAGCTCGATGAAGTCCGCGTCGCCTGCTGGCGGCATGGTGGACAGCACCAGGCCGAACATGGCTCCCATGAAAGCCAGCAGGAAGGTCATGGCCAGGAAGGGGTAGTCCAGGCTGGCGCGCAGGGTGCCGCGTACACGTTTGCCCGGGCGCACCAGCTGGGCGAAGAAGCGGGCGCCGCCCACCACGACCTCGAGCTGGGCGCTGCGCTCCAGGGGCAGGCGATAGCCCCCCTCCTCGTCGCGCTCCAGCGCGCCCGAGGCCTTCAGAACCGCCAGTGTGCGCTTCTGGCCCGCCTGCCGCAGCTCGCCCTGCCAGTCGTCGGCGAGGTGGCAGATCCACTGTCCCTCATCCCAGGAAAAGAGCGGGAAATCCTCGTGGGGCAGGGCCTCGCTGGGGCAGCAGAAGTCGTTCTTCCACTCTTCGCTCGCCTCGGACAGGCTGGGGCCCAGCAACCAGGCCAGGCGCGCGAAGCCCTGGGGCACCCAGGCGATGGGCGCGCCCAGATAGCGCCAGCGCAGGCCGGTGGAGCTGCCCACCGTCACGGGCTGGGGGCCCTGGGCGAAGTGCTTGACGTCCAGCACCAGGTCGTTCCAGACCTGGGCCACCTGCAGCAGATCGGGGCCGCGGGGTTCGTCCAGGACAGTGGTGCGGCCAGCCCCGGCAGCCGCGATCAGGCTCTCGACCGACAGCGGTCCGGCAGGCCCAGTGATATCATTTTTGAGTTGCAGTTGTGACATGGATGCTTCCATCCTCTCTTTTCAGGCGCGGCGAGGTTTGGATGCGCGACCCGCTGTGACCAGAGGATCCAACGGATCATGGGCGCTGGCCACAAGGACAGCTCCCCTCGCGCCGGGTTCCGAGCCGACAATTTCTTTGCGTTCCGGATTCGGCAGCGAACCAGCCCCGCCATGCCGCCCCGCGAGCAGTTCCATGGAATGGGCGTCAGGAATGGGTGCCAGCAATGAGCAATGAGCAAGCAATGCGCAATGGGTGTCAGGCACTAGGGATTAACAATACGCAATGGGTGTCAGGCACTAGGGATTAACAATTACAAATAGACACCTCGTGTTTTACGCCCGTATTGACATCCGTCTCCGAAGGAACTTCGCTTCGGTGGCGCCCTCGCCGAAGATGTAGACATCAGGCGCAGAGAACAGACATTGGAAAAGCCTAGTTCCTAGTGTCTGACACCCCTTGGACGACACCCCTTGGACACCCCTTGCCGGTGGACCGCCGTCGCCTCTCTGCACTGCGTACGCGGCCCGAGAAGGCCTGCCGGTCCCGCAGATTGGTATGACCGCGGGGCGAGGCCCGTCGTTTCATAATAGGAGGTCGCCCAACTCGAGGTCCCGATCATGGCAAAGAGACGCAAGAAAGGTGCCGCGGCCCGCCGGTCCGCCCTGGAGCGCGAGATCCTGCGCGCCCGGCGCGAGCACGAGGCGGACGAGAGCAACTGGCAGGAAAAAACGCTGGAGGGTCTGGAGGCCGGCTCCCTTCGGGACAGCCTGGAACGCTACATCGCACGGCACGCCCCCCAGTTGGGCGCAAACTGGGCCGCGGCCATGTTGGGCTTTCGCGAGAGCCTGCGGGGCCGCAAGCCCCTGCCCGTCAGCTGGTATCACAAGGTCTTCTGCCGCTACCCGCCCTGCGGCTACGTGGAGCTCTGCATGGGCGACCACCACCACCACTGGAGCGGCCGTTTCCACCGCGCCCGGCGCCACTACGAGAAGGCCGCCGAGCTGGAGCCCGAGCTGGCCCTGGCCCATTACGACTGCGCCCAGCTCTACTACCTGCTGGGGGCCGACAGCCGGGTGATGGACGCCTGCCAGCGGGCCGCCGACTGCGCACGAGAAGACGAGCACCAGCTCAAGGCACGGGCGCTCTTCGACATCGCCAGCAGCCTCAAGGCCCTGGGCAAGACGGCCAAGGCCTTCGACTACACGCGCCAGGCCCTGGCGGCCTGGCCCGAGTTCCCCGAGGCCAACGCCGTCTTCGAGCAGCAACGCAGCCGCTGGCTGGTATAGGAGGCGCCAGACGATGAGCAGCACTGAAGAAGATGTCCTCTCCATGCCCCTGCCCAACCCCGAGGCCGGCGCCCGCTTCAAGCAGGCCATGACCGAGCTCTGGTGCAACACCCCCTTGCCCGAGCTGGATGGGCGCACCCCCTGGCAGGCCGCCCAGCAGCCCGATGGCCTGGAGCGCGTCGAGGCGCGCTTCCCCGTGCCCAGGGGCACGGATCCCGAGCTGATCGCGCAGCGCCGCCAGGCCTTGCAGCCCCTTCCCCCTGCCACGGAGCGCTGGGAGCAGGCCTTTTCCTGCTCCGGCGGCCTGCTCAACCTCTTCACGGATCGCCCGCTGCCCAAAGACGACGACGACTGGCGCCGCCTCGAGAAGACCCACCATGGCGATCGCGAAGCGGCCGCCCGCGAGTGGAACGCGCTGCCCAGTCTGCTCTTCGCCGAGCTAAGCCCGGCGCAAGTGGTGGCGGGCGGCGGACCGCAGGAGGCCGAGCTGCTGGAAGACCTGGCAGCCTTCGTGCTGCGGGCCCTGGAGGGCGAGAAGAGCTTCCCCTCGCCCGGTGAGCTCAGCCGCGCCTTCTTGCTGGCCCTGCGCAACTGGCAGGGCATGCCCCAGCAGGCCCTGGGCGGGCGCCGGCCGGCCCAGGTGATCCGCGAGGAGCGTGAGGCGGTGCTTCAGGACAAGTTGGCTAGAACCTAGGTCCCGCAGAAGCTCTCCGTGTACTCCACCTGGTTGTTGTCCTCGTCGCACTCCCAGACGGCGTCGCGACCCGTGCCGTCGTCGTCCACGCTCAGGATGGCCCCGTCGCCCCAGTCGTCCAGGTCTATGTAGTAGACATTGCCTGGCACAACCTGGCCGGCGGGCAGGGCGTCCAGGGTGTGCACCGAGACCAGCTCTTCCACGCCCTTGTTCACGGTGTAGAGCGCGAACTCCACCCCCGCCTCCACGTCCACCACGCCTTGGTTGCCCACCGCGTAGGTCACCTTGATCGGCCCGTCGTCGCAGGAGGCCACGCAGACATCGCCAAAGACGGGGTAGAGGTCGGGGCTGGCCATGTCGTCCACCATGGGGCGCGCCCGGAAGACGTTGTAGACCGACCAGGGCGTGGGCGCCGGGCTGGGCACCGAGCCGTCCGGGTTCAGGTTGGTGACCGCGAAGTCGTGGGTGCCCCAGGTGGGCCCCGAGGGCGCCCATCCGTTGCCGTTGTGGCCGAAGACGGTGATCCCGTTCCAGGTGCCGGTGTTGGAGGCGATGACGATCTCGGCCGAGCCGTCGCCGTCCACGTCCGCGGTGACCGGGTACTCCCACAGGGTGCCCGAGCTATGCGTGCTGTCCTGGTAGAGCACCGAGCCCGAGGCGCCGTCGTACATGTAGAAGGTGCCCTCGTCGGCGTAGAGCAGCTCGTAGGCCCCGTCGCCATCCACGTCGTAGCCCGAGCAGCCCGCCAGCCCCGAGTTGTCGCTGATGGGCGCGCTCCAGTTCATGGTGCCATTGGTCTCCCAGACCGAGATGGCGCTATTGGCGGGAAAGCCGATCTCCACCACGCCGTCGCCGTCGAAGTCGGCCACCGATGGGGGCCCCGGGTTGGAGCCGGGGATGGTGGCCGAGGTGAGCAGCGTGCCATTGTCGTCGTGGATGTACATGTTCGAGCCGGTCAGGAAGAAGACCTCGCCGCCGGCGTCGCCGTCGATGTCGGCCACGGCGGCGAAGTTGCCCTGGCCCGAGTTGCTGCTGCTCCACTCCAGGGCGCCGGCGTGGGAGAAGACGTCCTCGCCCAGGATGATCTCCTGGGTGCCGTCGGCGTCGATGTCGGCCGCCACCGGCGTGATCCACGAAGCGGACACGTTGGAGAGGGTGAACAGGGTGGCGCCGTCGGCCCCGGCCACCACGGCCCTGTCCATGATCACCTCCACGTCTCCATCGGCGTCCAGGTCGGCCACCGCGGGCTGGGGGTAGTAGCCCAACAAGCTGCTGAAGCTGGAGGAGGTCCACTTGGCGGCGCCGGTGGCGTCCACCGCCGCCACCTGGTAGCTGCTGTTGAGGGCCACCACCTCGGGCTCGCCGTCCATGTCCACGTCGGCGATGGTGACCCCGGCGTTGGCGTTGTAGCCCGAGACCTCGAAGATCACGCCCGAGCCGTCGCCGTGCAGGGCCACCAGCGTGTTGGCGGACCAGACGGTGAAGGCGATGTCCGGGCTGTCGTTCTCGTCCACGTCGCCGTCGCCGTCGTCGTCGGTCAGGTTGCCCACCGCGGGCATCACGATCACGCCCTGGCCCGCGCTGGAGTACTGCCACTCGATGCCCACGTTCCAGGGGTCCTTGACCGCAGGGGCGGTCTCGCCCGCGCAGGCCTCCACCTTCTTCACATCGTAGCCGTCGGGCACCTCCACCTCGCACTCGTCGTCGATGCAGTCGGCGATGCCGTCGCCATCCACGTCCCCGAAGCCCTCGTCCACCAGGCCGTCGCCGTCGTCGTCCTTGCCGTTGCACTCCTCCACTGGCGGATCCCTGTCCTGGAATGGCTCGCTGTCCATGGGCTCGCTGTCCAGGGGCGGCGCTTCGGTGTCCTGGGGGATGGGCGCCTCGGGGGCCCGCTCCTCGCCCTTCAGGTTGTACTCCTGGCAGCCGGCGAGCAAGACGAAGAAGATGGGCGGACGCAGCATGGGATCTCCCGAAGGCACCGGGCTCTATAGAGCATAGTGCCAGGATGGGAGGAAGCTGATCCTGTTTTGTCGCGAAATGTCAACGGGCCCCGTAGCGGTCCGCGTCCTCGAAGACGTCGATGGCCTTGAAGGGCGTGTCGAAGCGAGCGCTGTGCACCTGGCCCGGCGCGATGTAGTAGCTGTCGCCGCGGCGGTAGGTGCGGATCTCGCCATCGATGGTCAGCTGCATCTCGCCCTCCACCACGATGCCCCACTGGGCGCCGTGGCTATGGGGTGGGACCACGCCGATGGGCTCGATCTCGAAGAAGACCGCCTGCCGGTTCGCGCCCTGCAGCAGCTTGCCGCGTACGCCTGGGGCGTCCAGGTCGATGTCCGGCAGATCCTCGATCATGGGGGGATAGGAGATCCTGGCCATCACGCGCCTCCTGACTGGGGGATGCCCCGTCCATAACCCCGCTGCGGGCCGAAAGCGCCGGGCGGTGCCCTCGGTCACCATCACGCGCGTCGCCAGTCGGCTATGTCCGCGCCCCAGCATCCACAGGGAGCCTTGCATGTTCTCGTACGTCGATCCGGAAATCCGCCGCAAGCTGGAGAACGACCACCGCCTGGTCACCCTGGGGCCTGACGGCCGGCCCGCTCTGAACCTGGACGGCCCAGGCCCGTACATCTCCCTGCTGGGCCCCATCCCCATGCCCCGTCGCTTCGGCGACGAGGAGGTGCTGCTGCACTGGTATCCCTTCGTGCGCCGCGTGCAGCTGCGCCGGGTGCAGCAGGCCGCCCGCCAGACCCGCACCGGCGGCCAGGAGGCCTTCCGCGAGCTGCTGCAGACCAATATGTCCGTCAACTCCCTCCTGGCATTGCCGAACGTCGGGCATAGCGGCGCGCCCCTGGTGCGGGTGCACTCCTGCTGCATGACCGGCGACGTCTTCGGCTCGCTGCGCTGCGAGTGCGGCCCCCAGCTGGAAGAGGCCTTCCAGCGTATCCGCGAAGAGGGCGACGGCGCCGTGGTCTATATGTCCAGCCACGAGGGCCGCGGCATCGGCCTGTGGGCCAAGGCGGTCACCTACCTGCTGCAGGACGACGGCCAGGACACCTACCAGGCCAACACCTCCCTGGGCCTGCCCGAGGACTCGCGCGACTTCGGCGACGCCGCGGTGGTGCTGCGCCATGTGCTGGGGGGCCGGCCGCTGCGCCTGCTCTCCAACAACCCGCTCAAGCGTGAGCACCTGGAGCGCGGCGGGCAAACCGTGGCCCAGATGGAGCCCTTCCTGGCGGGGATCTGCGATCACAACCGGCGCTATATGCGCTCGAAGAGGGAGAAGGGGCACTTGCTGCCGGAAGTCTAGCTTCTCCCCCGCAACACCTCCGCCCTTCGCAGGTGCCGCGCCGCCCGCCCCGATTTCCCGGCCCGCTCGGCCCAGCGCCCCAGCGCGGCCAGCACCTCGGCCGTGCCCGGCCGCTCCCAGCGCGCCCGCAGCAGCAGCCAGCGCGCCGCCCGCAGCTCGCCCGGCGCCAGGCGCGCATCGGCCAGCGCCACCAGCGACCAGGGCGTGGCGTGCCCCGAGCGCGAGGCCGCGCGCAGGGCCGCTTGCCGGGCCTGGGCCTGGCCCTCGAACCCGTAGAGACAGGCCAGGTTGTTCAGGGCCTGGGGGTGGGAGGGTTGCAGCGACAGGGCCTGCGCGTAGGCCTCGTAGGCGCCCGCTCGATCGCCGGCCCGTCGTCGTGCCACGCCCAGGTCGATCCAGGCCACGGGCCACTCGGGCGCCAGGCGCGCGGCCAGCTCCAGCTCGGGCAGCGCCGCGGCGCTCTCTCCGTCCCGCAGCAGGCGCCCGCCCCGGTTGGCGTGCAGCATGGCGCTGGCCACGCGATCCTCCAGGGCCACGAAGCGCCGCGCGTCGCTGTCGCCCTGCTGGAAATCGAAGAGCTGAGCCCGCCCCGCCGAGAAGCTCATCACCGCCAGGTGCTCGGTCACCAGCACCGAGCCGTCCAGCAGGCGCGTGGAGCTGGGCGGTCCGGGCACCGAGACCAGGCGCGCGTCAGCGCCCAGGGAACGGGCCAGGGCCACGAAGAGCGTCGAGAAGGCGAAGCAGTCCCCGCGCCCGTCGGCGAAGGCTTGCCGGGCGTCCCGCGTGTGGCTGTCGTCGTACGTGAAACCGAGCCCGTCGGGATCGAAGAGCGCCCGCTGCAGGCAGCCCAGGCGCTCCGTTCCGCGCCGGCAGCCGCGTACCGCCTGCGCCGCGAAGCGCTCCATCTCGACCGTGGTCTCGAAGGGGAAGCGGGCCTCGTCCTGCCCGATCCCACGCGCCTGCAGCTGGGCCTCCCAGCGCTCCGCCCAGGGCAGCGCCGCCCAGGCGGCACGGGGTGCCAGCAGGCAGAGCGACAGGAGGAGCAAGAGGCGCATCTTGCGGATGATAGCCTCAGCGCGTCGCGGCCAGCCTCCAGATCATGGTTGGGCTGCGTTGCGGGTCGAAGGCCGAGCGTTCGTAGTCGCCCAACAGCTCCCTGATCTCAAAGCCGGCCTCGGCCGCCAGGGCCTCGAAATCGCGGCGCTCGATCAGGGCGAAGCGCAGCTCCTGCATGCGGCGCGAGAGCATCAGTCCTTGAGCGTCGTAGACCTCCATGAACTGCAGGCCGGTCACCAGGCCCCCGGGCTCCTCGTCCAGCTGGCTCCAGAAGACCAGGCTGCCCTCGGGCAGGGCCAGTCGCTGCGCCCGGCTCAGGCGGCCGTCGATGCCCCGCCGCCGCAGCGCCGGGTTGTGCAGCGTCAGCAGCAGCTCCCCACCCGGAGCCAGGTGCCGCCGGATGGCGCGCAGGGCGAGCAGCTGATCGTCCCTGTCCACGATCTCCATGAAGGCGTTGAAGGGGATCAAGGCCAGCCCGAAGCGCTCTCCCAGCTCCAGCCGTCGTAGATCGGCGCGGACCGTGCGCACCTGGTGCTCCGGTCGCAGCTTCGCCTCGAGCTGGCCCAGCATGGGCGCAGACAGATCCACGCAGCACAGCGCTGCGCCGGCCTCGGCCAGGGGCAGCGAGACGCGCCCTGTGCCGGCCATCAGCTCCAGCACAGGGCCCTGCGCGGCCCGCACCTCCTGCAGGAAGAAGGCGATGTCGTAGTCAGCCGTGACGTAGCTGTCGTAGATGGCGGCGACGTGGTCGTAGTCCATGACGCCGCCCGCAGCGCTACTTCATGCCCGCCGCGGCCAGCAATTCGTCCACCAGGGCCACGTAGCCGTCCATGGCGTCTTCCTTGCTCATGCCCTTGCGCGCGGACCAGGAGTCGTACTTGGCCCTGCCCCGGAAATCGAGCCGGCCAGGGCGCTTGCCCGTGCAGTCGCCCGCAGTGGCCTGCTTGAACAAGGCGTAGAGCCTCAAGAGCTGGTCGGGGCCCGGCGTGCGGGGGAGGGTCTTGACCTTGATCTGCGCTTGCTGGAACTCGGCGATGCCCACGGGACGCTCCTGCTGCCTGTTGGTTGCTGGCGTCCACGTAGCCGGAGCCGGCGCTGGTGGCGAGCCTCTCCGGCCCCGTCATGGTGACCGGAGAGCGGACGCGCTAGAGCCCCCACAGTCGCCCCCAGGAGGAAACCGTGGAATGCACCCTGCTCGGAATGGGCGGCACCATGCCCATGCCCCAGCGACCGCTGACCGCCGTGTCGGTGCGCACCGGCGGCGGAGCCTACCTGCTGGATTGCGGCGAGGGCAGCCAGGTGCCCTTGCGCGCGCGCGGCGCTGGCATGGGCGCGCTGCGCCTGATCGCCATCACCCACCTGCACGGCGATCACTGCCTGGGCCTGCCCGGCTTGTTGGCCTCGCTCACCCTCAACGGGCGGCAGGAGCCCTTGACCCTGGTGGGTCCCAAGGGGCTGGAGGCCTTCATGGGCAGCGTCTTTCATCACCTGAACTGGAAGATGAGCTTCCCGCAGCGCTTCATCGAGCTCGACGCCCAGGCTGATTTCGGTCGCAAGGGCCCCCCGCCGACCGCATACGAGGACAAGCACATCAGCCTGCGCTGGCTGCCGCTGCGGCATCGCATCCCCTGCGTGGGCTACCGCCTGCAGGAGCACCCGCGCCCGGGGCGCTTCTCGGTGCAGGCCGCGCAGCGTCTGGGCCTGCCCCCAGGTCCGCTCTACGGCCAGCTGCAGCGCGGCCAGGCCGTGCAGGCCCCCGACGGCAGCAACGTGGATCCCAGCCAGGTGCTGGGCGCGCCGCGTCCGGGCCGCGCGGTCTGTCTGTGCACCGACACCGCCGCCTGTCCCAACCTCTACCGCCTGCTCGATGGTGCCGACCTGGCTTTCGTGGAGGGCATGTTCCTGCAGGAGCACCGCGAGCTGGGCGTCGAGCGCATGCACCTCACCGCTGCCGAGGCCGGGCGCATCGTCGCGCGAGCCGGCCCCAGGCAGGCCGTCCTGGTGCACATCAGCCCGCGCTATCGCCAGGAGCAGCTGCCCGAGCTGGAGGCCGAGGCCCAGGTCAGCGGAGCGCAGGTCCGCATGGGCGCTTCCGGCGAGCGTTTCTCCATCCCGTTGGTGGAGGAGGAGGCGTCCTGATGGTCCTCAGCAAGACCGCCAAGCTCGTGACCGGCGGCCTGCTGGCCTACTTTGGGGCCTCAGGCGTTCTGGGCGCCTTGATCTTCGCCTTGATCGGCGGCATCTTCTGCATCGTCTTCCCGCTGATCTTCGGGCTGCCCTTCGACGATATGCGGCTGGACCGCGGTGCCCTGGTCTGCGAAGGCGAGCTGCTGGAGCGTACCCCCAACCCGCAGCTGGTGATCAACAACCGCCCCACCGTTCGCCTGGACTACCGCTTCTATCCGGGAGAAGGCTCTCGGGAAGGAGATCTCCTGGTGACCGAGGACGATCCCCTGGCCCAGCTGTCGCCCGGCGCGCCCCTGCAGGTGGAGTTCCTGCCCGAGGATCTCTCGGTCAGCCGCATCCAGGGCGCCAAGGACTGCGTGGCCGGTTGGTTGAGCCTGATGGGTTTCGTCTTCGTGGCCTTTGGGCTCGTGTTGCTGCCCGTGCCGGCCATCGCCGCCGGCATCGGCGTGTTCCTGCTGATGCGCGGGTTGCGAAGTCGACAGGGCCAGGCCTGACCTCAAACTAGGACCCCAGGAGGACCCATGTCCCTCGCCTCCGCCTTCCTCTGCCTGGGCCTGCTGGCCTGCCAGGACGACGCCCCCGTCGGCCCTCTGGGCATCCCCATGGCCGAGGACGGCCAGGTCTTCGCCGGCGCCGCCACCGTGGATCTCACCCCCACCATCCTGGAGACCTTCAGCGACCTGGACGGCGACGGCACCTTCGACGGGCAGCTGGACGATCCCACGGGTGCCGAGGGCGGCGAGCCCTTCGACGACGTGGACGGCGACGGCTGGTTCGACGCGGTCTTCATCGGCGGCTACGGCCCCATGCGCCCGGCCCAGGAGATCCACGATCCCATCACCGTGCGCGCCCTGGTTCTGGCCCAGGACGGCGAGTACATCGCCCTGGCCGTGGGCGACTACGTGGGCCTGGCCAACCCGCGCATCTTCCCAGTGGCCGTGATCCTGGCCGCCGACGGCTTCAACCCCGACCGCCTGGTGGTGGCCGCCACCCACAACCACGAGGGCCCGGATACCATGGGCCTGTGGGGCAATCCCGAGGACTTTGCCAACCCGGTCTCGGGCATGGATCCCGCCTACCAGGAGCGGGTCACCGCTGGCATCGAGCAGGCGGTGCGCACGGCGGCGGCCGACATGCGGCCCGTCAGCCTGCACGTGGCGGCCGGTCGCATGCGCGACCGCGATCCCTACTTCAACGGCCCGCGCTTCGGCGGCAAGAATCCCACCGACAAGATGCACGGCATGATCAAAGACATCCGCGATCCCGTGCTGGCTTCGGACAGGCTGCTGGTGCTGCAGGGCCTGGCCGACGATGGCGAGGCGGTCTTCACCTTCACCAACTGGTCGGGGCACCCCGAGACCTGGGGCGACGAGAACAACGCCATCTCCTCCGACTGGGTGGGCGTCACGCGCGAGGTGCTCGAGGAGCATTTCGGCGGCGTGGCCTTGCACATGCCCGAGTGCCTGGGCGGCATGCAGTCGGCCGAGGGCGGCGATGTGCCCCTGGTGGACGAAGAAGGCGAGCACGTCTACCAGAGCTGCGACGAGCAGGCCGTGGCCAACCCCAAGGACGCCGAGTGCTACGGCTTGAGCGCCGGCGACGCTCGCATCGACGCCGACGGCGACCCTGTGCCGGCCTGGGCCGAGCACGACAGCTGGGACTTCGTGCGCTCCCACGGCTGGCACATCGCCGAGGCCGCCATCGACCTGCTGGAAGAGGGCGAACAGATCCAGCTCGATCCCCTGCGCGTCGAGTGGGAGGATCTCTACGTCTCCGTCGACAACCTGGGCTACCAGATGCTGGGGGCCGTCGACATCTTCGACCTGAACCTGGCCGACCTGGTCACCGACAGCGACCTCTGCCCCGAGGCCTCTGCCGGCGGCGATAGCGGCTGCATGCACACCCGCACCATGCGCGCCAGCCTGGGCCCCATCAGCCTGATCTCGGCACCCGGCGAGCTGCTGCCCGAGCTGGCCTGGGGCTTCCCCGACGACGAGGCCTGGGAGACCGAGGCCGTCGATCCCAGCGCTCGCGGCACGGGAACCTACTTCCCTCAGCACGACAGCGACTGCGACGAGCTGGAGTGGGAGCAATGCGTGGACACCGACGCCGTGGACGACTGCGACTGCCTGGACGTGCACGCCTGGCCCTACACCCTGGACAGCACGGGCCAGGCGCCGCCCCTGCTCGACCTGCTGGACGGCGAGTACGTCAGCGTGCTGGGCATGACCGACAACTACTTCGGCTACATCATCCCCCAGCCCGATTTCAACACCGACGTCAGCCTGCTCTCCGACGAGGACGGCGACCACTACGAAGATACCGTCTCCCTCTCTCCGACCTTCGCCACACGCCTGCAAGAGGCCCAGCTGCGCATCGAGGAGCGCTGGTAGGCGCCCTCCTTCCAAAGAACCCGAGGAAACGTGAACCTTCTCTCCATCCTGCTGCTGGCCTCGGCCGGCGCCGACACCTGCCCTGCGATCCAGCCCCACATCGACGCCCTGGATCGGCCGGCCCGCTGCCACACCATGACCATGCTGGCGGCCTGGCAGGCCGCCGAAGAGGCCGGCGAGACCGACTGCCTGGCCCAGGCCCTGCAGGAGCGCGGTCTGCCCCACTGGGCGCCCGTCCGCACCCCCTTGGCCCCCGCCCCGCCACCCCCCTTTCCCGGCAAGCAGACGCGCGACCTCTACGACCTGCCCAACAGCGTCGAGAGCGAGAACTTCATCGTGCGCTGGGGCGACAGCGGCTCGGTCTCCCAGAGCAACTGCGAGGAGCTGCTGGAGATCATGGAGACCGGCTGGGAGTACGAGGTGGGCGTCATGGAGATGCCCCAGCCCACCACCACCGAGACCTACAAGCTGAACGTCTACGTCGGCGACACGGGCGGCCCCTCCGCATCCGGCGCCGCCGGGTACTTCTCCGGGGACCAGGAGGGGTATCCGATGATCGTGATCAACAAGGAGTACCTGCCCTACCGCGAGTACGTGGAGGGCACGGCCGTGCACGAGTTCTTCCACGCCACGCAGTGGGCCACCGGTGCCTATGCCGACTACGGCTACGGCGTCAGCAGCTGGTACTGGGAGGCCACCGCCTGCTGGGTGGAGGCCGAGGTCTGGCCCGACAACCCCATCTACGCCATCCAGCTCTTCGGCTTCGCCTTCATCCCGCACTACGCGCTCAACTTCTTCGACTACCCCGACACGGGAGCGCTGCAGGAGTACCACCAGTACGGCGCCTTCATCTTCCCGCGCTACATCAGCGAAATCGCGGCCGACTGGACCGTGGTGCGCGACGCCTGGACCGAGGGCCTTCCCTCCGGCGACGTGCTCGACGAGCTCGAGGATCAGCTGGAAGAGCGGGGCCTGGAGCTGCGCAGCGTCTGGTCGGACTTCATCGCCCACAACGCCACCTGGGACTACGAGGACGGCTTCTACTACGAGTACTTCCTGGACTACTACGGCGACTACATGGACGACGAGTCCATCGTGAACAGCCTGGAGGGCGCGGGCAGCCAGGAGTGGATCGAGGCGGGAGATCCCCTGCCCATGCGCCTGGGCTCCAACACCATCCTGCTGGAGGATGCGGACAGCGGTTACCTGAACGTGGATTTCGAAGGGGACGTGGAGGGCGACGAGGGCGACGACGCCTGGTGGACCGTGCGGCTGGTCATCGAGGACGGCAACCAGGTCAGCTACGACGAGGTCCCTCTGAAGGACACGGTCGGCAGCCTGCGCACGGAGCTGCCCTCCGGGACCGACAATGTCTACCTGGTGGTGGGCGCCTCCACGGACCGCAGCAACCTGGACGAGGAGTTTGGCTACCGCTACCGGATGTGGGTGGGGGATCCCATCCAACCCGACGACACCGGACTGCCGCAGGACACGGGGCCGGGCGACGTGCAGGAGGACACGGGCGGCGCGGATGAGGGCAAGGGTGGTGGAAAGAAGGGCGGTTGCGGCTGCAATGGCGGCGCTGCGGCGGGCTTGCTGGGCCTGCCCCTGGTGCTGGCGGGATTGCGCAGGAGGCGGTGGAACCGGGCCTGATCCGGCCTACTCCTCCCCCTGTCCGGCCTCCTCCTCTTCGAGCAAGAGCAGCATCACCTGCCGCCAGCCCCTGGGATTCAGCAGGTAGCTGTAGTGGGTGAAGCCCGGCAGCTCGATGTTCTCGGCACCGGCGGCCTGGGCGCCCTCGGCGGGCAGAATGAGCATGTCGGCCGGGCTCCACAGGGCCACCAGGCGCGGTCCGTCGGGGCGCGGCTGCCAGGGCTGACTGGCCAGCCGCTCCATCAGCTCGGAGTTGGGCCGCAGGTTCACCGCTGGCGCGCGGCCCGCCAGGCGCGCCAGGTGGGTGCCGCCATGGGGCGTGCCCATGGTGATCAGCAGGCCCACGCGCGCTTCGGTCTCTTCGTGCTCCATGGCCAGGCGTGCCACCAGGCCGCCCATGCTGTGGGCCACCAGGTCAAGCTTCACTTCCGGCCCCAGCTCGTTGCGCTCCACCACGGCCTGCACGATCTCCTGCAGCATCTTGGCCATCACGTCCAATGACTCGGCGTTGCCGAAATCCACGGAGTAGATGCGCTTGCGGCCCATCAGGCGCAGGTATTGCTTGAGGGCCGCGAAGTTGCCCGGGTGGCCGCCGAGGCCGTGCACCAGAACGATGGGACGGCAGCCGTCGTCGGGCAGGGCCTCCACCACCTTGCCCCGCGGGGCCAGCATGCTCAGGCCCACGGCCGGCAGCTGGGCCACGTGGCGGCGTAGATCGGGATCCACCGCGTCGTAGGCCGAGCCCAGCTTGCGGCCCGCGCCCATGGCGGCCTTGCCCATGGCCGAGCCCGCGGCCTTGAAGAAGCGCCCGGTCGCGCCCCGGAAGGGAGACGCAGTTCCTGGCTCCGCAGGGGCCCGCTCCTCATCTCGCTCCTCGCTCGCGGGTTCGGCTGGGGCGTCCTCGGCTCGCCGTTCTCGCATGATGTCGCTCCTGAAAGGGGGCTGCCCCATAGCCCGAGCGCCGGGTATTGGCTTGGGGGACCGCCCCGACCGCGCCCACGGGTTGGACGCCGTCCGCTCGCGGCACTACCATCATGACAGTCCGCAACGCAGCCATCCTCGCGAAGGAGTGGCCATGGCCGGCACCAAGACGTCCCAGGCCCGCAACGAGCTGATCCTGAAGCACTACCACATCGCCCGCAGGGTGGCCGCGGAGTTCGCCAAGCGCCTGCACGGCGGCCACAGCCTGGAGGACCTGGTGAACACGGGCCTGCTGGGCCTGATCGACGCGGTCGGCGCCTACGACCCGCGCCAGGGCGTCAGCTTCGCTGCCTACGCCGAGGCGCGCGTGCGTACCGCCATCGTGGACGGTCTACGCGAGCACGACTGGGCTGTCTGGGCCCACTTGCGCCTGGCGGACCAGGTCAAGGAGCTGCAGGACAAGCTGCGCCAGCGGCTGGGGCGGGAGCCCACCGAGGCCGAGCTGGCCGCGGGCATGGGGATGAGCGCGGAGGAGTACCAGTCGCTGGCCACGGTGGTCTGGCTGCCTTTGGCAGAGGGGGACGATGCTCGGCCGACAGGGGCTTCCGTCGAGGCCCTGCTCTCCGCCGCCCCCAATGCCGAAGAGCAGCGCATCGACCGCGAGGACCGGCGCCAGATCCAGGCAGCCATCTCCAGCTTGCCGGAGCGGCAGCGCCTGGTAGTGACCCTCTCCTACACCCAGGGCATGACCCTGGCGCGCATCGGCGAACTGCTGGGCGTCAGCGAGTCGCGCGTCAGCCAGATCCGCAAGCAGGCGCTGACCAGGCTCAAGAAGCTGGTGAGGGGCCAGGGTTCCTAGACCACCAACCCCCGCAGGTGCGCAGCCACAGCCGCCGCATCGCCACCCTTGGCCTCGATCTCCTTCAAGAGCAGCTCGGCCTCTTCCTCGCGACCGCCCTGCAGGAAGGACGCCAGGCTGGGGGCCCATCCCAGGCGCCGGGCCAGCATGAAGCGCTGTTGGCGGCGCGCGGGAAGCCCGAGCAGGCTGTCGCAGGTGGCCAGCAGCCCAGGCAGGTCCCGGGGCAGGTCGCCCCGCAGCTCCATCAGCAGGTTGAGCACGTGGTCGCTCTCCAGGCGCAGCGTTGCGCCCTCCAGGCCCGCCAGCATGCGCCGGATCTCGGCCACCAGGCCCAGCTCGTCCAGCTGCACGAAGCGGCCCTCGGCCTCGAGCTGGGCCAAGGCGGTGCCGGGAATGACGGCCGTGGTGCGCAGGCGTACGAAGTCCGGTTGCACCGCGCGCAGCACCGCGGCGGTGTCGTCGGCGTGGTCCTGGCTCAGGGCCATGCCGCCCAGGCCCGGCATCACGTAGAAGGACAGCTGGAAGCCCGCCTGCATGGCGCGCTGACCGCCCTCCACCTGGCGCTGGCTGTCCACCCCCTTGCTCATCAGCTCCAGCACGGCGTCGCAGCCCGACTCCAGGCCCACATGCACCCGGTCCAGGCCCGCCTCTCGAATGCTGCGCAGCTGGTCCAGCGAGCGGCGTGCCAGCGAGTCGGCCCGCGCGTAGGAGGTGACGCGCTGCACCGAGGGGAAGTGGCGTCGGATGCCCTGCAGGATCTCCAACAGGTGCTCGGGCTTGCTGAGCAGGGGGTCGGCGTCCTGCAGGAAGACCGTGCGCGGGGAACCCAGCTGCTTGGCCATGGCCGCCACGTCGGCCAGCACCTCGTGGGGCTTGCGCAGGGAGAAGCGCTGCCCCTTGTACACCGGGCAGAAGGCGCAGCGGTTCCATGGACAGTTGCGCGAGACGCGCACCAACAAGCTGCCGGCCTCGGAAGGCGGTCGAATCGGGCCCTGCTCGTAGTTCATCGCTCAGCTCCAGGGGCGCCTCCTATCGCCTCGACCGCGGCCTTGGCCAACGGCAGGCCCGCTGGCGGCGTGCGGAGCGAGATGGTAGGGAACCGGGGATCACCCCTGCGAAGGAGGCCCAAAATGGCCCCGCACGTCCTGCTCTGCGCGCTGGCGCTGGCCTGCAGCCACGGCCAGAACGCCACCACCACCACCACCGCGCCCGAGGCGGCCGACCCCAAGATCGCCGAGGCCGAGCCACAGGCCGAGGAGCGTGGACCCATGGTCGCGTCCGGCGGCCCCATCATGGTGGGGGGGGCCGCAGCCGCTGCGGTGGGCTCCAAGAGCCCCAGCGAGCTCTACGAGCAGTGCAAGGCGCGGGTGGAGGGCCCCGAAAAGGCCGGCGAGTGCACGACCGACGAGGACTGCACCAAGGCCGGCTGCTCCAGCGAGGCCTGCGTCAGCAAGGCCACGGCCGCCGAGGGCTATATGACCGGCTGCGAGGTGCTGCCCTGCTTCGCCGTGCTCGAGAGCTGCGGCTGCCAGGAGGGGCTCTGCACCTGGACCATCACCCCGGATGAGGCCGAGCCTGAGCCTGAGCCCGCAGAACCCGCTCCGGCCGAAGAAGAACCCAAGGATTGAGCGCGCACCGCGCGCGGCCCCGAAACCAGAAACCTGTTGCCGAAACACAGGGCGTTGTGTAGGGTGCTCCTTGCTTCTGCGAGGGGCCGTCCCCCCTCCGCGCCATCCACACGGAGTCCTCGGATGCGCAAACCGTTCACTGTCGCCTGCTGTTCGCTGTCCATCGTCTTGATCCTGAGCTGTGCCGGATTCGGAGAGGGCAAGATCACCGTCGCCGACAACAACATCCCCTCCAAGATCACGCCGCGCTCCGGCGCCAACTTCTCCGCCGGAGACGACACGGTCGAAGGGCGCTACGTCGTCAAGTTCAAGAGCCCCGTCGACGACCAGATGAAGCGCGACAAGAAGGGCGTCAAGCCCGTCTCGGGCTCGGCCTTCGAGCGCGCGGCGGGCAAGGCCAAGGTCAGCCTGGCGCGCCCCATCCACGGCCGCTCCTCCTTCGGCAAGACCACTGGCGTGGACAGCAGCAGCACGGGGCTGGCCAACGTCTTCTCCATGGACTCCGAGCTCAGCCTGTCCAGCTTCAGCGCCAACTTCGACATGGACGAGGTGGAGTGGATCGAGCCGGTGCGCAAGTACCAGGTGCTGGGCGGCATCGACGACCCCTACTACGACAACCAGTGGCATATGCGGCAGCTCGACATCGAGCGCGTGCACGATGTCACCAAGGGCAAGGGGATCGTGGTGGCCGTGATCGACAGCGGCGTCACCCCTGGCGACGACGGCTTCCACAAGGTGCTCAAGGGCTACGACTTCGCCGACGACGATGACGATCCCCGCGACACCGCCGCCGCCAGCCAGTCGCCGTCGGGCTCCCACGGCACCCACGTGGCCGGCACCATCGCCCAGGCCACCAACAACGGCGAGGGCGTTGCCGGCGTGGCGCCCGAGGTCTCCATCCTGCCCGTGCGGGTGGGCGACTACCAGATGATCACCAGCGACAACATCGCCGCCGGCATCGTCTGGGCGGCCGACAACGGAGCCGACGTCATCAATATGAGCATCGGCGGCAGCACTGTCTCCCAAGCCGTGGAGCAGGCCTGCCAGTACGCCTACGACAAGGGCGCCGTGCTGGTGGCGGCCACGGGCAACGCCGGTCTGACCGATACCATCTACTACCCGGCGGCCTTCGACACCGTCATCGCCGTGGGCGCCACCGACTCCAAGGGCGAAGAGACCTACTACTCCAACCGCAGCGATGAGGTGGACCTGCTGGCTCCTGGCGGCGACACGCGCTCGGACAACGACGGCGACGACGTGCCCGACGGCGTGCTGCAGGAGACCCTGGTGGGCTCGGATCACGGCTACGTGGTCTTCCAGGGCACATCCATGGCTTCGCCCCACGTGGCGGGCGCAGCCGCGCTGCTGCTGGCCAACGGCCTCAGGAGCATGCCCGAGGTCAAGGCCTCGTTGGTGGCCACGGCCCAGCCCCTCTCGGGCAAGCGCTACGGTAGCCTGGACATCCTGGCGGCCCTCAAGCACAAGCCCACCCAGGACGAAATCGCCAAGGCCACGCCTCGCGGCGGCGGCTCGGGCGGTCGGCCCGGTCCCGATGCACGGGGTCCTGGAGGCGGCAGGCCCGGCGATGGCGATCGCGGCCCGGGCAGGGGCTCGGCTGGCCGGGGCGACCGGGGCGGCAAGGGCGGCAAGGCTGGCAAGGCCGGCAAGGGGCCCCGGCAGGGGAGCAGGGGCAGCAAAGGGGCGCGGGGGATGAAGCGGCGCTGACTGCAAGACGCGTCGCCTCCCCGTACACGAATCGTCGCAGCCCCGCGACTTCTGATCGATGTCGCGCGATTCCATCGAGGGTCACTAGGAGATAACCCCCTTCCTCCTTCTTGAGTTCCCTGGCACGCCCCTTGCTTTGGGCACCAGGGAATATCCGAAGGAGGTGTGTGATGAATCGACCCGCGACCGCGACCGGTCTGCACAGCGCGTTGCGCGGCTACCTGGCCGCTCCCGACGCCGTGCTGCCCCTGGGCCGTGCGCCCGATCCCATGAGCCTGGCCGCCGCCGCCGCCGTGGGCCTGGCTGGCCTGGGGCTCTTCGCGGCCCTGGCGGCCCTGGGGACCTGCGGCGGCGTCACCGCGGCCGGCGCCAGCAGGGATCCCCTGACCGCCGTGCTGATCCCGCCCATCTCCGCGCTGCTCTGCTTTCCCCCGCTCTACCTGCTGGTCACCATGCAGGGACGCCGCCCGGGCTTCATGCGGTTGGCGGCCGTGGCCTCGGCCGGCCCCACCGTGGCCGGCGTCTGGCTGGGCGCCTCGGCGCCGGTGCTGCTGCTCTACCTGCTGACGGGCGAGGTGGACTGGGCCTTCCGCCTGCTGACCGCCGGCCTGGCGCTGCTGGCCGTGGCAGCCGGCGCCGGTGCCGCCCTGCGCAATGCCCGCCGCGCCGGCCCCTCCGCCCCGGGAGGGGTGGCTGTGCTGGCCCACTACTTCCTGGCCATCTGGACCGCACTGGTCCTGGCCCGCCACCTGCTTTGAGCCCCACGGGAGCCATCATGTCCCAAGAAGCCCAGCCTGTCTCGACCGCCGATCCCGGGGAGCTGGCGCCCCCCGTCATCCTCGCTGACACGCCCCACGAACCCGAAGAACCCGCCCAACTCCCGGTACGGGAGGACGCCGGCTTGGTGGAGAGCCTGCTGGCGGACCGCACCCAGCTGACCCGCTCCATCCTGGCCCGCAAGATCCCACGCACCATCGTGCGCGATCTGGCCCTGGTCACCGTGGCCGCCTCAGCCGTCTACGGTCTCTCCATCGGCATGCAGGGCGGCCTGCTGCAGGCCACAGCCTCGGCGATCAAGCTGCCCCTGGTGCTGCTGGGCTCGGCCGCCATCAGCCTGCCCGTCTTGCACGTGGCCTGCGCCATCTCCGGCTGCCGCCTGCGGCCCGCCCAGCTCTCGGCCCTGGTCCTGCAGGCCCTGGCCGCAGGCACGGCCATCATGGCGGGCCTGGCACCCCTGATCGTGGTGCTCTGGCTGACGGTCTCGGCCCACGAGCCCGGCGCCACGGGACCCTCGGACTGGTTCGTCTACCGGCGGGTGGTGCTGATGGGCCTGGCCGTGGCCGCCACGGGCGGCCTCTTCGGCGCCACGCGCCTGCTGCGAGCTGTGCCGCTGCGGGCGGCAGCCGCCTGGTCGGCGGTCTTTCTCACCACCGGTCTGCAGCTGAGCTGGCTGCTGCGCCCCGTCGTGGGCATGCCCGGCCGCTTCGTGGCCCTGCGTCCGCTGGAGTCCAACGCCCTGAGCGAGATCCTGACGGCCATCGCCGCGGTGCTGGGATGAAGGCCTGGCTCTTCCTGGCGCTCTGGTTGGCCGTGGGGCTGTGGCTGGCCCGCCAGGGCGAGCGCAGCCCGGCCGAGCGGGCCTTGGCCCTGTTCTTCTGGCCCTTCTTCCTGGGCCAGGGAGACGAGGAGCCGCCGCCGCCCTCACCCTTGGAGCGCCTGCGGACCGCGCTGGGTGAGCGCGATCTGGCGGGCCAGGCCATCGCCGAGGAGCTGGAGCGGGCCCTGGACCGCCTGCGGGCCAAGCTGGCCCGGGTGGAAGGCGCCCTGGCCGAGCTGCCGCGGGAGGGCGAGGGCGCCGTGGCCCAGGCCCGAGCCGCCTCCCGCAAGCTGCTGGAGTCGGCCCGCCAGCGCCACCGGCGCGACCTGGACGCCGCCCTGGCCGCCATGGAAGAGGCCGCCACGCGCCTCTACCTGGCCCAGGACGCCTCGGAGCGCGGCGCCGTGGACGCGCTGCTTCGTTCCCTCAAGGATCGCTTGTTGGCCGAGGAGGAGGTGGGGGCGACGGGTGTGCAGGGCGGCGGCTGAAATCAACCTCCTCGCGGGTTCGTAGGATCCATGCCAGCTTGGAGTCGCCATGACCCGCTCCCAGACCGTCGCCCGAGAGAGCCCTCATCGCGAAGAAGCGGATGGCCGCGCGGCCAAGCAGGAAGCCTCTTCCTCGCTGGCGAACGAGGTGGCCGAGGCAGGGGCCCAGAACGCCGCCGCCTACGGCATGGGAAAGGCCCTGCAGCGCCTGGGCCTCAAGACCGTCACCGCCAGCACCTTGCTGGAAGAAGCCACCCTGGCGGGTGGCCGCAGCGCCGCCCGCCGCGTGGCCGGCCAGGTGGCCGGCGCCACTCTGCGCACCCAGGCCGTCAGCCAGGCGGCGGTGCTGCTGGTGGAGGGGGGCGTCGACGGCTACCGCTACGCGCGTGGGCGCATCGACGGACCGGAGCTGCGCTGGCGCGTGCTGCGCAGCGCGGCCGGTGCCGCGGGTGGGGCCAGCGCTGCCGCCGCCGGAGCCTGGGTGGGCACCCTGGCCCTGCCGGGCCTGGGCACGGCCGTGGGCGGCGCCGTGGGTTCGATCCTGGGCACGCTGGGGGCGCGCTCGGGCTTTGAGAAGGCGAGGGGGGAGGAGGGGTAGAGGGCGCAGGCGCTCGGTAGGCTGCTGAGAGGCGGCGGTGGTCCGCGATGGGGGACCGGCAGGCCATCTCGGGCCGCGTACGCAGTGCAGAGAGGCGACCACGGCCCGCTCCATGCCATGAAACGAGGTAGGCTCGCCAAGAGGTGAATCCTGGCCCGCAAGCCACCGTCCCCCAGCCAGGCCATGCGGCCTGGGCGAGACGCCCGCGACGATCGCGAGCTCTTCGCCCCCGATCGCCTCGCGGACCTGCGCCAGGCCACCGCGCACCTCTGCTGGCTGCTGGAGCGCGGCTACAGCGAGGTCGCCTCGATCAAGCTGGTGGGCGACCGCTTCCAGCTGCGTCAGCGCCAACGCCAGGCCCTGCGCCGCGCGGCCTGCGCCCCCGGCCAGGCCCAGCAGCGCCTCCGGAAGCGTGTGATCCCCGCTGGCCGTCGCGTGGCCATCGACGGCTTCAACCTGCTCGTGACCCTGGAGGTGGCCCTGCGCGGCGGCCTGCTGCTGCGCTGTCGGGACGGCCTGCTGCGCGACATCGCCAGCGTGCACGGCAGCTGGCGCGCCTCCAGCGAGACCGATCGCGCCATCGCACTGCTGGGCGAACAGCTCGTCGAGGCGCGGCAGGTGCGCTGGTTCCTGGATCGGCCCGTCTCCCACAGCGGCCGGCTGGCGCAGCGGCTGCGGCAGGCGGGCTGGGACGTGGAGCTGCCACGCAGCGCCGACGGCGCCATCGCCGCACTGTGCAATGCTGAGCCCTGGATCGCGGCCACTGCCGACGGACCGCTGCTGGAGCGCGTCCCGCTGGCCGTGGACCTGGCGGGCCCCATCCTGGCCGACCACTCCGGCCTGTGGCTGATCGACCTGGGCTGAGGGCGCGCCCCCGGCCCGCCCCAAATTTGGTGAATTTGGTGTCAGGCACTAGGAATTAATAATTAATCACCCTGGCCCGCTGTGTTTGAGACCCGTTTTGGCGTCCGTTTCCGTAGGAAATTCGTCACGGCTGTGCCTTTGCCGCATCAAGTGCGTGTCAGGCATGATGATCTGGCAACAGAAAATCCTAGTTCCTAGTGTCTGACACCCCATGCATAGAAGTGACTAGTGTCTGACACCCCATGCATATTCCCCCTTGGACACACCCCTTGGACATGATCGACCTGGGCTGAGGGCGCCCTGTACAGCCGCGTATGGCGAGCCGGCGGCAGCGAGGCCATGCCGTGCGAGGGTTATGACCTCAGCATGCGTCTCCCGCGGTTTCTCACCAGCCCGCGCGCCCAGGTCGCGCTGTTGTTGGCCTGGGCCCTGCTGCTGGTCTTCCTCGACGGAAGCTGGGTGGGCTCACCCGCCCGCCTCGGGCTGGCCCTGGTGGGGGGAGCCCTGTCCCTGCTCTACGCCGCCATCGCCTGCCGGCCGCGTGCCGCCGCGCCACGGGCCTGGCTGCCCAGCTTGCCCGCCTGGCGCCTGCTGGCCCTGCTGGCGATCGTCTTCGGCCTCTTCAACTACTACTCCTTCGATCGCGACCGCCTGACCGGGCTGGGCGACCACGTGGATCCCACGTTCTACTACCTGAACGCCAAGTACTTCGACGAGCTGGGCTACTTCGACCTGTTCGACGCCATGCTGCAGGCCGACGCCGAGGGCAAGCGCAAGGTGGTGCGCCACATCAGGCTGGTGCGCAACCTGACCACCTACGACCTGGAGCGCGCCGCCGAGACCCTCGCGCGCGGCCCCGCCGCCAAGGCGCGCTTCAGCCCCGAGCGCTGGCAGCAGTTCGTCCACGACACCCAGTGGTTCCTGGCCCGCAAGTCGCGCAAGAGCCTGACCGGCCACTTCTTCATCGACCACGGTTACAACCCGCCGCCGCCGTGGACCCTGGTGGGCGGCCGGATCACAAACCTGGTGCCCGTGGAGCAGGTCAAGCTGGCCTGCCTGCTCGACGTGCCCATCGTGATCTTCATGTTCGCCATGCTGGGCTGGGCCTTCGGCCCCGACGTGCTGCTGATCTGCCTGTTGTGGTGGTTCTGCACCTTCTCCGGGCGCTGGCCCCTGGCCGGCCACTCCATCCTGCGCTTCGACTGGATCGCGGGCGTGGTGGTGGGCATCGCTGCGCTGAAGCGCGGGCGCACGGCCCTGGCCGGCGGGCTGATGAGCTGGGCCGTCCTGTCGCGCATCCTGCCGGTCGTCTTCTGGGGCATGGCCGCCCTGGGCTTCGCCACCCGTTGCATCCGCCGCCGCTCCCTCACCTCCGGCACCCGCCGCTTCCTGCTGGCCAGCCTGGCCACGGTCCTGCTGGTCACGGCCGCCGCCCTGGTCTTCGTCGGCCCGCAGGCCTACCTCACCTCGGCCCGCAACCTGGCCATGCACAACGACCACCCCGAGGCCTACAGCTCCCAGAAGGTGGGGCTGGGCGACGCGCTCTTCTTCCGCGGCGAGACCACGCGCGCCGAGATGGCGGCCACGCCCTGCGGCTGGCTGGAGCGCGCCGTGGGCATGGACTGCCAGACCCACGGCGGCGCCAAGCTGATCAACGGCAAGCCCAGCGGCATCGCCGGCAAGGGCGAGCTGGTGGCCCACGCCCGCCCCTGGCTGAAGTTGGCCGCCCTAGTGGCCCTGGTCGCGGTGCTGATCTACACCTGGCGCAGCCGGCGCCCGCCGCATCAGCTGGTGCACCTGGCCTTGCCGCTGATCTGGATCGCCACCACGCCCAGCTACTACTACTACAGCATCCGGCTGGTGCTGGTGCTGGCCCACGCCCAGGACCTGCGACGGCCCTACAACCGCCTGGGCCTGGCCCTGCTCTTCCTGATCGAGGCGGTCACCAGCGCCACGATGATGGCGGAGTGGGTGCGTTACGGCACCACGGCTACGATTTCGTGGTGCCTGCTCTTCTACTTCGCCGTCATGGCTGTGGCCCTGGGGCGCGAGACGCGCAAGGGCGCCGCCCAAGAAGGAGAATCCCCATGAAGCAATACCTGGTCATCCTGGGAGACAAGTGCAGCGGCGGCCTGAGCCGGCCCCTGCTGGAGGCCCACGTGGCCCACCTGCGCGCCCTGGGCCAGACGGGCAGCCTGGTGATCTGCGGCCCCCTGGGCGACGGCAAGCGCGCCATCCAGCTCTTCCGCGCCAGCTCCCAGGCCGAGATCTGGCAGATCGTGCAGCGCGACCCCTTCGTGAAGGAGAAGTACTACCGGTCCTGCGAGATCCAGGAGTTCATCGAGGGCAACGAGGAGAACAACTGGTTGATGGGGGCGCCCTAGATGGATCGCGATGTCGCGATCCCTGCTTGACCCAAGCTGCACCAAGCGCGAACTACCCAGCTTCAAAGCCACCCCACGGCTCTGGCATCATCCTTGCTAGTTCCCTCCTCCACCCATGGAGGATACCCGATGCGCCCCCTGACCCTGCTCCCCATCCTGCTGGTCGCTTGCGGCCCCGAGATCGACAACCCCAGCGGCGACTGCCAGGCCGACGACGACGGCTCGCGGCTCTGCTACCACAGCCCCGAGCCCGGCGACACCTACCTGCCCGACTGCGAGGCGCCCCTGCAGCGCGAGTACTGGAGGGTCTTCGCCCAGAGCGAGGACAGCGCCTACGTGATCCCGCGCCCTGACGGCGCCACGGCCCTGGCCCAGCTCTGCGAAGAGGCCGACGAGGCCACCGCCGCCCTGCTGGAGAGCTACACCCTCTGCGGCCAGACCGACATCGACCTGGTCAACGCCATGGATCCGGCGGATGCGCTGGAGATCACCCACCTGCTGCACGAGCGGCTGGCGTTCACCGTGGTGGACCTCGGGGAAGGCTACTTCGACGTGGATCCCTTCGTACCCATGGACGACGTGCTGGCGGCCTGCGAGACGGCCGGCGCGGAGCTGGATGCCTACTGCGAGTTCCAGGAAAGCCGCGTGGACGGGGACGGCTGCACGGACATCGCCTACCTGCCCACGGAGGAGGAGGCTGTGGCGCTGGCTGCGGCGGTGAATGCGCTGTATGGGATCGCGGCGGACTAGGCGGGGCCCTCAGGGTGAGGGCTGGCCGAAGAAGATGAAGGTCTCGCCTTCTTCGCTGCGGACGGGGTGCATGCCGGAAGGAACGATGAATTCGTCGTAGCCATCGGCGTTCAGGTCGCCGAGCCGTAGTGCTGATCCCATGCGCTGGCCCCGCTGAGTGCCCACGAAGCGAACCTCGGCATCCTGCATGGTGAGCTCCGTCGGCCAGTCACTACGGCCCAGAAAGACCGCGGCCAAGCCGGCCGACTGGTTGCCGCCCGACTCGAGGTAGGGGCTGGTGAAGACCATGTCTTGGATGCCATCGCCGTTCAGATCCCCCGCAGCCTCGCTATGCCGAGGCGGGAAGATCTCCGGGACATCTTCGGAGGGGGCGAAGTGCACGTCGGCATCGGAGAGGGGGATCTCCGCAGGCCAGACACCCGAGCGCCCGAAGACGACGTAGGAGTCCGGGACCGAGCTGCCGCTCAGCTCCGGTCCATCCCCCTCCGATCTCAGCAGCAGGTCGTCCAGGCCATCGCCGTTGATGTCCCCCACAGGGCTCTCCACGTAGGCCTTGGCGCCTGGAAAGACGACCACATCCGCTTCGTGGTACTGGTAGCTGGCCTGCCACTCGCTGCGGCCGAAGAAGAGGTATCCCCCCCAGTTTGTGTCGCTGGCTGTGTTGTAGATGTACAGCAGGAGATCCGGCAAGCCATCCCCGTTCAGGTCCCCCATCGAGACCAGGTCTCCAGTGGGATTGTCGGCAGGGCTGTAGAAGGTGATGTCCGCCGCGTCCGCCGCCAACTGATCGACGGGCATGGTTCCACTGCTGCCCAGAAATACGTAGAAATGCTCCCAGTCGTTCTGGCGACCCTTCACATCCTGCAGTCCATCACCATTCACATCGCCCAGAACTGCGAAGGTGATGTCCTCTTCGCCCGAATAGACCCAGAACGCCGAGTCACGGGGCACGAGCATCTCGGGCGACAAGCTGGCTCCCGAGACCACATGCACCTCCCCGTTCTTGATGACCTGCCCGAACATCATCCAGTCGTCGAGCCCATCTCCGTCCATGTCTCCCAGAGGGCCCTTGCTGCTCAATGGGCTCCCCGTCTCTTTGCCCATGTTGTTCTGAT
Organism: uncultured Enterobacterales bacterium; assembly: GCA_964454135.1. Lineage (GTDB taxonomy): Bacteria > Myxococcota_A > UBA796 > UBA796 > JAFGLY01 > CAYVQL01. The sequence goes on along the minus strand of CAYVQL010000002.1, from coordinate 12,288 downwards.
TCTGAAGGACGACGTCCACCTGGTCTGCCGGCAGCCCTGTTTGCCAGCCCTTGCGGCGCCCCAGGAAGATGTACTGCACCGCGGGGGGATTGCCGTTGGAGGCGCCCGAGTTCAGCGCCACGTCGGCCAGGCCATCACCATTCACGTCGCCAATGGGGACGGCCTCGTGGAGCTCTTGTCTCTCCTCCAGGCCATCCACCGAGGCGTAGCCACGGAGGGACTCGTGCAGGCTCCAGCCCTTCTCCCGCCCCGGGACGAAGTAGATCCTGCCCCCGTTGTCCACCCGTTGGTCGAAGCAGGACGCCCCGATGACCAGCTCCCTGAAACCATCGCCGTCCATATCCCCGGGCGAAGAGATCGTACCGGCCCCATCTCCCTCGTACTCCCCCACAAACGACGCCCCAGCCTGCTCCACGGTGTTGTCCGCTCCCCAGGCCCAGGTGTGGAGATGGAACTTCCCGAGCCCTGTGTCGTCCCCCGTATCCGGCGCCGAGTCCCCCCCCGAGTCCCCTTGCCCATCCGGCTCGCCAGTCTCACCGCCTTCGTCCCCCTCACCCCCGGGAAACTTCACGTGGTTGTCGCAGCAGATCAGACCCAGGATGGCGATGGCAAAGGCGTTCATGGTCCTTCCTCCCCTTGTCCTTCGTTTTCTGGCAGCGCCCGCAGCAGCTCCTCCAGCTGCTCGGCGCGAAACTCGAACCCCTCGGCCAGGTAGGCCTGTGCGGCCTGCGCCGCCTCCTCCGGCCTCTCCAGCTCCAAGAGCAGCTGGGCCTGCAGCGCCAGCAGCTCCCCGCGGATAGGATCGCCGGCTGACGAGCGTTCAATACCCGCTTCCACCGATATCAACCCTTCTTCCACCGAACCCCGCACCGCCAGCGCGCGTGCCCGGCCCAGCAGCCCAGCAGCCCTGACGGGCAAACAGACCGCCGTCTCGCCCGCCGCCAGCAGGCGCTCTCCGGCTCCCTCGCAGCGCAAGCCCACCTGACCGCGTTCCACCTCCACGGCCGTGCCCAGGCTGTCGCGCGTGACCCGGAACAGGGTGCCCTTCACCACCACTTGCGCCTCGGCGGTGCGCACCACCAGCTGCTCCCCCCGTTCCGGCTGCACTTCCACCTCCAGCACGCCCATCTCCCACTGGATGTCCGTGCGCTCCACCGTGCCCAGGGCCAGGCCCGAGCCCTGGTAGGTCAGCGCCACGTGGCGCGTGAGCGCCAGCTCCTCGGGCAGCTGCGCCTCCAGCACCTGGTGCAGCGGCCGCGGTCGCAACCCGACCCACAGGCCCAGCAGGACCGCCGCCAGAGCGACCCCCAACAGAGCCGACCGCCAGCCCCACCGGCGCGACGTGACCGGAGCCCCAAGCACGCGCCAGCGCAGCCGCACCGTCTCCTCGCTCGTCACGTCGGGCAGATGACCCAGGTCGCGTGCCACAGGTTCGGCCCCGCCGCTCAAGGCCAGCCGGCGCCGCAGCCGATGCAGCTCCTGCGGCGTGTCCCGCGTGGTCCGCGCCAGCAGCCGCAGCCGGGGATCCCGCGCGCTCATGGCCGGCCTCCTCGCTCGCGCAGGCCGCCGCCGCGATCCGAGACGCCCCCTTCTTCCCAGCCCGCGTCCCTGGGGATCCTGCGCCGCAGCGCTTCCCGCTCGAAGCGCCGGCGCCCCCTGCGCAACCGGCTCTTGACCGTGCCCAGGGGGATGCCCAGCAAGCCGGCCACCTCCTCGTCCGTGCGCTCCTCCAGGTCGCAGAGCACCAGCACCTCGCGCTGCGCTGGGGGCAGGGCCTCCAGGGCCAGCTGCACCTGCTGCGCCAGGCGCGAGCGCTCCAGGCTGCCCTCGGGTCCCAGGCCGGGATCGGGGCTCTCCGGCGGCGCCCAGGGAACCCGCAACCGGAACCAGGCCCGCCGCCGGTGTCGCTGGATCTCCCGCCGCGTGATGACGAAGATCCAGGCGGGAAAGGACTGAGGATCCCGCAGGCCGCCCAGGTTGGAGAGCACCTGCAGGAAGACGTCGTGGGCCGCGTCCTCGTGGTCGATGCCCGGCCCGCCCAGCCGCCGGCACCAGCACAGCACCTGGGGGCCCCAGGCCTCCAGCAAGGCCTCGCGCGCCCGCAGATCGCCGCTGCGCAGCGCATTGATCAAGCGGGTCGAGGGCAGGGAGGGATTCATCGTCGACAAAGGAGACCTGGCGGGGAGAAAACGATCAATCTTTCCCGCCCCAGGGAAGCACCAGGGTCAGGGCGGGGAGCAGCTGCGGGCGGGCCAGGGTCTCGACCGGCTCATCGCCCAGCTGCACCGTGGAGGCTCCCAGGTCCAGGTCCAGCTGCAAGCTGGAGAGAACGAAGAGCCGTGAGAACTGAAGGACCAAGCCCGCCTCCGGCCCCAGCGTGACCATGCGCCGCTGCTGGGAGAAGCCCTCCTCGTCGCTGTACTCCCGCGTGGACAGCCCCAGCTGGACACCTGCCAGGGCAGAGAGGCGCCGCCCGGTCCTGGTCCAGCGCGTCCACGCCCGCAGCTCCCAGCTCTTCACGCCGCGCCCCTGCTCCAACATCTGCAGGGGCCTGGACGCGGACCAGGCCAGGCGCAGCCCGAACCAGACGCGTTGACGCACGGAGATCCCCGCTTCCAGGGCGGGACTGGCTGCAGCGCCGATTCCGCTGCGCCAGGCCAGGGAGGCGCTGGCGCCGGCCAGGCCGCTCAGCTCCAGCGCGGCCCGCGACTCCGCCAGGCCCTCATGCTCGGGCGTGGAGTCCTCTGCGGGCTCTGCGGCCTCGAGATCCGGGGTTTCCTCTGGCTCGCGCGCCTCAGCCTCAGCGGGCGCTCCCGGTCCGGCAAGCTCCTCTGGCACGGGGGCTTCGGCGACAAGCGGTTCCTCCGCGGTCGCGGCATCTTCCAAGGGCGTCAGCGCGACCGGGAGTCTGCTCCACAGCGCGGCGACCTCGGGGGCGGAGCTGGCCACGGGAGAGGGCTGGTCCTCCTCCTCCGGTTCCTCGACCTCCTGAAGAACGGCCGCTGCGGCCCTAGGCGCAGCAAGCTCCGCGCTTGCGACGTCCCGTGCGGACGGCTCCGGGCTGGCTGCCGGCGCCGGTGCAGGGGGCGGAACAGGTACCGGCCCCGACTCGGCCTGCACCTGTCGAGCTTCGCGTTCTGCAGACGCGGCCAGCGGCGCCGAGCCTACGGCCTCCTCGACCTCCTCTCCCGTGGCCGCCACTTCGACAGCAGCTGCACCGGCGGCCAGGGGTATCGTGGCCGCCGGCCCCCTTTCGACTCGCGGCAGGCTCAGGACCAGCTCGGCGTATAGGCTGGCAGCCAGCTGGGCCAGGTCCTCACGCGCGGCGGGCGTGCCCGGCTCCGCCACCGGCACCCGCCGCTCCTCCCCCTCGATGGCCAGCTGCAGCTCCCACTGGGAGCCATGATCGAGACAACGGATATCCGCTTCCTGCAGCGCATCGACCAGCACCAGCCCCGCCAGCCGGGCAGGGGTGCGCCAATCAGCCAGTGCCTCCTCCGCAGGCACGCGGAAGGTCGTGGCTCCGGCTGCCGCAGAAAGGAGCGACAGGAGCAGGAGGAGCTGGATGATCATGTCCCCATGATAGCGGAAAATGGCTTTTTATAGGCGGGATCACGGCGGGCCGGGCCTTCAGGGCCAGCCCGGGGGGGCAGATCCCCGCCAGAAAGGAGATCCGAAGCGCGTGAAACGATCCACTCAAGCTGATCGGCCACGCTTCGAAGGCCCCCAGGCCCCACCTGCGACCTCCACCCCCCAGGTGCTATGTTCCGTCAAGCACCCGGCAGCGGTATGCCCCTGAAGCCATCCCTCACCATCCTCGCGGCCCTGACCTGCGGCTGCACCTGCGGCTCGGCGCTGAAGGCCCCTTCCTGGGACGAGCTCTTCGCCCCCCAGCTCGGCGAGCAGCCCAGCGCCCCCCCCGAAGAGCGCGTGGTGCTGCTGGGCATCGACGGCCTGGACCGCCCCCTGCTGGAGCGCATGATGGCGGACGGCGATCTGCCCAGCTTCGCCCAGGCCATCGAGCAGGGCTTCATCGAAGATCTGAGCGTGGCCGAGCCCATCATCTCGCCCATCATCTGGACCACCATCGCCAGCGGCTACCTGGCCAGCGAGCACGGCGTCACGGGCTGGATGCGTCCGGGCGGGCTGGGCTTCTCCACGGAGGATGTGCGGGTGGCGCGGCTGTGGGACGTGGCCAGCGAGCACGGGCTGCGCAGCCTGGTCTCGGGTTGGCTGGTCAGCTGGCCCGCGGAGAGCCTGCACGGCGCGCTCCTGTCGGACCAGGCGGTCTGGTCCTTTCCCATGACCACCGGGCCCGGCAACGTGATGGAGGAGTCGCGCAAGACCCTGAAAGAGGGCAAGACCTGGCCCCCCGATCTCTTCGACCACGCCATGCGCTGGGAGCCGGATGAGCGCTGGATCCGCAAGCACCCGCTGGCCTACCAGGTGGCCGAGTACTCGGCCCCCACCCACCCCCTGGTGCACGACGAGACCCAGGTGCGCGCCTTCGAGCTGCTCTTTCCCCATCTGCAGCCCCACCTGTCGCTGCTCTACCTGTCCGGCGCCGACCAGGTCTCGCATATGTACTGGCCCTTCACCGATCCGCGCGCCCTGGCGGCCATGCGGGCCGATCCCGAGCGCCGCAAGCGCGAAGCCTCCCAGGACCGCGCCCGCATGCCCGGCACGCGGCCCTACCCCTGGTCCGACCAAACCACCACCGAAGCCATCATCGCCGACGGCGTCCGCTGGGTGCCCGACTACTACCGCTACCTGGACACGATCCTGGCGCGGGTGCTGGCTCCCCTGGATCCCTCCCGCGACACCTTGCTGGTCTGCTCGGACCACGGCTTCGAGAGCTGGAATCCCACCCTGACCGGCATGCATCGCGATCCCGCCCTGCTCATAGGCTGGGGTCGCCGCGCCCGCCAGGGCGCCAGCGCCGCGGATCTCTCGGCCCAAGACATGGCGCCCATCATCTACGCCCTGCTGGGCCTGCCCGCCGCGCGAGACATGGACGGCCACGCCCGCCAGGAGCTCTTCGAGCTGTCCCAGCTGCCCGAGCCCGTGGCCAGCTACCGCCGTCAGCGCGCCGGCCGCCCCTCTCAACAGCACCATCCCCCACCCCAGGATCCGCGGATCAAACAGCTGGAAGCGCTGGGCTATGTCGACGACAAGGGCACGCCGCTGCCCCCGACAGGTGCCCCGGGCGCGCCAGGACCATAGGAAGAGAAAGACGGAAACCGGTTCGAGATGGCGCTCCTCTCCAGAAAACGCAACACCCCTCCCACCAGCGAAGACGCCAAGCTGCTGCGCTCCGCTGTGGTCTGGATGCTGAAGAACTGGGACAACGCTCCCACTCAGCGAGTGGCGCGGGTGGTCCAGCGGCTGGAGCGCTTTCCCGTGCCCAGCGGTCTGATACGCGAGCTGCGGGTCATCCACCAGCAGGCCCGGCCTGTGGCGTCGCGCCCGGGGGGCTCCGGGCCCAGCCCCAAAGAAGTGCGCATGACGCGCAGAGCCGGCGAGATCTTGCGCCTGTTGGGCCTGGTGATGCAGGACGTGGCGCTGCCGGATCGAAGCTTGGAGACCGAGCTGGAGCGCTTCTCGCGGGATGTGCCGCGCGCCATCACGAGCCTGGCGATGAACCAGCTGCAGGCACGCGCAGCCGGCCTGCGCGACACCGGCCGACTGGCCAGGCGCAAGGAGCTGGCCAGGCGCAATGAAATCAAGAAGCTGGTGGCGGGGCTGATGCGGGAGCTGGGGCGCGCCGCCGACCTGGGCTCGCGCGTGGACGAGAGCGTCAGCAGGGTGGAGGCGCTGTTGGAGCAGGATCTGGATCCCGATGGCTTTCGCCAGCTGCGCCAGCAGTTGACACGCCAGGTGGGGCAGCTGGCCAGCGACAGCCGCTCCATGCGCGAAGAGCTGCAGCAGGCCCGCCACCGGGCCGACTCCCTCGAGGACCTGGCGGCCAAGCAGGCCGAACAGATCGTGGACCTGACGGCCGAGGCCTCGAAGGATCCGCTGACAGATGTGGCCAACCGGCGCGCTTTCGACCTCTTCATGGAGCAGACCCTGCCCCGCTGTCGTACCAGCGACACACCCTTCTCTCTGCTGCTGCTCGACCTGGACAACTTCAAGCGCGTCAACGACACCTGGGGCCATCCCTTTGGCGACGAGGTGCTGGTCGCGGTGGCCAGCACCTTGTCGAGCGCCGTGCGCCAGGAAGACGTGGTGGCCCGGGTGGGAGGCGAGGAGTTCGCCGTCCTCCTGGTGGGCGCGCCCCCTGACGTGGCCGAGCGCGTGGCCCGCCGCCTGCTCGAGCAGGTCTCTTCCACGGAGCACAAGAACGACGTGCGGGTCACGGCCTCGGGCGGCCTGGCCAACCTGCGGCAGGACGACAACCCCAAGAGCCTCTACCGCAGGGCCGATGCCGCGCTCTACGAGGCGAAGCGCGGCGGCAGGGACCAGCTGAAGCTGGAGAAGGCGCTGCGGAGGCCTCGGCGCCCCCGGGGCATTCAGTACGACTCGTAGGCTCCGATGTCGTAGCCCTCTCCCAGGGGGCGGGCCTGTCCCAGGATGTCGTCGCTCACGCCGTACTTCGACACGTCTTGCCCAACATCGATCAAATCCGAAGCTTCGCCCAGGGAATAGCCCCCCTCCGCAAAGCCCGGGTCCACCGACAGGTTGCCATCTTCGCCTGTTTCATCGGGGTGATCGTGGTAGTTGGCCGTGCCCGATCCGTAGACGTCGTTGCAGTACCACTCGCTCATGGCGTTGTAGCCTGTGACGTAGAATCCGTAGCGGCCGTGATCGGCGATGATGTTGTTGATGGCCACCGTGGTGGGGCCGGTCTCGCCCTTGTAGTAGTCTTCGTCGGCCCAGGCGCGCAGCCCGTGCTCCAGGTTGCCGGCGATGGTGTTGTTGATCAGCAGGCCGGCGTCGTCGTAGGACAGGGTGATGCCGTCGGGCGTGTTGTCGATCACCAGGTTGTTGAAGAGAGACGAGTCCGCGTCCGCGGAGCGGATTCCTCCCCCGGTGCCGGCGGCGTAGTTGTCCTCGATGGTGTTGCGCGCCACCAGCGCAGCCCCGCGGTAGATCATGATCCCGCCGCCGTCCCCTGAGGTGGCGCCGTTGTAGTTGCCCTGGATCAGGTTGTCGCTGACCTCCCCCAGGGAATCGTAGAGGTAGATGCCGGCCCCGCCGTAGTTCTGGCCGCCCAGGATGCTGTTGTCGCGCACCGTGTTGCCGGTGAAGAGACCCCCGAAATCGTAGAGCACCGCTCCGGCCCCGCGGCCGGTCACCGCGTTGTCCTCGATGATGCAGTTTCTGATGGTGGGTGATGCATGGATCGCCAGCACGCCCCCGCCGTGCTCCAGGTCCTCGTCCAGCTGCCCTTTGACGCCGATGGTACCAGTGCCCCCGCGCAGGGTGAAGCCTTCCAGGATGGCCTTGTCGGTCTCGCTCGAGTCGAAGCGCACCACCGTGCCTCCGCTGGGCTCGATGATGGTCTGCTCGGCTCCCTCCTGGGAATGCAGGTACAGCAAGCGCCCATCGAAATCGACGTTCTCCTGATAGGTGCCGGGGAGCACGATCACCTCGCGGCAGGTGCGCAGCTCTTGTAGAGCTTGTCCGATGGCGGCGTGGGGATCGTCCTGGCTGCCCATGCCGCCGGACCCAGCTGCCGCGTCCACATAGCGCGGGCAGATCTCGTTGGGATCGCCGCTGTCGCCGGGCTGCCAGGCCCCCAGGGCGTCCGTGTCGCCGGCGTTGTGCGCCTTCAAGGTCTCGACCTCTTGGTCGCAGGCGGCGAACAGGGCCAGGGCGGCGAGCGGGATGTGCATGGGCGACAGTCCTCTGTCTGAAGGGAACCGCTTCTCAAGTGTAGCGCCTGCGCCGTCGCTCAGCCTTTTATTGCCAGCGCCCCGCGTCCCGGCGGTCGTACTTCCGCAGCGTGGCGTCCAGGGCTGTGCCCAGGTCCACACCCCGTTCGTTGGCCATGCTGACCAGGATGAAGAGCAGATCGCCCAGCTCGTCGGCGACGGCGCGATCGGGATCGTCGGCCTTGGGCCGCTTGGCCCCGAAGCGGTGGTTGTACTCGCGGGCCAGCTCGCCCACCTCTTCCACCAGCCTTGCCAGCATGCTCATGGGATCCCAGTAGCCGCCGTTGTTCCGGATCCAGCGATCCACCTCCTGCTGCAGCTGGGCCAGGTCCGTGGACTGTGAGGGACGGGACAGGGACATGGCTTTCTCCTCGGATTCCGGACAGCCCGCCTCGCCAACGGGCCGCCGACTGGGTAACGCCCCCTTCGCTCACGCCGAGATCCGCATGCACACCGTCACGCGCGCGCTGCTCTCCTGGTACGCCGACAACGCTCGTGATCTGCCCTGGCGGCGCCAGGTCACGCCCTACAGCTGTTGGGTGGCGGAGATCATGCTGCAGCAGACGCGCGTGACCACGGTGCTGCCCTACTACCAGCGCTTCATGGCGCGCTTCCCCACGGTGGGGGCCCTGGCCAGCGCATCCGAGGAGGAGGTGCTCTACAGCTGGGCTGGGCTGGGCTACTACCGCCGGGCGCGCTTGCTGCACCGTGCCGCTGAGATGGCGCAGCGCCAGGGCTTTCCCAAGGACCTGCAGGGCCTGCGAGGCCTGCCGGGCGTGGGGGCCTACACGGCCGCGGCCATCGCCAGCATCGCCTACGGCCAGGACGTGGCCGCCGTGGACGGCAACCTGCGCCGCGTCGTGGCGCGCCTGCTCGCCTTGCCCGGGGATCCCGCTCGGGGAGAGGGAGCACGGACCGTGGCCGAAGCGCTCGCCAGCATGCTGCCCAGCGGCAGAGCCGGCGAGTTCAACCAGGCCCTGATGGACCTGGGCGCCACGATCTGCTCGCCCCGCAGGCCCAGCTGCGGCAGCTGCCCGCTGCAGGGGCATTGCGCTGCGAAAGAGCAAGGCCTGCAACAGGTCCTGCCGCTGCGCAGCGCCAAGCGCGCCCCGCGCCCCGTGCGGGTCGTCACCCTGCTCTGCCCACGGCGCGGGCGCCTGCTGCTGGTGCGCCGCCCCCCCCAGGGCCTGCTGGGCGGGCTCTGGGGGCCGCCCGACAGCCCCCTGCAAGAGGGAGAGCTGGCCAGCGACGGCGCGCGCCGGCTGCTGGCCGCGCGGGGCCTGCCGCCCGTGCGGCTGCGGCCCGTGGGGCGCTTCGAGCCCGGCTTCACCCACCTGCGCTGGCAGGCGGAGGTGCTGGAGGCCGCCACACAGGGCGGTCCTCGAAGCGATGAAGGCTCTTGGCGCTTCGTCAGCCCAGCCAGGCTCAGGCAGCTGCCCCTGTCGCGCCTGGCCGAGAAGGCGCTGGCGTTCTTCCCAACAGAATCAACCTGACGTCTGGCCGCCGAAGCCTGCCTCCCCCTCGACCTCCGCCTGGTTCTGATACCAGTCGAGCACCGACGCCGCGTCCCCCTCGCCGCGCCACCAGTCATCGGCCAGCAGGTTCTGCTGGGCTTGTCGGTGCAGCGCGGCGGGCAGGGGCACCGAGGGCGTCCTCCAGGTCACGCCGCGGCAGTCGATCTCGAACACCGCATAGCGCATGGGGTGGGAGCAGAGCGCCGGCAGCACGAAGCAATGCACCCCCCGCACCTGGCGGCGACGCAGGCCGATGTGTCGATGCCCGGACAGGACCAGCGGCGCCGCCCGGGCGTGGCGGGCCAGCAGCGCCAGCACCCGCTCCTCGTTGTCGATGCAGAACCAGGCCTTGCGCTGCCCAGCGCGCTCCTCGGCGCTCCAACGCACCAGGTTGTGATGCATGAAGATCAAGTTCAGCTCGTCGGCGTGGCGCGTCAGCTGGTCGTCGAGCCAGGCCAGCTGCTCGTCGGGCAGCACGCCGCCCCACTTGCGCTCCCCAGGCAGGCAGGCGTCCAGGCCCACCACGCGCAGGCCCACAGCGATGCGCCGCGCGTAGTAGCGGCTGCCCGAGCTGTCGTAGCCAAAACCACGGAAGAAACGGACGAACTCTTCAATCTGCATATAGGAGAAGTCCGCGCGGCGCTTCTTGGGGCCAGGGGCGTAGTCGTGGTTGCCCGCCACCACGAAGCAGGGGGCGCGCAGGCGCCGCAGCAGCTTGCGCATGCAGCGGGCGTTTTCGCGCTCCCCGTCCAGCAGCAGGTCGCCCAGCAGCAGCACGAAGTCCAGCTGGGGCTGACGGTTCAAGGCCGCCACGGCCAGCCGCACGCAGTCCACGCTGGCGGCCCCCATCTTGTGCCCGTCGATCCCCCGGATGTCCAGGTGGGGATCCGAGAGCACACCGAAGCGCAGCCGGCCGAAGTCCGTGGCGCCCGGCGCGGCGAAGGCCACCCTCCCCAGGGCCAGCCGGGCCAGGCCGTAGCCGGCGCTGGCGCCGCCCAGGGCCAGGATGCGCCGGCGGCTGGTCTGTGCGCTCATGGATCGAAGCTCGCAGCGGGTCTGGGTGAACAGGGGTGCGCCGGGGTAACGTAAGAGCGCTCCCTGGAGACCCGCCATGCGCTTCCTGCGCGCCTCCGACCTGACGGTCCTGTTCGCCGCCGATGGACGCGTAGTGCTGCGCTCGCTGCTGCGCGGCATCGAGCTGCGGGGCCCCGCCCAGGTAGTGCCCCTGCTGGCCTGGTGCGGCCAGCCACGCAGCCGCGAACAGGTGGTGGCGGCCTTCGGCCCTCCCGCCGGCCCGGCCTTCGACATGCTGGTGGAAGCCGAGGCCCTGGTCCCCGAGGGCCAGCAGGACGCCTGCCCGACCTTCTTCGCCAGCTTCGCCCTGCTGGACGCCCACCGCGCCATGCTGGGGGACCGGCCCCGCATGCAGGCCTACGCCGCCGCCATCCGCCAGCTGGTGCAGCCGGGCATGGTAGTGCTGGACGCGGGCACGGGCAGCGGCGTGCTGGCCTGCCTGGCGGCCCAGGCCGGCGCGCGCCGGGTCTACGCCGTGGACGACTCCGACGCCCTGGACTACGCCGCCGCGGTCGTCAAGGCCTCGGGGCTGCAGGAGCGGGTGGAGCTCGTCAGGGGCAACTTCGCCGAGGTGCAGCTGCCCGAGCGGGCGGACCTGCTGGTCACCGAGACCTACGGCGCCCTGGCCCTGGCCGAGGGCGGCATGGGCGAGGTGGCCCGGGCCTGCCAGCGGCACCTCAAGCTCGATGGGCTGTGCATCCCCTCCCAGGTGGAGCTCTGGCTGGCCCCTGTGGACGGCGAAGAGCCGCTGCAGCGGGCCGTGGGGCCCTTCGGCACGGAGTACGGCCCGGACCTGAGCCCGCTGCGCCCCACGGCCATGAGCCGCGGCATGGTAGGCCCCATCGAGCCGGATCAGCTGGCTGCCCCGGGGCAGGTCTTCAGTCGTCTGGACGTGGCGAAGCCGGGCGCCTGCCAGGGGGAGGCGCGCTTTCAGCTGCCGGCCGCGGGCCGCTTGACCGGCTGGGCCGCCTGGTTCGGCCTGCAGCTTGCCCCTGGGCTGCGCCTGGGCACCGGGCCCCAGGATCCGCCCACCCACTGGCCCCCGGTCTTCTTGCCCATGAAGCCCGAAGAGCTGGAGGCGGACGGACCCCTGCAGGCGCTGGTCGCCATCAGCCAGGCTCCCGACGACCGGCGCGGTGCCGAGGTCATCGTGCAGTGGCGTTGCGGATCGCGAGCGGGCAAGGGGGTGTGGCGGGTGGTGTAGCGGCCGGGGCGATCAGTAGGGCTCATAGCAGCCCACAAGATGGTTGCATTTCGACCAGTCCTCCATGTCGAGCACGCCCGTCTTCTCATCGCAGTAGGAATTCTCGAGCAGGCACTGGAAGTAGGGCGCGAGGTCGCAGTCGTAGTCGGCGTAGTCGCTGCAATCGACGCTGTCGGCGAAGTCGTACTCGCCGCAGCTCACCGCATCCAGCCAGTCCTCGCAGGCCTGCACGTTGTCGTAGCCGCCCGTCCCCCCGGAGTCCCAGGGATCGGAGCCTCCCTCCGCGCACTCCTCGGAGCTGGCGCAGTCCTCGTCCTCGCAGTCGACCACGCCATCCTCGTCGTTGTCGATGTTGTCCAGGCACTCGTTGGGGTAGGTGCCCTCGGGCTCGGCGCAGGCGATCAGGAGCAGGGGGAGGAGGAGGGTGCGCATGGGGATTCTCCGTTCAGTGGGTCGGCACGCCTGTCCGCGCTCAGTCGAGCCTTTCGCAGTCCTTCATGAAATCGGTGCAGGGCCCCGTCCCGAACGACGGGCCCTGCCAATCCAGGGGGCAGTCGCCGTCCTCCTCCAAGCAATCGAAGTACTCGGCCAGATCGCACTCGAAATCCTCGTACAAGCC
>CAYVQL010000001.1:50191-148976 GCA_964454135.1 uncultured Enterobacterales bacterium | reverse complement strand
CTGCGCCTGGCGGCCGATATTGCAGGTTGTAAGCCGCTATCCGATCACGGATGGGGCCGCGGGCAGGGCGGATCGAACACACAGCGCTGCACGCCAGGATCGCATTCTCCTTGGCAATGGCTCTCCCTGCTGACGCGCCGGCCCTGCTCGTCGTAGTGGTAGCGGGTCTCCACCGCAGTGCCTGCGTCCTCTTCCTCCACCAGCTTCTTCACCAGGTTCCCCGCCTCGTCATACTCGTAGCGCTTGCGCCCATCGATGGATCCATCCGCCCACTCGATGCGCTCCTCTGCCACCAGCCTGCCTGCCGCGTCGTAGCTGTGGCTCGTGCGCAGGTCGACGCGGCCGTCGGCGTCCTCGTCGTCGTCGACGCGCACGCAGCGATCCCGGGCGTCGTAGCGGCGCCAGCGGATCAGGTCCACGGTGCCATCATCCTCGTGGTCGTAGCTCTCCACGGCCACGCGCCCCTGGGCGTCGCACTGGCAATAGGCGCCCTGCGGGCAGCCCTCGGTGCAGCGCGCGGGCTCCCGCTGACAGCGGGATCCGCAACCCGCAGCCAGCAGGATCGCCAAGGCGGCGCTGCGAGTCCTCACGCTTGCACCCCGCAACGCCGCACCACCGACTGGGCCAGCCCAAAGCAGGCCGCCCCCAGCAAGAACAGGGGCAGGCCGATCACGGCCAGCAAGGAGAGGACCGGCTCCGCTCCGTCCAGGCGCCCGTCCATCAGCTCCAGCACCATGGCGGTCACGGGAAAGGCCAGCGCCAGGACGGGCGCGGCCACCATGGTGACCTTGCCGTAGATGACGCGCCCGCGGCTGGGCCGGGAGCGCAGGCGGAAGACCGCGGAGACGATGGAGAGCAGCAGCAGCAGCACGGCCGCTGGCGCGGCCACCCCCACCCCGGCGATGAAGACCCCCAGCCCCGCGAAGCTATTGGCCCAGGCCGTGCCGGGCAGCGCCAGGAGCGCCAGGCTCAGCAGCGCCACCCCGCCGCGCCCGCGCCGTCCGACGGCCAGGGCTGCCAGGCCCAGCAGCGCCAGCCCCAAGGCCCTTGGCGCGCGCGGCCCGGCTGCGCAACTACAGCCCGTCACGCCCTGGGAGCCGCACTCGGCCGGATCGCCGGCCGGGGCGTCGGCCTCGTAGTAGCTGACGGTCACGGGTCCCACGGGCTCGTCCGGTGAGCGGGGCACGTCGTAGAGATAGAGTCCGTTGGCGGTGGCCGAGAGCAGCTGGTAGCCGCTCAGCTTGGTGATCTCCCCGACATGGCTCTCCAGGGCGCCCAGCTCCACGGCCTCGGCCAGGCCCTGGCTGATGTCGTAGACCAGCACGGTCCAATGCTGGCACTGCACGTAGAGATGATCGCCCGCCACGTCCAGGGACTCGGGGTCGCCCTCGGGGCAGGAGTCGATGACCAGGTAGTCGGTCCGGACCGGCTCACGGGGATCGCTCACGTCCGCTTCGACCACGCCCACGCCGTTGACGAAGTAGGCCTTCTCGCCGCGGAGGGCGACGTTGGTGGAGAGCACGCCGCCCACGGAGTCGGGCACCTCCTGCAGCGAGAGCAGCAGCGAGGCCGCCGGGATGCCCACGTCGTAGATCACCAAGGCCCGGATGGCCTTGCCCTCGTCCAGGTAGCCGCCAGACAGCTCGGTGCCACCGCCGCCATAGACCAGCACGCCGTCCATGAAGGCCGCAGCCTGGCCTCCCAGGACACATTTCTCATTGAGCTGGATGGGATCCGCCGGATCCGAGATGTCCCACAGGTTGCAGTCGGCCCACAGCAGATCGCCGGAGCTGTCCGCCACGAGGTGGAAGTCACCCGTGCCCTGACCCAGCTCCACCGGCGCGCCGGGATCGGCGAAGTCGTGGACCGTGACCTCGGTGTAGCGCCACCTCTCGCCCTCGAACCAGGGCAACCTGGACTTGCCCGAGGCGTAGACCCAGCTGCCCTCCCCCGTGCTCTTCAGGGCGATGCCGTAGGTGTCGAGCCCGTGGTGGGCGTAGCCCACCTGCACGGGCTGGCTGGGATCCGAGATGTCCACGGCGGTGATGCCGCCCCCCAGGTAGCCGCTGATGTGGGCGATGTCCCCAGCCACCTCCACGTCGGTGGTCTGGCCCGCCGCCAGGTAGCCGCCCATGTAGTCGAAGGGATCCTCGGCGGCCGGATCCAGCAGGCGCAGGCCGTAGCCCGACTCCGCGGCGACGGCGAATTCATCGGCCTCGGCCAGCGAGCCCAGCCAGCCCACCGTGGAGGCGTCGGTGCTGACCTGCAAGAGCTCCGGGTTGAGGGGATCGCTGATGTCCCAAGCCCGCAGGTAGGAGATGCTGCGCCCGTCCCAGGGGGGCACGCGGTTCGCATCCAGCCAGCCGTAGCTGCCCGACTCGTAGAGCACGCCGCCCACCTCGCCCAGGCCCGTGCTGCGGTCGACCCACTGGATCTCGTCCTCGCTGTCCACGTCGTACTCGCGCCGCAGCGTCTCCACCAGGGGCTCGGTAGGATCTCTCAGATCCACCAGCTTGAGCCCGTCGCCCACCGTGCCCAGGAACATGGCGTTCTCGGTGCGATCCACCCAGACGGGCCCCAGCTCCACCTCTTTGTCGGCGTAGTGGATGGTGGAGAGCAGCTGGGGACTGAAGGGATCGCTGATGTCGTACAGGCGCAGCGCCTCGTGGCTGTGCTCCTTCTCGGGCTCGGAGACGGGCGCGATGGCCAGGTTGGTGGAGACGGGCCAACAGGTCGTGTTGCTCCAGGCCTGCAGCTCGTCGTTGATGCGCAGGCGCGCATCGTCCAGCACCCGCGGATGGGCGGGGTTGGTGATGTCGAAGACCACCAGGCCCTCGGCGTAGCTGGCCACCAGCAGCTCGCCGTCCTGCCAGACGGCGCCGGGCACGCCCCAGTCGTGCTCCAGCCACTGGGTGGCGCGCGGGGCGGACTCGTCGCTGATGTCGAAGCTGACGATGCCGCTCTTGCCCCAGACATGGGCGCAGCCCTCCGCCAGCACGGATCCGTAGGCCCAGCCGGCGTCGGCCATGCCCGCCAGCTGGGGCGCCGCGGGGTCGGAGATGTCGACCATCACGAAAGAGGCGTCGCTCTCGCCGAGGGTGAACCAGGCGCGATCGCCGTAGACCTGCAGCGAGTTGGGGGCGTTCCAGTGCTGGTGGAAGTGACCTGCCAGCTCGGGATCCTGCTCGGGCCGCCCCTGGGAGAAGGCGAAGCGCCCGTAGCGCGGATCCACCGCCAGCACGCCGGGCTTGACCTCCACCTCGGGCCAGCCGCTGCAGTCCGACAGATCCTGGAACTGCGCAGACAAGGGGAAGGCGCGCCCCGTGGCGCCCTGCCAGCGGGATGAGCCCACGGACACGCCCTCGTCCAGCACGTCGAAGTACGTGCCGAAGAGCGCGGGCACCTCCTCGGGCTCGATGGAGCTGCCGTCGGGCTTGCCCAGGCGCAGAGAGGCGCCCGCGGGATCGGCGGCGTAGGCCCAGGTGGAGCGCTTGGCGGCCGCCAGCTCCAGGGGCTGAGCGTCGTCGGGGGCGCCCGGGTCGCCGGCTGCCTCATGGGCGGCGCGCGCCAGGTGCTCGTCCGCCAGGGCGTCGTCCCAGTCCAGGCGGTCCTCGACGGACAGGCCGTCGTGGTCCTGCTCCGCCCAGTAGGTGGCGCCGTCGTCGGCCACCGCGAAGGCCGCGCCGAAGCGCAGGTCGCGGGTGTCGGGCAGGCGGACGGTCAGCTCGCCGCGATCGGTCTCCAGCCGCAGGTCGTGGGCCGGGGCCGGCAGCGTGGCCACGAAGAGCGGGCCCTCATGCTCGGGGTCGTAGTCCAGGCCCTGGTCGCCTTGCAGGCCGAAATCCCCGTCCAGCAGCTCGCCCCAGGCCGTGGGGTTGAGAGCCAGGCCCTGCTCGGCGTCCAGGGTGGCCAGCTCCACGCGGGTGGAGGCGCCGGCCGGCTCGTACCAGAGGAAGGCCGAGATGCGGTACTCGAAGCCCTCATCCAGCTCCGTCTGCATGCCGCTGACCTGGCCACAGACGAAGGGGTCGGCGTCCTGGGCGTGGGCGCTGCCGGCCAGAAAGGCCAGGCTGGACGCGATGAAGGCGGCGAGGGCAGGCATGATCCGCTCCCCGGGGAGGATCAGAGGTGGAAGACGGCGCTGATGGAGACGCTGGAGAGATCCAGCTGCAGGGCTTGGCCCTGGCAGATCTCTCCCAGCTGCAGGTTCTCGGCGTCCGGATCGCAGGCCGATCCGCGCCCGGCAAAGGCCGTCTCCAGGGTGACCGCCTCGTGGGGCTGGAAGCGCAGGCCCAGGGCCAGGTCGGCGTAGGAGCTGGTGGCGCTCTGCTCGACGATGACGTCGCCCTCGGCGCTGCCGTCACGATCCTCCCAGTAGTCGTAGAGAAAGGTGAAGCGGGCGCCGCAGCGCAGGGTCCAGCGCTCGGTCAGCGCGCTCTCCAGTACCAGGGGCAGGCTCATGCTCCAGCGATCGTCGGCCTGCAGCTGTTGGTAGCTGTCGTTCTGCTGCAGCTCCTCGTCTTCGTAGACGATCCTGTCCAGCCACCAGGTGGTCAGATCGGCCCGCCCCTGCAGGCCTACGCGCAAGGCCAGCGCCTCGCGCTGCAGCTGCAGCGCCACGAGGAGGTTCATGTCCAGCACGCCCAGCCAGGGGTTCTCGATGCGCTCCTCGCGCACCAGCCAGGCGCCGTCCTGCAGGAAGGCCTCGGTGGCCGAGTAGAGCGCCGGTCGGCCCTTGCCTCCCTGGGCTTCGGCCATCAGCCTCAAGCCCGCCCGCTCGCCCACCGGGACCAAGCCGTCCGCCCGCAGACCGGGCAGCCAGATGACATGGTTCACCTGTAGGCCCGCATCCGGGTAGTAGCCCTCGTAGGCGTAGGAGTTCGTGAACTCGCCGCTCTCCTCGTCCTGGTCCGCGACCCCGGCTTCTGCGGTGGGGACCGCGCTGCGCTGCGCCAGCGTGACGCCGATCTCCACGCCCCCTTCCTCGGGGCTGCCCAGGGCCAGGCCCACCGACCCGCCGATGCGCCGCATGTCCAACGTGGCCGAGCCCCCATCAAGCGCCACCTGCACGCCCTCCTCCAGGCTCTCGTGGGTGTCGCCCAGCAGGCTCACGCCGGACTCGGCATCGGCGGCCAGGGAGTAGCGCTCCCGCAGGAAGGCGGCGTCCAGGCCGACGCCCACGGCCAGGCGCTCGTTGACCGGGATGCCCCACCCCAGGGAGGCCTGCAGCTGGCGGTGCTCCAGATAGCTCTCGGTGAAGGACTCGCGCTTGGGCGCCACCTGGCTGTCGATCACGCGCTGGCTGCTCAGCGCGCCGCCCACGCGGGTCGCCAGCACGCCGAAGCCCACCGGGCCCAGGTAGCCGCCGCCCAGCCAGCCCTGCTCGCCGGGCTCGGCCAGCACGGTGTACAGGTGACGCCCGGGCTGGCGCACCAGCCAGGCGGATTGGGCGAAATAGTCGTAGGGATCGCGGAACAAGCCGAAAGAGCTGCGGGCCCGCAGCGACTCGTCCTCCAGGGCCGCGGCGTCGGGGACGAGGGAGAGCGCGAGCAGGGCGGACAGGGCGAGCATGGCGTTGACCTCGGGATGGGCCAGGAGGGGAGAACGAGTGTAGCAGACCCCGGGATTCGGCTGGACGGCCGCGCTACGTTGGTGTCGCTCGAGCCGCCGGTGTCCATGGCGGCGCGGCTCGACGCCCCTCCAAGGTGTGCCATGCCTCTTCTCCTTCTTTCACTCGCCCTCCTGCTCTGTCCTGCCCTGGCCATGGCGGCCGAGCCCGCGAGCGAGCCCGAGCCCGACCTGCGCCTGAATCCTTGGACGGACGCCCCGGTGGCGCTGTTTTCCGGCGCCTACACTTTCGCCACCATGTTCGGCGGCGAGTCGCCCTGGGTGGAGCAGAACCCCCCGGGAGAGCCCGAGCTGGGGCTGGACGCGCGCTACGCCGGGCTGTCCGAGATCGACGGCGAAGGGCCGGATCTGCTCTCGGACATCACGGGCATCTACCCCAGCTACGCCCTGCCCCTGGTGCTGGGCGCCTACGGCCTGCTGCGGACTGCGGACAGCGGCCGGGCCCGGCTGGCCCGCTCCGGCACCTACGCCGTGGTGGGCCTGGAGGCCATCACCATCAGCCAGAACATCACCCACCTCGTCAAGCACGCCGTGCGCCGCCCGCGGCCCTTCGCCTACAGTGAGGAGTGGCGCGCCGCCTACGACGAAGCCGTCGCCAACGACCAACCCGTGGACTGCGAAGCCCAGCTCTCCTTCCCCTCGGGCCACACCTCCACCGCCGGCGCCTGGTCCTTCGCCCTGGCCCATACGCTGGGCATCACCCAGGACTGGGCCTGGCAGCTGGAGGCGCTGCCCTACCTGGGAGCGGCGGGCATCACCGTCTGGACCGGCGCCCTGCGGGTGCGAGCCCACAAGCACTTCCCCACGGACGTCATGGTGGGCGGCCTGCTGGGGGCCGGCGTGGGCATCCTGGTGCCCGAGCTGCACCGCAGCGAGCGCCTGGTCGTCAGCAGCGCGGTCTCGACGGACGGCACCCCCATGATGGGCCTGAGCGCGGCCTGGTAGGCTGCTGCAGAGCCAGGAGAGTCCATGACTGCGAGGGATCACGCCGCGCGCCGGGCAGAGCTGCTGGAGCTCTTCAACCAACACGCCCCCATCGGCCGCCACTTCGGCATGCGCCTCTCCTACGAGGGCGCGCAGGCCGTCTTCCGCATGCCCTACAACCCGGCCCTGGACCACGCCCTGGGCCAGACCCACGGCGGCGCCATCGCCACCATGCTGGACAACGCCGGCTGGTTCACCGTGGCACCCTACTTCGAGACCTGGATCGCCACCGTGGAGTTCCACGTGCGCCTGCACCGCCCGGTCGCAAAGCAGGAGCTGGTGGCGCGCGGCAGGCTGGTGAACCTGGGCAGGCGCCTGAGCACGGCCGAGATGGAGGTGCGGAACGAGCGTGGCCGGCTGGTGGCCACGGGCAGCGGCAGCTTCACGGTGACGTCGGCGCTGAGGGAGCCTCCGGATTGAGCCCAGCCCAGCTCAGCCCGTAGCGCGCCAGGTACTTGCGCAGGCGATCGCCGTCATTGACGCTGCGGCGCTGCTGGCGCGAGGCGGCGAAGAGGGCTCGTCCGGCGGCCGCCAGGCTCGCGCTGCGGCCGCAGACGGCCACCACCTCGGCCAGCTGCACCTGCTCGACGCGGTCAAGCTGCGCCAGGCGCTCCGCGCCCAGCAGCCGGCGCAGGACATCCGGCTGCGCGCTGGCGCCGGGCACCGTCCAAGCGCGCAGCAGCCGCGCCATCTCCTCCTCCACCTGTCCCTGGTCGATGCGTCCGCCCTCGGCCAGGGTGGCCATGCGGCGCATGGCGCCGTTCAGGTCGCGGAAGTTGCGGCTCCAGCTGGCCTGGGCGGAGCAGGCGAATTCCAGAAAGCGCGCCCGGGCCTCGGCGTTCATGGTCACGCGCCGGCCCGTCTCGCGCGTGATGCGGTTCAGCTCGTAGTCCAGGTTTGGGGGGATGTCCTCGGGCCGCTGCCGCAGGCCGGGCAGGTGAAAGGTCCACAGGTCCAGCCGCGCCAGCAGGTCGTCGCGGAAGCGCCCCTCGGCCACGGCGCGCTGCAAGTCGCGGTTGGTGCCAGCGATCAGCTGAAAACGGCTGCGCACCTCGCGGTCGCTGCCCAGGGGCGTGAAGCGCCCGCTCTCGATGGCCCGCAGCAGCATGGCCTGCTCGTCCGGCCCCAGCTCGGCGATCTCGTCCAGGAAGAGCACGCCGCCGTCGGCGCTGCGCAGCAGGCCGGCTCGCTCCTGCAGCGCGCCCGTGAAGGCGCCGCGCACATGGCCGAACAGGGCCGACATGGCGGCGTCGCCCCGCAGCGTGGCGCAGTTGACCTGCACGAACTGGCCGCTGGCCCCTTGCTGCAGGCGCAGCTTCAGCTCGGCGATGCGGCTGGCCAGGCGCGTCTTGCCCGCCCCGGTGGGGCCCATCAGCAGGATGGGATCGCGCGAGGCGCGCGCCACGCGCTCGATGCGCTCGATGAGCGCGTTGAAGGCCTTGTTCTGGGTGTCGATGCCGGCCTTGAGGAAGGACAGGGCGTCGCGCCGCTGCTCGGAGAAGCGGGCGGCGATGGCGTCGTAGCGCGAAAGATCCAGGTCGATCACGCGCGCGCGGCCGGGATCGGGTTGGCGCTTGCCATCGGGCCCGCGTGGGGGGCGCAGGGGCTCGGTCTGCAGCAAGCGGGCCGGGAAATGCCCCGACTCGGCCAGCAGGAAGCAGCAGATCTGAAAGACGTGGGTCCCCGTGGTGATGTGCAGCAGGTAGTCCTCGCGCTCGGGCTGGAAGTCCGTGGCCTGGGCGAAGTCCAGCAGCGCGCCGAAGACCTCCTCGAAGTCCCAGGGATCCCGCAGCGGGAAGGGATGCAGCTGCAGCTCCATATGGGGGCGCAGCTGCAGCATGTCGTCGGCCACGCCCTTGGCCAGGCCCTGGTGGTCGGGCGGAAAGAGCAGCTCGAAGCGCGCCACGGGCAGCTCGGGCTGCTGCACGGCGCAGACGGTGGGACGCCACTTGGTCCAGCGGCGCGCCCGTCGCCCCTGATCCAGGCGCGTGCCCAGCATGCCGAAGACGACCAGGGGCTTGCGTACGGACATGGACACTATCCAGATGTATCGTTTACGATACAGATATATCACCAGGAAGCGAAAGAGGCAGGGAGAGCGGAAGCCCCGCCAGCTTCACAGAACGAGCCTTCAGCACCTTCTCCCAACTCTTTCGGCGGTTCCACCACAGAATTCCCGTCTATTCGCGCCCCTGGCACGCGGCTTGCTTCTACGGGGGGCGCATGGTCACCCAGCGGCTCTTTCGAACGCGACCCCAGGGACTCCCGCGCCAGCGTCGGAGCTCCGGTCGGGTCACCGGGTACCGGCTGCTTCGCCAAAGCTCGGCTCGTCGAAGGAAGGGTCCCGCGTCTCGGCCCATGCACAATCCCAGGTTCGACTCCTGGATCTCTTTTGGAGAGAGCGTGGATGCTCATTCGGCTGAAACCCGAACCTTCCCCCCTAAGGAAACCCCAACAGACGCCCGACGGGCCCGGATCTGTGACAGCAGCCGGCCCGCGGCGGAGCAGGCCACCGCGGCGATGCCCATCGCCGCACGGCCCCGCGCCCGCCGGGGTCCCCGTCCTCGGACCGGGCCTCCACGCCGGCCGCCCCGCCCCGCCGACCCGGAGGGCAGCGCAGCAGGCTCCGGCCCGCAGCGCGCCTCCTTCGGACCTCGGCCCCCGGGCCCATCTTCATCAGGAGCTCCCCATGTACCGCGAAGTCATCGTCGCCCCGCACCAGCGCGCAGTCGTCAAGAAGAACGGCCAGCTGATCCGCTGGCTCGAGCCCGGCCTGCACCGCCTGTGGTTCGCCGGCCCTCGCGTCCAGGTGGAGCACTTCGACCTGGACCTGGGCTACGCGCCCTGGACCCCTGAGCTGCAGGCCATCCTGCCGGAAGGCGCCGCCGAGCTGCTGGACGTGACCGCCGAGCAGCTGGCCCTGCTGCGCTGCGACGGCCTGCCGGCCCACTGCCTGCTGCCGGGTCGCTACCTGATCTGGCAGCTGCGCCGTCAGGTGCAGGTTCAGCTGCACGACACCGGCGCCCTGCGCTCCGAGATCCCGGCGGCCTTCCAGCCCCTGGTGCCGCGCTCCCACCTGCAGGTGCTGCGCGTCAAGCCCCACGAGCGCTGCCTGGTCTACGTGGACGGCCAGCTGGCCGACCAGCTGGAAGAGGGCGTCCACGCCCTGAACGCCCTGGACCGCCAGCTGCGCTTCGAGCTGGCGGACCTGCGCGAGCAGGAGCTGCAGATCACCGGCCAGGAGGTGATGACCGGCGACAAGGTCAGCCTGCGCGTCAACCTGATCGTCAAGTTCCGCGTCACCGATCCCGTGGCCAGCACCCACGCGGTGGCCGACCTGCGCGACGCCCTGTACTCCGAGGCCCAGCTGATCGCCCGCCGCACCGTGGCCGGCGCCAAGGTCGACGAGCTGCTGGAGCGCCGCGTGGAGGCGGCCGGCGCCATGAGCCAGGAGCTGGCCCAGCGCGCCCAGGGCTGGGGCGTGGAGGTGCTGGCCCTGGACCTGAAGGACGTGGTGCTGCCCGGCGAGATGAAGCTCATCCTGAACCAGGTGATCGAGGCTGAGAAGCGCGCCGCCGCCAACGTGATCGCCCGCCGCGAAGAGACCGCGGCCACGCGCTCCCTGGCGAACACGGCCCGCATGCTGCAGTCCAGCCCGGTCCTGATGCGCCTCAAGGAGCTGGAGGCCATGAAGGAGATGGCCGAGAACGTCGGTCAGATCACCCTGGTGGCCAGCCCGGCTGAGCTGCTGGGGAAGATCTCGCTGGGTGAAGGTTGAGCGGATGGCCCCTGGCATCCCCCGGGATGCCAGGGGCTTATTGGTTGCCATCGGTCCGCAACAGCAGCATGAACTCAAGGGTCTTGCGGTCGAAGCGCGTCTCGGACCACAGGCGGCAGCCGCCGAGGCCTCCAGGTCACAGCACTCTCAGGGCACTCCGCGCACCTCGACTCCGCCTCTCGGGCCTGCCATACTTCGACCTTCTCCTTCGTTCGCTCGTCGTCCAGGCCAGGAACTTGCGCCACGCCCTCGCCCTCATCGTCCCGCTCCACCTCCTCGCCTGTGACAAGGACAAGCGCGGGAGGCCCTCGACGGAGGACAGCGGCACCACCCAAGACACCGGCCCCGCGCCCGACAGCGATCCCGGCTGCGACACCGGCCACCTCGACGACGACGGCGTGTGCGTTCCCGCCGCCTGCGGAACCGGCACATGGGGGAACCTGGAGCTGGACGAGAGCACGATCTACGTGGACATCGCCGCTGCGGCAGGTGGCGATGGCAGCGAGTCCGCGCCCTTCACCTCCATCCAGGCGGGACTGGATGTGGCGGGTGACGCGGACGGCGGACTGGTGGCGGTGGCGGCGGGGGCCTACCCGGAGACGCTGGAGCTGGGCCGTGGTCATGGCGGCGTGCACCTGGCTGGACGCTGCAGCGAGCTGGTCGTCATCGACGCCAGCTCAGGGAACGAGAGCACGCCGGGGATCGCTGCGAACATCGTCACTTCGGAGGTGGAGGTCTCTGGCGTGACAGTGACCGGGTCGTCGTACATCGGGGTGCTGGTCGAATCGGGGAACGTGGCATTTCGTGATTCGAAGGTTGTAGAGAACGAGTTCGTCGGTGTCTGGGCCTACCAGGCAGGGATCCATGCGGCCGCGCTCACGATGGAGGGCTGCGAGCTGAAGGGGAACACCACGGCGGGTGCAGCCGTACAGGGCTCCGGCGCATCGATCACCCTCCGTCAGACCACCATCGAGGACACTCGGCCTGACGAAAAAGGCGGCTACGGGAACGGAGTCCAGATCACCAATGGCGCGAGCCTGGACGCGGAGGCCTGCGAGCTGACGGGGAACACCGCAGGGGGCGTGATCGCGGTCGGCTCCGACACCTCGGTCACCCTCCGGCGGACCGCCATCGTGGATACCAAGCCCGACGATGATGGAACGTACGGATACGGCATCACGGCCACGGAGGGCGCGAGCCTGGACGCGGAGGCCTGCCAGCTGAGGGGGAACACCTCTGCGGGTGTGCTCGCGTACGACTCCGGCACCGCGGTCACCCTGAGGGAGACCACCATCGAGGACACCCAGCCCGATGGAAACCAGGATGGCGGATATGGCATCCGAGTCAAGGAGGGAGCGTGTCTGCACGCGGAGGCCTGCGAGGTGAAGGGGAACACCGCTGCGGGTGTGCTCGCGTACGACTCCGGCACCTCGATCACCCTTTTGCGGACCGCCATCGAGGACACCCGACCCAACGATACCGGCTCGCTCGGTCTCGGCATCTATGTCTACGATGGTGCCAGCCTGGACGCGGAAGGCTGCGAGGTCAGAGGGAACGCCACTACCGGAGTGGCCGCATCCGACTCCACTACCTCGGTCACCCTGAGAGAGACTGTCATCGAGGACACCCTGCCAGACGAGACAAGCTCGCTCGGTCTCGGCATCTACGTCCACAACGGCGCGAGCTTGGACGCGGAGGCCTGCGAGGTCACCAGGAACACCGCTGCGGGCGTGGTCGCAGATGACCTCGGCACCTCGGTCACTCTGAGAGAGACCACCATCGAGGACACTCAGCCAGACGAGAAGGGGCAGCATGGCTACGGTATCGATGTCTACCTCGGCGCGAACCTCGAAGCGGAGGCCTGCGAGGTCATCGGGAACACCACCTCGGGCGTGATCGCATTCGGCTCATACACCACGGTCACCCTCCAGGATACGAGGGTCGTCTCCACGAAGCGCGGAGAGCTCTTCACCGTCGGCACCGGCATATTCGCCGAGTCCGGGGCATCTGTGGTGGCGACGGGCGTCGAGGCCTCCTTGAACGACGGACCCGGGATATACGTCACGAGAGAAGGCACCCAGTTCACCTGCTCGGGTTGCGAGATCAAGAGCAACCAGTTCGCAGGAGCGGTCCTGGTGGTCGATTCGGTCCTCCAGCTCGCCGAGTGCCACATCGAAGGCACCACCGAGCAGGAGAACCTCGGTGGCGGCGTCGGTATCTACGCCGAGCCCTGGTTGGGAGGCCCTCCATCCCTGTCGGTCACCGACACCGTGATCAAAGACAATCCCATCGCCGGCGTCTGGCTCTCCGGTGAAGGCAACTACTCACTCACCGACAACACCATCCAAGGCGGAGAGGGCTGGACCCGGCAGAGCCTGACCAAGTGCGGCGACGCGGTCTACGCCGGGGAAGGCGTGACGGCCTGGGACGGAAGCTCGGGCCTCTTGCTGGAGAACAACGAGCTCTTGGACGGTCTGGGCGCGGGCCTGTTCCTGGACAAGGCCTCGGCCCTACTCTCAGGCAACAGCTATGCGGACAACGCCGTGGACCTCGTGATGCAAGGCGGGGACTGCGAGACGCCACCCGACGGCTACGATGGGGAGGAATTCAGCTCGAAGGTGGAGTTCTGCCCCAGCTTCGACTACGCCACCTGCGGGGATGAGTTCAGTCTGTACCTGACCCTAGAAGAGCCGGAGTCGGGGCACGGTGAAGCACCCTTGAGGCCCGGCCTCCCCGGTCCGCCCGAGCTGCACCTCGCCACGCTGCCTGTGCCGCTGGAGCTCCGCCTGCAGCCACTCCGGCACGAACCGGCGCCTCTGGCTCCCCTCGTTGCCCTCGGGGAGCACTGAGCGTTCACCCTCGCGGGCGGCCTTCCCGCTCTCCTCCGCAGCCGCTGCACATCGAGCGATACCTGCGCCTACAAGCTGCCCTCGATCTGCCGCAACAGCATGAACTCGAAGGCCTTGCGGTCGAAGCGCGGATCGGACCACAGCGGCAGCTTTTCGGGCGGCTGGGGCAGGCTCATGGGGTCGGCCCAGCGCAGCGCGTCGATGCGGCTGATGGCCTCGGCCATGGGCAGATCCTTGTCGCGCCCGAAGCGGGCCAGCTCGCTGGCCACGGCCGGATCGGTGATCACCACCACGTCCTCGGAGTTGAGGCCCTCGCTGCGCGGGTCCAGGTTGTAGGAACCCACTATGGCGACGCGCTCATCGAAGACGGCCAGCTTGGCGTGCAGCGTGCCCTCGCCGTGGCGCTCCCCGTGCCACTCGAAGACCTGCACGCCCCCGTCGAGCAGCTCCAGGTAGTGCGCCCGGCCGGCCTGGGTAATCATGGGGATGTCGTTGGTTTCGGCGCTATTGGTCACCACCTGGACGGCCGCGCCACGCTGGGCCGCGGCGATCAGAGCGGCGCGCAGGTCCGGATTGGGCACGAAGTAGGCGTTCTCGACCAGCACGCTCCGCTGGGCCGCACCGATCAAGTCCAGGTAGAGCTGGGGGATGTGTCTCTCACCCAGCCGGGGCCGATTGCGGATGAAGCGCACGGCCACGTCCTCGTGGACCTCGCTCGGCAGGGGCTGGCCAACGCAGACCGCGTGCTCGGACCAGGGCAGCCGCTCCTTGACGGCTCGGCCCGCGTCCAGGGACTGCTGCAACAGCTCGTCCATGCCCGGGTTCAGCTCCAGCCAGAGCTTCCAGTAGGCGTCGGTGTTGAAGAGGGTCGGCTTGGCGTCCTTGACGCCCTTGAACTGGGCGTAGTTGTCCAGAAAGGCCAGCTCCACGTCCCTGGCGACGGCCCCCTCCAGGTACACGTCCTGGTCCCGCCAGCGCATGATGGGATCGGCCGAGCAGCGGGCGTACTCGTCGCCGATGTTCATGCCGCCCACCACGGCGCGGCTGCCATCCGTCACGAAGTACTTCTCGTGGTAGCGCTTGTTGCCCGCCAGCCAGTCCGCCAGGTTGATCTCGTTCAACCAGTGCAGGTAGAGCGTCTCGAAGCCCTCCACCTCGATGCCGGCGTTCTTCAGCTCGAAGTACATCAGCTGGGCCTTGGCGTCCTGCACGTTGGAGTAGGCGTCCACGATCACCCGAATGTCCAGCTCCGGCGTGGCGCGCTTGCGGGCGATCAGCGCGTCCCCCAGGGCGCGGCCGGTCTGGTCGGCCTTGAAGATCAGCGCCTGGACGTAGATGGAGCGCTGCGCCTCCTCCAGCAGCTGCATGCGCGCCTCGAAAGCCGCCTCGCCGTTGTAGAGCAGGCGCACGCGGTTGCCCTGGCGCGCGGGCGGTGCGCTCAGCTCGGCGCTGGAGGTCGAGCTGGCAGGCGGCAGCATTCCCAGGTCATCGAGCAGGCTGCCGGCCACCGGCGCCTCGGCCAGGTTGTCGCAGCTGGCGCAGGCGGCGCCGACGAACACGAGCAGGGCGCTGGTTCTCATGCCTCTCTCCTCTCAGCGGGCGGGCCCCAGTCTACACCCTCAGGGAGCGCGCACGGAGGCGATGCGCGCGATGGCGCGCCCGGAGGCGGGATCCCGGTCGTGCGCCTCGAAGAAGATGCGCTGGCCGTCCGGGGAGCAGAGCGGGCGCCGGTCGGGCGCGAGGTTGCGGGTGACGGCCGACAGCTGGGAGCTGACCAGATCGAGCTGGGCGATGTCGGGGTGGGGGCTGCGCCGCCCCACCAGCTCGAAGACGATGCGCTGGCCGTCGGGCGAGAAGCTCGGCGCGCTGGCGCGGCCACCCACCTCGTGGCTGCGCAGCGCGCGGCTGTCCAGGTCCAGGCTCAAGATGACATGGGCTCCCTTGTGCACCGCCACCACTGTACGGGCATCCGGGCCGGCGGCGGGCTGCGCCAGGCGGCCGTCGCCCACAGCTCGCATCAAGATCTCCCCCTGCCCGGCCGAGTCGAAGCTCCACAGGCCCCCCTGGCCCTGCTCGGGGCGGTAGGCCACCAGCAGGCGCTCTTCGTCCAGCCAGGCGAAGTCGCCGATGTCATCGGCAGCGCTGGCGTCCAGGCGCCAGCGCTCCTGGGCGCTGGCCGCGTCCAGCACGACCAGCTCCCGCGGGCAGCGCGGGCAAGCGCGCTCTGTCAGGGCGACGGAGCCGCCGTGTGGGGACAGGCGCGGCTCGCGGAAGCTGCGCTCACGCGCCACCCGCAGCCGGCGGTCAGGCCCGTCTGCGGGCAACAGGCTGAGCGCGCAGGCCTCTCCGAAGAGATCCTCTGCCAGCGCCACGGGGCGCCCGGCCCGCGAAGCCGCGGGGTAGCCGTCGATCTTCCAGCCGAACCAGAGGACCTGGTCATCATCGCCGGCGAGCGCATCCAGCCTGCGCCAGGCCAGGATCTCGGCCGCGCCATCCCCTGCCGCGCTCGCCACCAGAAGACCCTGCGTTCCCATGGCGACCAGCCGATCGTGGGCGCCGGGCGCGCTGTGGAAGCGAAGATCGTGGGATCCCTGCTCGCTGGCGAGGCGCGCGGCCTCCAGCTCGCCGAAGTCCTGGGCGAATCCGTCGCGCTCGGCCTGGTGGGCTCGCTGCCGCGCGACGGCCGGAGCCAGCCCGACGCGCAGCGCGGCGTCGGAACCACGGAGGACGGCCTGGACGCTGGAGTGGGTGAGCAGGGCCGGCAGCGCGGTGTCGAGGGTCAGCCGCGCTGCGGCCTCGCTGGCCTGGGCCACGGCCTGCTGGCTGGACGCGGCACCCTCGCAGATGCGCAGCGCCTGCGCGGCCACGGGCTCGGCCTGGCCCAGGTGGAGCAGCTGCAGCTGCCCCTGCAAACGCAGCTCCGCGAAGCCATCCTCGCCGGGCAGCGCGGAGAGCTCGGACTCGAGCTGGATGTGCAGGGTGAAGGCCGCCCGCAGCCTGCGCGCCGCCTCGGCAGGCGAGGCGCCCTCCAGCAGCTGCGTCTGCTCGGCGTCGCTGGCCAACACCGGCTCGAAGCCCAACTCCTCCAGCTCGCCGACCAACGCGGCATCCAGAGCGCCTTCCTCCCAACCCTCCACGGCCACCAGCACACCTAGGGGCAGCGGCGCGCGCGCCTCGCGCCAGGCCAGCAAGCCCGCCACCAGCAGCAGGACGGCCAGCAGCAGCGGCCACAACCGCCGCAGCGACGGTGGCAGCAGGGGATCGCCGCGCCGATGGTCGACTCGCCAAGCCCAGGCCAGGCGCACCAGGCAGAGCCCCCAGACCACGTAGGACACAGGCAGCCAGTAGGGCGTATCCGGGGGCAGAAAGCGCGAGAAGACGCCGAAGTGCAGCAGCGCGGCCAGAGCGGCCGCGGCCACCAGCCACTGCAGCCAGGCGGGGCCGCGCTGGGCGGGCCAGCCCAGCACGAAGCCCAGGGCGGGCAGGACCAGGATGGCCTGGTGGTAGAGAGCCCCGCCCGCCATCACCGCGCCGCCCCAGGCCACCAGCAGGGCCGCCGAGGCCACCGTGATCTCCCGGCTCTGCCGCTGCCAGCCCGCCAGCGCCACCAGGGCCAGCGTGGCCCCACCCAAGCCCAGCAGCCGCGCGCGCAGCAGCAGGCGAATGGGCAGCGCTTGCAGACAGCCGCCCAGTGCATCGCAGGGCACCAGGCCCCCTTCAGGCGCGGCCAGGAAGCGCCCGGCGCCCAGCAGCCACTGGCCGTGCAGACCCCCTGGTGCATCCCACCAGAAGGCCAGGCAGGCCAGGAAGGCCAGCACGGCCACGCCGGCGGCGCCCACGTAGCGCCAGCGGCGTCCTGCCAGGGCGGCTGGCAGCAGGACCAGCGGGAAATACTTGACCAGGGCGCCCAGCAAGAGGGCGCCAGCGCCCAGCCGGTGCCGGCCGCGGGCCAGGCCGAAGAGCGCCAGGGCCGTGGCGCAGGTGATGAAGGGGCTGACCTGACCGGCGGGCAGCACCACCCGCGCCAGGCGCAGTTGCAGGAAGACCGCGCCCACGGCGATGGCGGCGGCCAGCGCCGCTACGGGACCGCGGGAGGGGCCCGCGTTGGCCGCCAGGGCCGCTGTGAGCAGCAGGGCCAGAACAGCCGCCCAATAGAAGCCCCCGGCCAGCAGATCGAAGGGCAGCAGGCTGAAGGGGGTGAACAGAATCGAAGCCGTGGGCGGGTAGTAGTTCTCGAAGCCGTGCACGATGAGATCGGCTGCGGGCTGCGCCTGGTAGATGGCCTGCAGCGCTGCGGCGTCGTTGGGCATGGACCCCGCCAGCAGGGCCTTGGCCCCCAGGTACAGGGGCAGCAGGTCCACCGCGCCGCTGTGGCCGCCGTGGAACAGGCGCTCGTCCGCCAGGTAGACGCCCACGGCCGCTGCGACGCTGGCGGCCAGGGCCAGCAGCTGGGGCCAGGTGCGGGGGTGCTCTGGGGAGGGGGAGGAGGGCACGGAAGATCCAGGGTGAAGGAGCAGCCTATCCCGCACAACTTCCGCGTTATCGATTCCCCATGCCCACCCTCTCCGCCAACGGCCTGACCCTGCGCTACCGCATCGTCGGCCAAGGCCCCGCCCTGCTGCTGATCCGCGGCCTGGGGCGCTGCCTGGAGTACTGGCTGGACCTGGTCCCCTGCCTGGCCGCCCACTTCCAGGTGGTCTTGATGGACAACCGAGGCGTGGGCGGCTCCTCGCGGCCGCGGGGGCCGTGGTCGGTGGCGGACATGGCGCAGGACACGGCAGCCCTGCTGCGGGCGCTGGACCTGGGGCCCGTCGCCGTCTTCGGGCTCTCGCTGGGCGGCATGATCGCCCAGGAGCTGGCTATGAGCCACCCCAGCCTGGTGAGCCGCCTGGCCATCGGCGCCAGCAGTGCCGGGGGCCCGCACGCGCAGCGACCGGCGGCGCGGCGCCTCTGCGGACTCGTTGGCTCGGTGGCGCTGCCCGCCGAGGTCGCCCTGCGCCGCGCGGCCCCGCGGCTCCTGTCGCCCGGCTACCTGGCGGCCCACCCGGAGATCGTGCAGCGCTGGCTGGCCATCGCGCGCCGCTGGCCCGCCAGTCGCCGGGGCTTTCTGTGGCAGGTCGGGGCGGCGCTGCGATACGACGCCAGCCATCGGCTCGGCGACCTGCGGATTCCGACGCTCGTGCTCAGCGGCGACGCGGACCAGGTGATTCCACCTGAGAACTCACGCATCCTCGCGCAGCTGATCCCGGACGCGCGGCTGGCGTGGCTTGCAGGCGCAGGCCATGACTTCGGAACGGAGGCACCCGAACGCACGGCCCAGCTCCTGCGCGAGCGCCTGGCCTGATCGGGCGCTCCCGACGCCGCTCACTCCGCCAACACCAGCACCCGCGAGCCCAGCGCCGGCACGTCCACCGTGATGCTGTCGCCGCTGGCGTTGAAGCGCTGCCCGGTCAGCACGTCCTCGAACTCGGCGTCGCTGGACAGGCCGGCAAACGCCAGGGCGTTGATGAAGACCCGCTCCTGGGTGTCGCCGTTGAGGATCACCAGCAGCTCGTCGCCCTCAAAGACGCGCGCGTAGGCGTAGACATCCTCCTCGAGCCACCATTGGGCCTGCTCTCCCTGCCAGAAGGCGGGATGCTCCTGGCGCAGGGGCGCCAGCGCAGCCACGTGCTCCAGCACGTCGCGCTGCCGCTGGTCGGCGAAGCCGTCGGCGATCACGTCGTCCATGTCCACAGCGCCGGCGTCGTCGAAGGCCGGCGCGTACCACCACAGGGGGTGGCGGTTGTCGGGGTCGTGGTTGCCGGGCAGGCCCAGCTCATCGCCGTAGTAGATCAGGGGGATGCCGGGGTGGGTCAGCAGGAAGGTCCAGGCCAGGCGCAGGCGGGCGAAGCTGTCGTCGCCCTCGCTGCCGGGCAGGTAGGCCTGCTCGCAGAAGATGCCGTCGGAGCCACCGCCCGTCTCGCCGTAGGAGATGAAGCGCGACACGTCGTGGTTGCCCAAAAAGGTGCCCATCAGGGCGTCGCCGTAGACGGACTGGCCGTTTGCCACGGCGCCCTCCAGGTCGGAGAACCAGCTGGAGCCCAGCAGCACGGCCCGTAGCGCCCAGTAGATGTCGAAGTCGAACTGGCCATCCAGCTCGTCCTCGCTGACGTAGCAGGAGACCACGTCGGCCCCGGAGAAGGTCTCGCCGATGGTGTAGAAGTCCTGGTCGCCGCCGGCGTAGGTGTGCTCCAGCTCCTGGTCGATGCGCGCGCTCATGTTCCAGACCACGCTGTGGGGCATGTGCTTGGCGGCGTCCACGCGGAAGCCGTCCAGCTGGTACTCCTTGGCCCACCACAGGCCGTCCTCCACCATCACGGCCAGGGGCTCGGGCTCGTAGTAGAGGATGTCGGGCAGGAAGGGGTCGAACCAGCAGGTCTCGGGGATGTCGTTCCAGTTGTCGTAGTTGTCGCAGAGCAAGCCCTCGTCGTAGTCGGCGAACCAGTCGGCATGCTCGGTGGTGTAGGGGTGATCCTGGTGCACGTGGTTGGCGGCCCAGTCCATCAGCACCCGCATGCCGCGCGCGTGGGCCTCGTCTACCAGCTGGCGCACGGTGTCAGCGTCGCCGAAGTGCTCCTCCACCTCGAAGGCGCTGACGGGCCAGTAGCCGTGGTAGGCCGAGTAGCTGCCGCAGTCGCCGTCGTAGGTGCCCGCGGCGTTGTCCTGCAGGTTGGACAGCCAGATGGCGGTCACGCCCAGCTGCTGCAGGTAGTCCAGCGACTGGATCACGCCGTCCAGGTCGCCGCCCTCCCAGTCCGCCAGCGCTGCGGAGGCCCCGTCGGTGGTGTCGCCCACGGCGCCGCGGGCGAAGCGGTCCACGAAGGCGAAGTAGAGCACGCCCGAGCGCCAGCCCTCCTGGGCCTCCACCCAGAAGGGCAGGTAGGTCTCCTCGCTCTGGTGGCCGGCGGCGTCCGTGGCCTGCAGGCGCAGGGTGTGGCGCCCGTCGGCCAGGCCCGTGGCGCTGTACTCGAAGCTGTCGCCCGAACCCTGGTTGTCGATGGCTTCGCCGTCCAGGCTGGCGCTCCAGGACGAGAGGGCATCGCCGGCGCAGCCGGCCGTGAACGAGGCCTGCACGCTCAGCTCGCCTGCCACCGCATCCACGGTGAAGCTGTCGGTCCACAGCCGCGGCGTGTCCGCGTCCTCCAGCAGCAGCATGGAGTTGCAGCTGCCGGCGTCCAGGCCGCAGTCGTGCTCGTAGGCGTAGGTGCCGGCCGGGATGTAGCCCTCTTCGCAGTGGATCAGCGTGGCGCGCGGATCGCAGGTCCAGTGCTCGCTGCCTCCGCTCTCCTCCACGAACTTGTAGACGAAGGCGCCGTCGGGCAGCTCGTCCCGAGAGAGAGACAGGGTCCACAGCCCGCCTCCAGCGTCGGTCATGGGGTGGGCGCTGGCGCTCCAGTCGTTGAACTCGCCCGCCAGGTAGACGGCGCTTGGCGAGCCCTGCTCCTCGTACTCGAAGCTGACGGCGCAGGGATCGCTGAAGAACTGGCGGTCGTCGCCGCTGGATCCGGAGGCGCTGGCCCCTGCCTGGCCGTAGCTGACCGTCAGGCTGGTGCTGGCGCTGCGGTCGCAGGCATCGAGCGCGGTCAGCGTCAGCTCGGTCTCGCCCTGCGCGTCTTCCTGAGGCACCAGCACCAGGCGATCGTCTTCGGCCCAGGCCACCAGGGCCTCGTCCGCGGATTCCGCCTCGAAGACGAGGCTGCCCCGGCCGCCCACGACCCAGGGCAGCAGGTCGATCTCGGTCTGCTCTTCGCCCAGCACGAGATCGGGCAGGCCCACCCAGGCCGGCTCGGAGGAGAGGGCGCAGCAGCCAGCGAGCTGCAGCATTGCCGGGACGATGGCGACGCGCATGGGGGTCTCCGTGGTAGGCTCGAGCACCAGGAGACCCTATATGAGCGAAAACAGCTCCAAGCTCGGCAAGATCGCGCTGCTGGTCGTGGCGCTGGGCTGGTTCTTGTTCTTCTTCGGCCTGTGCACGGGCATGCTCTGGGAGATCAAGAAGCCGCCGGGCATCATCGACGACCAGGATCCGCTCTGGCACCTGTTCGGAGGCATCTGGATGGCGGGCTTCTTCGTCTGCTTCCTTTCATCGATCCTGGGGATTGCGGCCTTCTTCCGCAAGGGCTCGGGCAAGCTGCTGCCCCTGGTGCCCATCGGCTGCGGCTGCTTGCCCGTGCTCTTCGTGATCTGCGGAGTGGCGCTGGTGGCGATCACGGGCGGGGTGTGAGGCGGGATCCCATTCGCCACGCAGCCCGCTCGGCGGCGCTTGGCTATGGTCTGATGGGCCCCTGGAGAGAAACGATGCACCGCGAGACCGACTGGATCGCCCTGTGGGCCGAGCTGGCCCAGCTGCAGCGCCTGCGTCGGGCCAAGCGCGCGCCGCGCGATCCCTGGGCCGGACGCGCAGCGGACTTCCGCGCCCGCGTGAAGCGCCGCTGGCGGCAGCCCGACTCCACCCGCCGCACGGTCTGCTCCTGGCTGGGCCCGGGCCGCTCGATCCTGGACATCGGCGCCGGCACCGGCGACTGGGCGGCGCTCTTCGCCGGCACCGGGGCGCAGGTGACGGCACTGGATCCCTCGGACGCCATGATCGGTGCGATGGAGAAGAACTTCCGCGAGCAGGGCCTGGACATCCCCATCCTGCGCGGGCGCTGGCCCGAGTTGGAGGTGCAGCCCCACGACTACCTGTTCTGCTCCCACGCCCTGTACGACTGTCCGGACCTGCGGGCCTTCGTGGAGCGCATGCAGCAGAAGGCCCGCCACACCTGCGCCGTGGTGCTGCGCGTGCCACCCCAGGACAGCATCATGGCCCAGGCCGCTCGCATGGTGCTGGGCCAGCCCCACGACAGCCCCAACTTCGCGGTGTTCTACAACGCGCTCTTGCAGCTGGGCATCTACGCGCATGTGCAGATGGAAGACGCCGGGCCGTGGGGGCGCTGGAGCCACGGCTCGCTGGAGGAGGCCCTGGCCGAGGTGAAGAGCCGTCTGGGTCTGGAGGGGCCGGATGAGCGGGATGAAGCGTTGCTGGCGCTCTTGGAGGAGCGGCTGGAGCCCTGGGAGGGGCGGCTGCGCTGGCCGCCGACGGTGCGGTCGGCCTTGGTTTGGTGGGAGGTGTAGGGGAGCCCCTCACCCCAATCCCGCAAACACGCCCTCCCCCTGCCCGCGCAGCCGCTCCATCATCCCCGCCACGTACTCCGGCCGCCGCTCCCCTTTCCAGCGCGGGTAGCCCCCGCGATCCACGTAGCGCAGCAGCTCGCGCAGCCCCTCCCGGTCGAAGCGGTAGTCTCCAATGCCGGCCTCCCGCCCGTCCCAGCTGACGGGAATGGCCAGCGCGCTCCCGAAGCCCTCGATCATACCCGCCACCTCTTCCTGGCTGCGCCAGCCCTCGGGGTGCTGCTTGAAGTCCTGGGGCAGCGCTGGAAAGGGCCAGCGCCGGTAGGTGGCGCCGATGAAGCCGGACAGGTCGAAGCCCGCGATGGCCCCGTGCAGGTTGCCCACCGCCCCGGCCCGGTCGATGCGCCAGCCGGGCAGCTCGATCCCCTGCTCCGCCTCGGCCAGCGCCTCCATGGCCCGGCAGAAGCCATCCGCGAAGAAGAAGAGCCGCTCCAGCAGCAGCATGTCGCTGGCGATGTTGAAGAAGCCGAAGGCCACAGTTCCGTGGCTGCGGGACGCGAAGGCCAGGGGCATGGGCACCTCCAGGGCCCAGGCATAACCTCCGGCCGCTCAGCCCCCGTCGGGCACCACCACGCCGCTGGGCTGACGCCCGCGCCACAGGCGCTCGTAGCTGGCCCACTCGGCCGCGTCCGTGGTCCAGGAGGCGTAGACGGCCACACCCGTGAAGTGGGCCGGGACCTCCAGCGGCGCCAGGCCGCGCAGCAGGCCGCGCAGGCTATGGGCCATGGTCTCCACGTCCGGATCGTGCCAGGGTTCGTCGTCCTCGTAGGCGGAGAGCCCCATGGACCACTGGCAGCCCCCTTCCTCGGGCGGCGGCAGGGCGCTGGTCAGCTCGCGGGTCCAGTGGGCCACCTGGGCCTCGTACAGCGGCGCGAAGCGCAAGCCCGTGTCGTAGGCCATGAAGACCAGCTCGTCGGCCACGCGGCAGACCTGCTGCGCGAAATCCAGGTCCCAGTGCACCTCGTCGTAGGGGTGCAGCACGCTGGGGGGCGGATAGGCCGCCACGGAGAGCAGCTTTTTGGGGCCGATGGCGGCCTTGACCTCGGCCAGCAGGTCCAGGTAGCCAGGCTCCCAAGGCGGCAAGGGCTCCACGTTGATGTGCACGCCAGCAGCCCCGGCCGCGCAGAGGCCAGCCAAATGGCCGGCATAGGCCGCACGCTGCACCTCGTCCTGCGGCCGCACGTCGCGCCGCAGCACGCCCCCGGTCCAGGGCAGCACCCGCAGCTCGGGGTCCAGGGCCTCCAGCTCGGCAAAGAAGGCGGCGGCCCGCTGCGGCTCGTAGCGGCGGATGTTCTTGCCGTCGCGCCAGCCGGGCCAGCCTTGGCTGTCCATGGGCCCCAGGAAGGGGTAGAGGCGCCGGATGCCCAGCGTTCTCAGGGCCGGCACCAGGGCCTGGGGGTCGCTGTCGCCGCCGCCGTGGATCCAGTGGCGACGCATCCACAGGCCGTTGTCGCCTTGGTCGCAGCAGCCAGCGGGCGCCATGGCGCCGTAGCGCAGCCACCAGCCGCATGTCGCCAGCAGGGGCAGCCCGGCCAGGCCGCTGTAGACCGCCAGGCGCAGCTTCCAGCGCATCAGGGCTGCTGGATGATCCCCAGCAGGTTGCCCTGGGGATCCTGCAACGTGCCAACACGGATGCCGTCGCCCACGTCCTGGGGCGGGCGGTGGGCCGTGGCACCCAGCTCCAGCAGGCGCTGCCAGGCCGCGTCGATGTCGGCCACGCGCCAGTAGGCGGTCACGCCTTCGGCGGCCTCGCCCTCGACAGGGGTCAGCCCCAGCTCGAAGCCCGCCACGTCGTAGCCCACGTAGAAGGGCTGGTCGAAGTAGGGCTCCTCGCCCAGCACCTGGCTGTAGAAGGCCTTGGCCGCCTGCAGATCCTGGGCTTGGTAGGCGGCCGTGCGCAGGCCCTGCAGGAGGCCGGGCTGGGCCGCTGCGGGCTCGTCCGCAGAGGGTGGTACGCGCTGGAAAGAAAAGGCGCTCTCGCCCTCGGGCGTACTCAAATCCACCTGCAGGCCGCCCTCCCCCAGCTCGTAGCGCAGGCGCTCCCCTTCTTCGGGGTTCTCGAAGACCGCCAGCCCCTCCGCGCTCTCACGCAGCGGAAAGGAAACGCAGCGTTTTTTGCGCTCCCAGCCCACCAGGCCGGCGTCGAAGTGCTTGAGCCGCAGCACCGGGCCGCCCTCGTCCTGCTCGATGACCATCAGCTCGTAGAAGGCCACCTCTTCGCCCTGCAGCATGCGGAACATGCCCACCATGTTGCCGGCCTGGGGCTGGGACCAGGTCTCCTCCATCAGCACCTCGCCCTGCTCACCGCGCCAGGTGCCGGCCAGCCACGCGAAGGAAGAGAGGTCCTGGGCTGCCAGGGTGGGGCCGATCAAGAGCGAGAACAGAGGCGTAGACATGGTCACTCCTTGCGGACCATTCTACGCCAAGCGCTTCCTCACTCCTCCAGCAAATCACAAGCCAGCTGCTCCCCGGCCCCGCCGTTGCAGGACAGCATGAAGAGCCGCCGGGCCCGCTGCTCGTCCTTGGAGACACCCTCGCCCACCCGGTACAGGATGCCCAGGTTGGTGCAGCCGGACATCTGGCCCTCGGAGCAGGCCTGCTTGAAGAGCTTGGCCGCCACGCCGTAGTCGCGCTCCACGCCCTGGCCATGGGCGTAGCGCTCGCCCAGGCCGTTGCAGGCCACCGGATCGTTCTCCCGACAGCCCTGCTTCAGCTGCTCCAAGGGATCAGGGGCTTGCTGGGGCGCTGCGGCCGGAGTCACGGCCACGGCCAGGGGGGCTGCGCCGGTCGGCGCACCGGCGCTCCCGGTGGCGGCTGGCGGGGCCAGCGCCTCGCAGGCCTGGCTCTCTCCCAGGTCGCAGGCTCGCTGCAGGTACTCCTGGGCCCTGGCATCGTCCTGGGCCACCAGCTCGCCCTGCTGGTAGAGCTGGCCCAGGGCCATGCAGCTGGGGCCGTAACCCGCGTCGCAGGCCTTGCCATAGTTGTCCAGGGCGGCTTGCTCGTCCTCGGAGAGGGCCGAGCCGGGCTGCTCGTCCTCCAGCGGCTGCAGGGGATCTGCGGCGCCCACCGCCTCCTCGGGGGGCGGGGCGTGGCGCAAGAAGGCCGCTTGCACCCCCGTGGGTGGTGCCTCCACCGGCATCTCCGTCAGGGCCGCCGCGCCGGCCCCGGGTGCCGCGGAGGCGTAGGTGGGCGCAGCCATGGCCACCGCAGAGACCGCCGGCCCGGCAGCGCCCTCGGCCCAGGGCAGCACGCGTACCTCGATCACATAGGGCTGCGGCGCCGTGGCCGGATCGGCATCCGGGGCCAGGGGCGGCTTGCAGACCAGGCGCACACCGGGAGACGAGGCGCCCAGGTGCAGCTCCACCAGCTCGCTGGCATCCGCGGCAGGGGCGGCCTCGGAGGTCGCTCCGGCCTGGGGAGCAAGGGCCGCGGAGAGGAGCAGGATGGGCAGCGGGGTCATGGCGCACCTCGTCAAGAAGCGGAAGGGTTGTCGGTCTCGACTACTCGCAGGGATCGGTCTCGCCGCCGTCGCCGCTGTCCGAGGAGTGGCCGGAGCCGACCTCGTAGATCACCAGCACGCTCTCCACCCAGGCGGCGTCGCCGTCGTCGAACTCCACCAGCAGGTCAACCGCGCCCAGCTCGGCGTCGAAGTCCACGGAGAGCGACAGCAGCAGCTCGTCGCCCCGCACCTCGCTGGCCAGCACCTGCACATCGCCGTAGAACTCGATGCTGGTGATGGCGTCATAGCCAGGAGCTTCTTCGCCCTCGGCGACCAGCGAGCCGATGAAGCTGTCGCCAGGCTCGGCCTCGGCCGGGCTCAGGCTGTAGCTGTACTCGGGCTCCTCGGGCTCCTGCTCCTCGCCGGTGTCCTCGCCGCCGCCGTCGTCGTCGTCGTTGTCGGCCCACTCGTGGTCCTCGTCGTCGTCCCAGTCGTGGCAGTCGTTGTGGTCGCAGTCCTCCCAGAAACCGTCGTCGCAGGGCCCACACTCGTGGTACTCGCAGGCGGAGAGGGAGAGGGAGAAGGCCAGGAAGGGAAGAGCGTAGCGCATGATGGAACCCCGTCTCGGTGAGGGTGTGACCGGTTCTGCGCGGCAGGCGGCAGGCGGTCGTTTCTCGAATCACCCTTTCCGACACCGGGCGGACCGAGGGGCGTCACCAGAAAATGACAAGCCGCTGATCTTCATGCTAGGTTCCCGGCCATGACCGAGCTTCCCCCAGCGGGATCGCGTCCCACTCCTGGCCCCGTGCGCCTGGTGCCCTACGACCCCGCCTGGCCGGCGCGCTTCGCCGGAATCCGCGCCCAGCTGCAGCGCGCCTGCCCCTGGCTGCGAACCGTGGAGCACATCGGCTCCACCTCGGTGCCCGGCCTGGGCGCCAAGCCCACTATCGACGTCATGCCCGGCCTGGCGCGCTTCGAGGACGGGCTGCGCTGCGTAGCGCCCCTGCAGGTGCTGGGCTTCGAGTACCTGGGCGAGTACGGGCTCGCCCGGCGCCACTACTTCCGAGAGCTGCGCCGCGTGCACGTGCACATGTACGCGGTGGGCGAGGGCCAGTGGCACGCCCAGCTGGCCTTCCGGGACATGCTGCGCAGCCACGCCGAGCTGCGCCAGGCCTACTGGGAGCTGAAGCAGGAGTTGGCCCAGCGCCACCGCCAGGACGTGAACGCCTATGCCGACGCCAAGTCGGACTTCGTGGCCCAGGCACTGCGCCGGGCGCACGCCGAGGGCCTGCTCACAGGGTGAAGACGATCTCCCGCAGCAGGGCGCCCGGCAGCCGCGCGCTGTCCGAGGAACGCCGGAAGTAGGTCTCGGGGCTGGGCATGAAGTCGCGCTCAGAGCTCAGGGCCTCCAGCTGGCTGCCCAGCATGCGGTAGACGGTGTCGTCGAAGCGCATCACCTCGATGGGGGCCTCGATACGGCCGTCCTGCACCCAGAAGGTGGCGAAGCGGGTCATGCCCGTGATGCGGCAGGCCGGGCGGTCCGAGTAGTTGAGATACCACAGGTTGCCGATCCAGATGCCCGTGCCCAGGCGCTCCAGGGCCTGTTCCCGGGGCAGATCGCCGGGGGCCATGTCCAGCGAGACGGGGAACTCGCTCTCGGACGCCCCGTTGGTCCGCAGGCCGAACTCGCGGGCCGAGCGCGGCGAGATCAAGGCCCCGGCCCAGCGCCCCTTCTCCACCAGGGGCACGCTATGGGGCTTGATGAAGCCCTCTTCGCCGAAGTCCGGGGCGATGCCATCGGCCGTGTTCTCGCGGAGAGACACCGACTCGTGCAGCTGGTCCTCGCCCCGAGCCAGGCGCAACAGCGGGGTATCGCCCGTCTGCTGGGCGCGGGCGCCGAAGCCATCCCAGGCCAGCAAGGTGGTGATCTCCTGCAGGGCGGCTGGGGTCAGGTAGGCCCGGTAGCGCCCGGGCTCGATGCGCCGCGCCGGCCGCGCCAGGGCCATCAGCTGCTGGCGGGCCTGCCCCAGCTGGCGCTCCAGCTCCTCGATGCGCCAATGGAAGCCGGCGTAGCTGCACTTCACGGCCTTGTCGCCCTGGTGGTAGAGGCAGTAGTCCAGGGAGAAGGGGTGGGAGGTGAACCAGTTGCGCTGGCCCAGGGAGCTGGCAAAGCCGCGGCGGATGGCGCCCGCAGCCAGGATGCCCACCAGGTCGAGGCCCTGGGCGGCGTCCAACAGCCCGTCCACCGCATCGGCGGCCGGTGGCAGGCGATCCTGGCCGCGGCGCTCGCTGGAGCGAGGCTCTTGGGCGTAGAGCAGGTGCGGATCCTCGGGCAAATGGGGCAGCTGGCCCCGCAGGCGCTCCAGCAGGGCAGCCAGGCGCGATCCGTCGGCCGCATCGCCGCCCAGGCTGAGCTCGGCCGAGGCATGCCGCTTACCCTGGATCAAGCGCAGGTCCATGGTGGCCTGGGCCACGTGGCCCGCCTGGCGCACCGCACCGCGGTTGAGCCGCACGAATTCCGAGTCCTCGCCGTAGTGGCTGGCCAGCAGCACCTCGTCGCCGCGCAGCCGACCCTGGAGCTGCTCGAAGAGCTCGTAGAAACGCTCTTGGGAATTCTGCATGGCTCAGGCCCCCCCGAAGACATCGACAGCGCCGAAGAGCGCCACCGGCGCGGCGTGCCCCACGCGAATGATCTGGTTGGGCTCGCCCTTGCCGCACCAGGGCGTGCCGTGGGCTTCGTAGGTGCTGCGGTCGCCCACGCCCTTCAGGTTGCGCCAGAAGGTGGCGGAGATGCCGCGGTAGTTGGGATTCTTCACGACCTGGCCCAGCTGGCCGTCGCGGATCAGGCGCGCCCGCTGGCAGCCGAACTGGAACTTGTTGCGCGAGTCGTCGATGGACCAGGAGGCGTTGGTGCGCATGAAGACGCCGCGCTCCACCTGCGAGACCAGCTGCTGGAAGCTGGAATCGCCCGGCTCCAGGTTCAGGTTGGCCATGCGGTCGATGGGTGGGCGATACCAGCTCTGGGCTCGGCTGTTGGCCGTGCCGGGCAGGCCGGCCCTGGCCTGGCTGATGACGCCGCCCAGGGGGCGCTCCAGCAGGCCGTCGCGGATGATGTGCACCCGCCGCGCCTGGCTGCCCTCGTCGTCGAAGGCGTAGCTGGCAAATTCGTGGGGGTCGCCAGGATCGAAGGTGATGTTCAGCAGCCGGCTGCCGTAGCGGTAGCTG
Source organism: uncultured Enterobacterales bacterium (assembly GCA_964454135.1). Taxonomy (GTDB): domain Bacteria; phylum Myxococcota_A; class UBA796; order UBA796; family JAFGLY01; genus CAYVQL01. The sequence goes on along the minus strand of CAYVQL010000001.1, from coordinate 119,863 downwards.
CCGAACATGTCCAGGCTGACGAAGCTGGTGCCGGCGTAGGAGCGCTCGTCGCCCAGGATGCGATCCAGCTCCAGGGGGTGGCCGATGGACTCGTGCACCTGCAGCATCATCTGGTCCGGGGCCAGCAACAGGTCCATGGTGCCCGAGGGGCAATCGGGCGCCGAGAGCAGCTCCAGAGCCTGCTGGGCCAGCTCGGGCCCAGCCCGATGGAAGCCCACGCGGTCCAGCACCTCCAGCCCGCCCTGCTGCGAGATGCCCGAGCCCCCCAGCGTGCGCTTCTGCACGTCGCCGCCGGCGCTGGCCACGGCCCGGATCTCCGGCGTGACCAGGTTCAAGCCCTGCTGGGCCAGTCCGCCATCGGCCGTGGCGAAGAGGGTCTCGTGGCGCACGCGCCAGAGCGAGACCGACCAGTCCACGATGCGTTCGTCGATGCGCAGGCTGCGGCTGCGCTGCAGCAACATGGCCACGCGCTCGGCCAGGGGCTGGTCCGACCAGGGCTGCTCCTCGCTTGCTTGGTACGAGCCCACGGGTCGCGGCATCTCAATGGCCGAGAAGTCGATCACCGAGTGCGCTGCGCTGCGTTGCGCCCACTCGGCGGCCCGCTGCGCCGCCCGCCGCAGCCCGGCGACGCTCAGATCGCTGGTGGCCGCGTAGCCAGCACCTGCGCCGTGGTGGACCGTGATCATGGCGCCCCGTTCTTGTGCGCTGCGGACAGGCTGCAGCACATCGCGCCGCACGGTGAGGGCCTCGCCCTGCTCCTCCACCAGCCGCAGCGCGCAATAATCGACCGTGGGCGCGACCTGGCGAAAACGACGAAGAATGGTCTCGGGCATGGGCAACCCCTGGGAAGGACGGCCCCCATAACCGGAGCGACAGGACCCCGTTTCGTGATAGCAGATCGCTTCGCAGCCAATTCGTCGGAGGGTGAGATGGCCAACATGAAAGCCTACAGAAAGCCCTTCCTCCGCTCGGCCGAACGCACGGTCAGTGTCCGCGACACCCTGCTCTGGATGGAAGAGGCCAACGCCGCCGATTTCTACCTCAAGGTCGGCGAGCCGGTGATCTTCAAGATCGACGGCCAGATCACCCGCATCAAGACCGACCCGCTGACCGACCAGCACCTGCGCCACTTCATGGCCTGTTTCTTCACTCAGAGCGATCTGGACCGCTTCCGGGTCAAGCGGGAGGTGGACCTGGTGCACGCCGAGGCGACCAATCGCTACCGCGTGCACGTGGGCATGGCCAACAACGGCATCTACGCCGTGATCCGCCGCATCGCCCAGGACATCATGCCCCTGGAGGAGCTGGGTCTGCCGCCCAAGCTGCTGCCGCGGCTGATGTCGCTCAAGCACGGCCTGGTGCTGATCTCCGGCGCCACGGGCCAGGGCAAGACCGTCACCGCCGTGGCCCTGCTGGACCACATCGCCCGCACGCGCCCGGCCACCCTGCTCACCCTGGAAGATCCCATCGAGTACATCTTCCACGATCACAAGGGCATGTTCATCCAGCGCGAGGTGGGCATGCACGTGGACTCCTTCTCCGGCGGCGTGCGCGCCGCCCTGCGCGAGAACCTGGACGTGGTCTACGTAGGGGAGATGCGCGATCCCGAGACCATCGAGCAGGTGCTGAAGGCCGCCGAGATGGGGCACCTGGTGATCAGCACGATGCACGCCGACGACACCATCTCCACCATGGCGCGGGTCATCGGCTCGATCCACAGCGACCACCAGGCGCGCATCCGCTACTCGCTGGCCTCGGGGCTTTCGGCCATCATCACACAGCGCCTGCTGCCGGGCATTCGGGGCGGCCGCGTGCTGGGCGCCGAGGTGATCTTCCCCACCACGGCCATCCGCACGGTGCTGCGCGCCGGCGAGCTGGGCAAGCTCAATATCTACACCAGCAAGTCGGAAGCAGGTGTGACCTACCGCGAGCACCTGCAACAGCTCTACGCCCAGCGGGCCATCTCGGCCCAAACGCGCGATGACGAGCTGATGGCCATCCAGGCGCGCCAGGGTTGATCTCCTCCCTGCAGCGGTTGGTGGTATCATAGCGTCCAGGAGAGGATCATGGCCGAACCCCTGAACGTCATGTTTGCGCTGCAGTCTCCCCACGGGCTGGCCTTCGGCTACGTCATCGACATGAACGAGCGGGAGATCACCTTCCAGATCGCCTCCGTTCTGCAGGTCGGAGAGACCATGGCCTGGCGCATGGAGCTGAAGGGCTACGAAGAGACCATCATGGGCATGCTGACCGTGCGCACCGTCACGCCCTACCGGGGCGAGGCCATGCAGACCTTCATAGGCTCCATCAGCAGCATGCCCGAGGCCGACCTCGAGATCATGCGCGGCTGGATGGAAGACCAGAAGCTGGGAGGCACATCCCAGCGCGTAGAGCGCAACCCGGAGAAATACATCCGCGACATGTTCGCAGACAAGGCGGGCACGGCCAGCGAGGCCGAGACCAAGCTGGCCATCGAGCGCATCAACGAACGCCGCGCCCGTCGCGAGCAGCTCTTCAAGAAGAAGAAGAAGGGCATCGGCGGCGATTTCGGGCTGTCCACCGAGGGTGGCAGCGGCGGCTCGGCTCACAGCGGCGTGCGTTCCGCCATCTCGGCGGCCCTGGGTCGGGGGTTGAGCTCCCAGTCGGGGGCACCCGCGGCACCCAGCAAACCCGCCTCCTGGACGGAATCCGGCGCGAAGGTCACCATCGAGGGCCGATCGCCCCCAGCACCCCCGCCTCCCCAGCCAGCGCCCTCCGCTGTCGAGCCGGCGCCGCCCCAGGCCGCCCCGGCTCCTCCCACGCCGGCGCCGCCCCGGGCCGCCACCGCTCCTCCCCAGCCAGCGCCGCCCCGGGCCGCGCCCACGCCCGCCCCGACGGCACCCGGGCCTGACGCCGCCTCCCAGGGAGCGCAGCCCGGCGCAGCCAGCTCCTCGCGCAACGGGCTCCGCACGCGCCAGCTCGATCCCCTGGTGAGCGTGGACAAGCGCGACGGCGCCACGTGGATCGTGATCCGCTACGGCCGGCAGAGCAACTTCGTCAAGGACTACCAGAGCCACCTGCGCAATGGGGGTCTCTTCGTCAAGGCCAGGGGCCTGGATCAGCCGCGCATGAGGCTCGACGTGGAGTTCCAGCTTCCCTCGGGGGCGCGGCTGCGCTGCAAGGCCGTGGTGGTGGCCCCCTTGCCCGTAGGGGCCGGGCTGGCCTTCAGCATGGACCAACGCATGCGTGCCGAGCTGGCCACGGAGGCCGAGCGGGGGGCCTAGCAGCCCGCGCCGCCCCCATGAAGATCCGCCTGCACTTCCCCCCGGTGGCCGATCCCACCCTGCCCCCCCATGGGCTGGCCAGGCTGACAGGTCACCTGCGCAGCCAAGGCCACGATGTCCGGCAGCTCGACGGCAACCTGCGCTTCTTCCTCGGAGTTCTGCACCGCGAGGTCCTGCAGCGAGCCCTGGAACAGCTGGAGGAAGAGCTGCGAGCGCTCGAGCGCGCGCTGTCCGCCGCGCCGCGCCCCTCGTCCGCGCCATCGCAGCAAGCCCGCTACCAGCGGCTGGCCCGCTGCCTGCTCTGCGGCCCGGCCGTGCTGCATGGGGTGCAGGACGCCCTGGCAGTGATGCGTCAACGCAGCCGCTTCGACGACCTGCAGGACTACGCCCAAGCCGCCCACATCCTGCGCCTGGCCCTGGAGATCCTGAGCGCCCGCCATGCCCCGCTGGCGCTACGCTTCCACGGCTTGCAGCTTGGAGAGCGGCTGAGCGTCGCGCTCCTCCAGCGCCAGCTGGCGGCAGGCAGCGCAGCGCGCAGTCTCTTCGACGAGGCCATCCGCGCGGAGCTGGAGCGCAGCCTGGAAGACGGAGCCCCGGACCTGCTGGGCATCTCGGTCATGTTCGCCGATCAGCTGCTGCCCGCCCTGCTGCTGGCCCGCGCCTGCAAGGCGCGGGCGCCCGGCTGCTGCGTCTGCCTGGGCGGAACCTATCCCAGCCACCTTGGTCCCAGGGCCGCCGAGTTGCTGCGGGCCTTCCCCTCCCTGGACGTGGTCGTGGCCGGACCAGGTGAGGGAGCCCTGGACGAGCTGCTGAGCGAGCTTGGGCAGGGCCAGGCACCCCACGGCCTGCGCGCAGCGGGACCTCCCCCCTCCCACGAGGCCATGCCGGTCTTCGAGCGCCGGGATCTGCCTCGCTACCTCTGTCCCGAGCCCGTGCTGCCCACCATGGCCTCCCGCGGCTGCTACTGGGGGCGCTGCCGCTACTGCGCCCATCATGGCCGCACCGCCTTTCAGCCGCGCCGTGCAGAAGAGGTGTTCCAGGAGCTGCAGGAGCTGGGGCGCCGCTACGGCGCCCGCTGCTTCTACCTGACGGACGACAGCCTGAGCCCCGCCTTCCTGCGCCGCTTCGGGCGGCTCCTGCTCGGTCTGTCCGTCGAAGCCCGCCCAGCCTGGTACGGCGACGCCCGACCCGAAGACCTCGACCAGGCCGGCCTGGTCTCCGAGCTGGCGCGGGCCGGCCTGGCCATGCTCTTCCTAGGCGTGGAATCCGGCGACGAGCAGCTGCGAAACGCCATGGGCCGTGGCGGAGACCTGGCGGCCGTCACGCGCTGCGTCGAGCGATGCCACAGGGCAGGCATCCCCCTCAAGCTCAACTTCATCCTGTGCTACCCCGGCGAGACCCCGGCGCAGCGCCGACGCAGCCTGGCCCTGGCCGCGCGTCTGCGCCGGCGCGCCGACCTGCTGGCCATCTTCCCCTTCAACCTGCCCGCAGGCTCGCCCCTGCAGGCCGGGGAGGCGGGGCTGCAGGTCGAGGACAAGCCCCCGGGCGACCTCAGCCTGGACCACGAGTTCCGTACGGACGACGGACTCACGGCGCAGACAGCGGCCCAGCTCTGGCACGCGGCCCTGCAGGCCGAGCCCCAGCTGCGACTCTCCACCTGGCAGACGGACGAGTTGAGCCGCAGCCACCGCGTGCTGCACCGCCACCTGCTGCAGGCCCAGGACTTCGAGGCATCGGCCCCCATCCCATTGCCCCGCTGGCCGCAACCGGGCACGGCCGCCTGGCGCGACTGGGCGGCCGACGATCCGCTGCTGCAGGCGCCGGCCTGGCTGCGGGCCCGTCCCTTCCTCTTCAACCCCTCCCGGCCTGATCAGGCCCATCCAGCCCCGGTGCCCGCCCTCTCCAACGAGCCCCTGGCACCCCAGCTCCGCGGCCCATCCCCCACGGTGCTGGGCCTGCGCCCCGCCCTGCAGGCGCTGCTTGCGGGCCCATTGCGTCGGGGCATGGCTCTCTCAGAGCTGGTCGCAGCCCTGGAGGACATGGGCGAAGGAGAAGGGCTGCTGCACCTCTTGCTGGACCGCGGCTTCGTCCAGCCCGCGGATCAGCGGCGGTGCGCCACCCGACCGCCGTAGCGCGCGGCCACCACGTCGCGCGGCTGCTGCGGGAAGACCAGCGAGCCGCCGTCCGCGGCGTCGAAGGGCGTAAAGACCGCCTGCACCACGTCCAACAGCTGGCCGTCGCGCCCCAGCAGCTCCAGCTCGCGCGTCGGGCCCTCGGGGGGCCCCAGCAAGTGGCGCTCGGCGCCCCAGGCCAGGCTGCCGTCGGGGTAGACCCACACCGAGCTCCAGTCCGAGAGCACGCCATCGGCCCAGAAGGAGTCGCAGACGCCCTTCACCCGGGTGTGCAGCTTGTCGTACATATAGTCGCTGATCCAGGTCGGCTCGCAGTAGGTCATCATGTCCCAGTAGGCGTCGGGATCCAGCAGGGTCCCCTTGACCATGTCGTAGCCCCGCGAGCCGATGTAGCCGCCCTTGTAGGGGTATCCCGCCTCGCCGCCGCCGGAGTAGCAGCCGCCGTCCACGTGGTCCAGGCCGTGGGCATGGCCCACCTCGTGGATCATGGTGCTGGCCGTGGTCTCGCCGCCGAAGCCCACGCCGATGGAGGCGCGGTTCCAGCTGTCGTTGGCGCCAGTGGCCATATTGCTCAAGCCGGCGATGCAGCCCGCGGCGCAGAACTCGCCGAAGGTATCGGCCGCGTTGAAGACGCCGTAGAGGTACTGGTCGGGATCGGCACCCTGGGACTCGCGGCTGTCGGTGATGGCGGACAAGAGCGCCGCCCAACCGCCCGTGTCGGAGGCGCCCACCTGCTGGCTCCAGGGGAACTCGTCGCCCACGTCCACCTGGACCTCGGCGGCGGGGTAGACCTTGTGCATGTACTGCCGGTAGAACTCCACCGTAGACTCGTCGGTGGGGGGCAGCCGGCCCGACCCGTCGGCGTCGTAGCGCACCGGGATCAGCAGGATGCGCAGCATGTCGGCGCCCTCGGTGGCCGGGAAGGGCTGGTAGCTGCTGGTGGGCCACTGGGCGTAGCCCGGCATGCCCGTGGCCGCGGCGGCGTCGCCCTCCACCAGCTCCACGGACCAACCGATATCGGGCGAGATGTAGCTGGGCGGGGGGAAGAAGTTGAAGCTGGAATCCAGCGTCTCGTCCGTGGACGAGACGGACATGAAGCGCTCCTCGGATTGGTCGGCGTCGAAGGCCACCCCGTTGCGGTAGTACCAGATGCGGGCGAAGATGTTGCGGTCGACCCAGTCGTCGTTCAGATCCACGAAGACGCGCAGCAGGGTGTCGCGGCCCGCCACCACCGTGGCGTTGATCTCGTCCACGGCCTGCAGGTTCTCCATCAGGGGGATCTCCACGCCCTGGTAGAGGTAGACCTTCTGCACGTCCGCACCCGAGGCCTGGGGGCGATCGTCTTTCATGATCTCGGCCAACTCGCAGAAACCCTCGTCCTCGGCGCAGGTGAAGCTGACCTCTGGCGCCGCGCAGCCGGTCACGCCCAAGAGGGCCGCCAGCGCCAGGTTTCGAGGTCCAAAGGCAGGTGCCGACAACATCCGCCAGTTCTCCGATGTCACCAGGGTGAATGTCTCATGCGATCCGGACTATACAGATACCAGGTAATACCTGGACCGACACAGCGAGGAACCTCACCTGTCGGAAGATTGACAGCCCGCGTTTTTTTGGGGGGAAGACAGATTCTTCTCCCCCCCTATCCGAGGCGGACACCGCCTCTCCCCGCCATCTTCGCCGCTTGATGGGCGGCGCAGCGCTGCATACGCAGCCCTGAAACAGCACTACGGAAGCTCCTCGAATCGTCGGCAGGATAGACGTGTTCTTGTTCAGTGCCGTCTGCCCCTTGGGAGCGAAGCATGAAGTGGATCCTGCTGGCCGTCGTCTGCGGGCTGATTGCCCTGGCCGCCGTGCTCCTGCTTCAGAGGCCCATGCTCTTCCCGCGTTACGCGGCGCGGCCCTTCTCCTCACAGCCGCCGGACCTGCCCGGCCTGGAGTCCTGGTGGCTCGACACGCCCCAGGGGCGCGTCGAGGCCTTCTTCATCCCCGGTGCCGGGGTCTCGGCCCAGCGCCCCGGGCCGCTGGCGCTGATGGCTCACGGCAACGCCGAGCTGATCGACTACCTGCCCTGGGATCTGAAGCCCTACCTGGCCCAGGGGATCAGCTTGGTGCTGCCCGAGTACCGCGGCTACGGCCGCTCGGCCGGCTCGCCCTCGGAGCGCGCCATCCGCGCCGACCTGCACGCGCTGCTCTTGCGGGCGCTGCAGCGCCCCGAGGTGGATCCCGCGCGCCTGGTGCTGCACGGCCGCTCCCTGGGCGGGGGCGCGGCCTGCGCCCTGGCCCGCGACTGCGCCGCGGCCGGCGACTGCGCGCCGGCCGCCATGATCCTGCAGTCCAGCTTCACCAGCGTGGCCGACATGGCCTGGCGCACGGCCCTCGTGCCGCGCTTTCTGGTGCTGGATCCCTTCGACAACCTGGTCGCTCTGCAGGAGCTGGACTGCCCCACCCTGGTGCTGCACGGCCGGCACGACGAGATCATCCCCTACGCCCACGGCCAGGCCCTGGCCCAGGCGGCCAAGCAAGGGCGCCTGGTGAGCTACGACGCTGGCCACAACGACATGCCCATGGACGCGGGCTACTGGGCGACCGTGCTGGGCTTCCTGCGCGAAGCCGGCGTGTTGGACGGCGAGGGGTGAGCTTGGGCATCGCAGACGCCACCTCGACCGCGCAGCTGCGGCAGCTGCGCGCGCTGTTTCGCGAATACCAGCAGCTGCTGGGCTTCGACCTGGGATTCCAGGACTTCGATCGCGAACTGGCGGAGCTGCCCGGGCGCTACGCACCGCCCCAGGGCTGCCTGCTGCTGGCCAGCGAAGGGGGAGAGGCGGCGGGCTGCGTGGCCATGCGCCCCTGGGGATCCCCCGAAGAATCCGCAGGCGCCACCTGCGAGATGAAGCGCCTGTACGTGCGGCCGCGCTGGCTGGGGAACGGGCTGGGCCGACAGCTGGCCGAGCTGAGCGTCGCACGGGCGCAGCGGGCCGGCTATCGCCGCATGCGCCTGGACAGCCTGGCGCGCCTGGCGCCGGCGCTGGAGCTCTACCGCTCCATGGGCTTTCAGCCCATCGCGCCTTACCGCGAGAATCCCCTGAACGACGTGGTGTACCTGGAGCTGGATCTGGCGGCTTGGCGCTGTGCGGGGCCCCGCCTGCGCCCTGACGGTTAGTCCCCACCCATGCGCCCCCGCCGGCTCATCCCCCTGTTCACCGCCCTTGCAGCGCTGCTGCTGCAGCTGCTGGCGGCCATGGCCCGCGCGCCGGGCATGCACGAAAAGGAAGAGCTCTACAACGCAGCCCATGCCTGGATCCTGCGCAGCACCGGTCCGGACCTGGCCCTGCCCCTGCAGTACCAGCCCTTCTGCGGTGGCTGCGCGGCGGACGCCCTGCTGGGGACGGGCTTTTTCTCCCTCCTGGGACCCAGCATCCTGGCCTGGCGCCTGGTGGGGCTGTTCTGGTTCGCGCTGGCCCTGGCAGCTTGCACGCTGGTGGCCTGGCGCGCCGCCGGCCGCGCGGGGGCCACCTGCTGCGCCCTGTTCTTCGCCCTGGCGCCTCCCTGCTACCAGGAGCTGGCGCTGGTGAGCAACGGCAATCACCCCGAGGGGGGCGCCCTGCTGGCAGCTCAACTGGCCCTGGCCGCCCTGGCGCTGGGGGTGCGGCGACCCGCCCTGCGAGAGCTGCTGCTGCTGCTGCAGGCCCTGCTGGCGGGCTTCGGGCTCTACTTCCTGCGCTCCCTGGTGCTGGGCCCGCCGCTGCTGCTCTTGACCCTGCTGCTGGCCCGGGGCGGCCTGCGCCTTTGGGGCCTGCGAGCCCTGCTGCTGCCCGCTGCGCTGCTGGCCGGGGCCGCACCGCTGTACCGCATCCGCCTGCTGACCGGCGCCTGGCCCATCGAGCCCATCTACCAGGCCGAGGAGTGGCGGCTCTCCCTGGACTGGACGCTGCGCAACGTAAGCTCGCTGCTGCATCCGCTGCAGCTGCGGGGCATCTGGGGGGACGTGGGCGGCCCCAGCTGGCTGGGGCTGCCGGCCTTTGCTGGCTGGCTGCTGCTGGCAGCGGGCTGCGCCCTGGCGCTGAAGAGAGAGGGGCCGACGAAAGACGGGCTGCGAGACCGCCGCAGCGCGCTGCTGGCCCTGGCCGCGCCAGCGCTCTTCCTGCTGCTGTACTGCAGCTTCCGGTTGGGGGTCTGGATGGACGGCAGCTCGGTGCCCTTCCCCCAACAGCTGCGCTACCTGGGCGTCGTAGCGCCGGCCGCCCTGCTGCTGGGAGGTGTGGGCGCCGGGGCGCTCTGGCGCCGGAGAGGCTGGTGGCGCGCGGCGGGCCTGCTGGCCCTGGCCCTGCTGCTGCTACCCGGGGGCCTGAGCCGCGCCCGCTTCCTGTCTGAAGCCGCCTGGTCCCTGCCCCAGCGCCGCTTGGCGCCCGACTGGTGTTTCCAGCTGGAGCGCCTGCGAGGCGATCGCGAGCTGCTGGAGCGCATCAGCAGGGCCACGCCCCTGCCCCTGGTGCCCTTCACCGCCGGCCTGCTGGCAGGCGATCCCAGCTACGTGGTGACGGCCGGCGACCGCACGGCCGGAGCCGCCTTCAAGCAGATCCCCCTGCCCGCCGAGGGCGCCGCACGCCACGCCTGGCAACGTGGTCAGGCCGCCGGCGTGGTCGCGCTGCAGCGCGAGCAGAGCGGGCAGCGCTTCGGGCCCTGGCTGGAGGGCGTGGCCCAAGGGCTGCCGCTGCAGGCCAGCACCCCGGCCGCGCTGCGCGAGAGCTGCTGGTGCCATGGCCGCGGGCTGCTCTTCGCCAGCGGCGGGCTGCAGGGCGAGCTGGCCCTGGACGGGCTGGACGCCCTGCCCCCCGCAGAAGCCGAGACCGTCGGGGCGCTGCTGGCCCTGGGCCGCGGGGCCTTGGCCAGCCGCATCTGCCAGGCGCCCGGCGTGCCCCAGAGCGCCGAGGACATGAGCCTGGCCTGGGGCCCAGACTGCGAGGTCTGGCACGAGGACCTGCCTGCGGAGCACGCCGGCTGGGGTCTGGGTGCCGCCCTGGCCGAGCTGCACGGCGGCCGGCTGCGACGGCTGAGCATCCGCGTCACCCAGTCCGACGAGGCGGCGTTCCAACGTGGCTTCGAGCAGGGCTGGCGCTTCGCCTCGTCCCTGGCCTGGCTGCCCGAGCGGCAGCCGCGGTTGAAGCTGGACTGGGGGCTCTAGCGAGCCGGACGCAGAAAGGCGCCCCCCCTCCCCCACATTCTGCAAACCCGTGCGTTCGGGTGACCTCGATGCAAGCAGGTCTCGCCCCGCAAGCTTGCCCAACACTGCCTGGGAGGGTCGACATCCGAGGTGGGCTGGCCCGGGGTTCGGGAGCGGCCTATGCACCAGGGCGAATTCTCCAACGCCGGAGCAACCATGCACCGCATCCTGGCAGCGTCCGCGATCCTGGGCATCGCCTGCGCCAGCGTCCGCCAGGCAGCGCTCCCGACCATGGAGGATCGCGCGAAAGCGGGATCTCTCCTGTGTCGCTTCAGCGCCCCGGTGCACCCGCGATCCCTGGAGCTCCGCCTGCCGGGCGGAGGACCGGTGTTCGCGCAGACTGGCTACGGAGCGTCGAGCTGGCCCCAGGTGGACGCCGATCTGGTGTGGCGGGGGTCGGCCTGGCTCGAAGTGGTGGTTGCGGGCGACGGGCTGCTGGTGTGGGCCGACGTCGAGGCCACCGAGCGCGAGGTGCTCTACGCTGCCAAGCGCATCGCGCTGGGCCAGGTGGGCTTCATGGCCCTGGATGCCGACCTGCGGGTGGTCGGTGGCGAGAGGGACCGCGTGGTCGTACGCCCGTCGAGCCATGCCTTCACAGTCTTCCAGCCCGTGGGCTCGGTGGACCAGCAGGTCTCCTGCGACGCGCTGTCGCTCATCCGCCCCGCAGGCGCGCCTGACGGCGGCGACGCACGCCTGGCCTCCCTCGGGCTGGAGCCGATCCGCAGGGCCTGGATCCGGGTCCCCGACGCGCTGCCGCTGCGGGCCAGTCCCGCGGGCGAGATCCTGGGCCATGTGCAGCCGGGCCTGGAGGCGCAGGACGTGGAGGTGCTCGAAGAACGCGAGGGCTGGCTGCGCGTGGTGCTCGGAGACCACTACACCGGCACCGTCTGGCTGGGGTGGCTCGCAGCGAGCCGCGAGGACCCCGGTCTGGCCTACGGCGTGGGCGGCCTGGGCGCGCGTCGCACGGGACCGCGGCCGGAGCCGCGCTGGCAGGCCTGCTCGGATCGCCAGCCCCTGTTCGCGCAGCCGGCAGGCACCAACCCGACCCAGGTGGGTTGGATCCTGCAAGGCACGGTGTTCGCCGTGCAGCGAGCCGAAGAGCAGGCAGCGACGATCCCCGAGAGCCTCGTGAGCATCCGGCTGAGGGAGACCTGGCTGCACTCCGCCGACACGACGCTGCTGCTGCCCCAGGTTGCGGTAGGGTGCCAGGAGTTCTAGGTTTCTACTGCCCGGACTGGGGTGCCAGGCACTATGGGGTTCAGGTGTCAAGTTCAGTACAGGGTTCAGGTGTCAGGCACTAGGAATTGATACCTGATTAGGTATCAATTCCTAGTGCCTGACACCCTTTCCGAGCTACGCGGCCCTGGGCCTGGATTGCGACGACCGCGATCCCAATGTGCACGCCGACGACGGCTGCACCCAATGACACCCTATCCTGACAAGCACGCCGGTTAGACTCGGGCCATGGTCCCTTCCCATCTCACCCTGCCTGCGCTCGCCGCACTGCTGCTGCCGAGCTGTGTCTTCCTCCGTCCCTACGACGAGCCCATCCTCTTCTCCAAGCTGCCTGCCGACAAGATCGGCTCGCTGGAGCTCTTGTCAGGTGACTGGCGTATCGCCGGTCAGTCGGTCTTGGCCGACAACCGCATCGAGCTGGTCTTCGAGGCCGGCCAGGCAGGGGTGGCCCAGGGCGGGGGGCTGAAGATCGGGCTGGGCCATGTGCTGCCCACCGCACAGCGCACCTACACGCCCTTCTCCATCTCGGCGCCCTCGGCCGTGTTCTTCGGCATCGACCTGCTGCAAGACGCGCAGGTGGAGGCCAGCCGCGAGGATGTGCAGCTGCGCGTGGAGGAGCCGCGCCGCCTGGGCGCTCTGAAGGACCTGTTCCGCTACATCAAGTACAAGCGCAGCGAGCTGGGCCAGGCCTCGCGGGACGCCTTGCAGCGGCAGCAGGACAACGAACGCCTGCTACGCATCACCGTGGAGAAAGGCGAGCTGCAACCCGGGGACAGCCTGCACATCACCCTGGGGGCGAACGGGGGATTCGAGGCGCCTTCGCGTGAGGCCAGCATGCGTATCCTGACACGGCTGGACGCGGATGGAGATGGCGAGTTCGCCCTGCTGGAGGACGCGCCCAGCTTTGACGCCTTCTCGGCATGGCCGGCACAGGTGACGCTGCTGGCACCGGCCAGCCTGGCACCGGGAGAGGGGGCCCGATTGCTGCTACGGGTGGAGGATGACTACTTCCTGCCCAACCTGGCGCGCTTCACGCGCGGGCGGGTCGTTCTCGATCCCCTGCAGGCCCTGGAATTCCCCGCGGAGATCTCCCTGGCCGGCGACCATGAGAGCTGGCAGGGCTGCCTGACGGAGCTGCGGGTCACCGCACGGGGCGAGCCGGGGGTCTACCGAATCAGGGGGCATGCCGAGATCGACGGGCGGCAGTTTGCGGTCCGTTCGAATCCCATCGCGATCCTGGCTCCGGACCAGCCCCACGTCTACTTCGGCGACACCCACAGCCACTCCATCCTCTCCATCGACGCGGATCGGCCGCCCGAGACCGTGTGGTGGCGCCATAGGCACCAGGAACGCTTCGACTTCGCCGTCCTCACCGACCACGACATGATCGGTGCGGTGCCCTTCGCCCCCAAGACGGGCACCATGGGCCTGAGCGCCGACGAGTGGGACTACACCAAGCGCTTGGCCGACGAGGTCTACGAGCCGGGCGTGTTCGTGTCCCTGAAGGGCTACGAGTGGACCAGCTACTTCTACGGCCACCGCAATATCTACTACGCCCCAGGCGAGGATGATCTCCCCCTGGTGCATCACAACCTGCCCTCGGCCATGGGCAAGCCCGACGAGCAGGATCCCAGCGAGCTCGTGGCCACTCTCGCAGGACGCGACTACCTGGTCATCCCCCACTCGCCGGCTTGGCCCACGGGAGACGTGTCCTTCCACTGGGGTCCAGCGGACTGGTCCCAGCAGGGCCTGCTGGAGATCTACAGCGCCCACGGTGCCAGCGAGTACCACGACAACGAGTACGCAGTGGACCAGGGTCGCCCCGAGGCCCCTACCGAGAGCGGGCTGGTCAAGAAGCTGATGAGCTACGACATCCGCCAGGCCCCCTCCGACTCCGGCAACTTCGCCCAAGACGCCCTGAAGGCCGGCTGGCGCATGGGCTTCGTCGGCTCGAGCGACATGCACTACCTCAGTCACATCGACCAGGCCTACAAGCCCGGCTTGGCCGCGGTCCTCGCCCGCGAGCTGACGCGCCAGGGGATCTGGACAGGCATGAGAGGGCGTCACACCTACGCCACCACGGGCGCGCGCATGCTGCTGCGCTTCAGCGCCCGCGGAACGCCCATGGGCGGCGCGCTGCCCCTGGACGGCGCCCGCGCCGTGCTGCTGGAGGGCCGCGTGCACGGCACCGACCTGCTGGACGCCGTACAGATCCTCAAGCTGGCGGACGGAGAATTCGCCGTACTCTGGGAAGAGCATCCCGCAGCCACCATGGATCTCAGCTTTTCAGTCACCGATGAACGGGCCCGACCCGGGCAGCTCTGCTACCTGCGAGTGCGCCAACGAGACGGCAATACGGCCTGGTCCAGCCCGATCTGGTTCGATGAGTAGGGCGCAATTCGGTTGTCTATTCGGGTGCCTGACACCCTGTCGGAGTTCTATGTTTCTGCTGCCAGACACCCCGTACGAAGGCAGGCCTGCCGACGTGACATAGGTTGACAATCTCCTCACAGGGTCGGGCGAACCCGTTTCTTCGGCCGTGGTCCTTGTGGATCGCAACCCGAAAAGAGGCACTCATGCTCCTTCCCACGCTGGCCCTGGCGGGCGCCGTGATGGCTCAGGCTCCCGACGAAATCCCTTATCTTCGCGACCCCATCATCTACCCGCCAGAGGTCCTGGCGAGCGATCCGGTCACCGCGGGCGAGATCCGCGTGCAGGCCGGGCAAGACCTGGGCGCCCTTGTGTTGGAACACAGCTCCGTGGTGGCCGAAGTCCATGCAGGCCTGGCACGCGTCACCATGGTGCAGTGGTTCCACAACCCCTACGAAGAGACGCTCGAGGCCACCTACCTCTTCCCCCTGCCTTCCATGGCCGCCGTGGACCGCATGGACCTGGTCTGCGGCGACCGGCTGATCGAGGGCCGGATCATGGAGCGCGCCGCAGCGCGCGAGGTCTACGAGCAGGCCAAGAAAGACGGCCGCAAGGCGGCCTTGCTGGAGCAGGAGCGCGACAACCTCTTCACCCAGAGCATCGCCAACCTCTGCCCAGGTGAAGAGGTCCGGATCACGCTGCAGTACGTACAGCAGCTGCAATACGAAGACGGCATCTACGAGCTGGCTTTTCCCATGACGCCCGGCCCGCGCTTCTCGCCCCCCTGGGTGGAGGACGCCACGCGTCTGGTGACCCCCTACGTCGCCGAGCCGAGCAGGGGCGTCGACATCACGGTCTACATCGACGAAGGCGTGCCCGTCTCCGGACTGTGGAGCGACAGCCACGACATCGCAGTCCAGGAGGAGGGCTCCTGGGGGGCCGAGATCAGCACGGCCGACGAGGTCCTCGTCCCCGATCGCGACTTCGTGCTCAGCTGGACCCTGGCTGCGGAGCGCACCCGCTCCGCGGTGCTGGCCCATCGCCCCAGCGACGACGAACCCGGTGTCATCGCCGTGACCTTCGAACCACCGGACCTGGGGGAGCACTTCGTCGCCCGGCCCAGGGAGCTGCTCTTCGTGATCGACAGCTCCGGCTCCATGAGCGGCTGGCCCTACGAGTCCGCTCGCGCGGCCGTGCTCCTGGCGCTGGACGAGATGGGCCCGGAGGACAGCTTCAACCTGGTGCGCTTCAGCGGGGCCGCCACCTCTCTTTTCCGGAGGCCCCAGCCCTCCACCCCCGCCACCCGCGCCCAGGCCCGCGAGTGGCTGCGCCACTTCAGGGGGGGCGGCACGAACATGGACCAGGGGATCATCCACTCCCTGAACCTGCCCGGAGATCCGCAGGCCATGCGCTTGGTCTTGATGCTGACCGACGGCTACGTGGGCGGCGAGGAGAGGATGTTCCGGCTGGTGCGCCAGCACCTGGGCAACGCGCGCATGTTCTCGCTGGGCGTGGGCTCCAGCGTCAACCGTTACCTGCTGGAGGGCCTGGCGGAGATGGGCCGCGGCGACGTGATCTACCACTACGGGTCGAAGCAGATCGGCGAGGCTGTGGACGCGTTCTACAGCCGCATCGCCCACCCCGCCCTGTCGGACCTGGAGATCCACTGGGGCGCGCTGCAGGTGAGCGAGCAGTTCCCCAAGGAGATCCCCGATCTCTGGGCTGGTCAGCCTTTACGGGTGGTGGCGCGCTACCAGCCCGAACCGGCTGAGGAGGAGGACACGCTGAACACCGTGATCACCGTGCGTGGCATGCTCGGTCGCGAGCGGGTGGCCTGGGAGCTGCCTCTGGAGGTGCCCATGGTGGAGCGCCGCCACGAGGGCCTGCGCTCCATCTGGGCGCGGCGCAAGATCCGCGACATCGAGTGGTATCCGCGCGGTCGCAGCGGCGAGCTGGTGCGGCAGGAGGTGACCGAGGTGGCCCTGGAGCATCACCTGGTCTCCAAGTACACAAGCCTGATCGCGGTCGACGACCAACCCTCCCGCTGCGCCCCGGCGACCATGAAGCTGAGCGTTCCCAACATGGCGCCGGCGGGGGTCTCCATGGTGGGGGGTGCCCAGCTGGCGCACGGCGCTGTGCTCGGAGGCATCGGCGGCGTGATCGGCGCCAAGGGCGTTCAGTTCGGCTCCGCGGGTCGGGCTTCGCGCGGGAGCGGCCTGGGTGGGGGCGGCAGCGCGGGATCCCTCGCCGGACTTGGCACAAAGGGGCGCGGCTCCGGGAGCTCCGGCTACGGCAGCGGTGGCGGCAGCTTCGGCTTCAAATCCGAGGGCCAGATTCGCTATTCCTCCGGCTCTCCCATCATCCTGGGCGCCCTGGACCGCACGCTGATCGATGCCGTGGTGCGGCGCAACCTGAACGCCATCCGCTACTGCTACCAGCGACAGCTGACCAAGGAACCGAGCTTGCAGGGCAAGGTGGTGCTGAAGTTCGTCATCGCCAAGGACGGAACGGTCGCCAGCGCATCCATCAAGTCGAGCAGCCTCGCCAATGCGGCGGTGGAGTCATGCCTGGTGGCGCGCTTCCAGCGCATGCAGTTCCCCGAGCCCAAGGGCGGCGGGATCGTGATCGTGAGCTACCCCTTCCTGTTTGCGCCGGCCGATTCGGAATAAGCGGAAAAGCGTCTCCGCCCCGGAGGAGCGATGAAGGCCAGGAGCTGGGGTCAGGAGCTTGACCCCCATCCTGACCCCCATCCGCACCTGCTCGACCTGAGCAGGGAGAGCGCCCTGGCGCTGCTGGCGCTGCGGCTGTACGGCGAGCCGTGGCTCTCCTCCCAGACCCGGGAGGAGCTCCCCGGCTACGTCGCCGACCTGGGCTGGCGCCTGCTCGAGCAGAGCCCGCCAGGCGTCGATGGCGAGCGCGAGGCCTTCGCCCTCGCCGAGGTGGTCGGAGCTTCCCGGGCCTGATCTTCGGCCGCCTCCCGGCCGAGGTTCAGGGACTCCCCCGCGCCACTCCAAGCCCTCATTCCCCCGTGCTACCCTGCCCCCCATGTCCGCCGCCCTCGCCACCCTGCTGCTGGCATCCGCCACCCTGGCCCACGAGCCCCACGACCCCACCTTCTGGGTGGCGGTCTCCCCCGGCTCCGAGGCCCAGTGGATGGTCGTCACTGTGCAGCAAGCCTTCAGGGACGCCACCTCGCTGATCCGCTCCCAGAACCTCCAGGACGTGGAGGTGCGCTACCTGTACCCCAGCCAGAGCGGCGCGCTCTGCGCTGCCATGCTGGGGGCCACGCGCCTGGCAGTGGGCACGGCCGGGCAGGGGCTGTGGCTCAGCGACGACGTGGGCGACAGCTTCACCGTGCACACCGACCTGCCCGCCACCGCCCTCATCCAGCAACTGGAAGCCTCTCCCCAGGTGCTGGACGACGGCCTGGCCCTGGCCGTGGGCACCCTGCCCGATGGGAAGGACATCACGGGCGCCATCTGGCGCAGCCAGGACGCGGGGGACTCCTGGCAGGTGGTCTCGGAGCTGGCGGATGTCAGCATGGAGGATCTCTCCCTGGCCCCCGACTTCGCCAGCAGCGGCCGCGCCTTCGCCCTGGACGAGATCGGCCAGCTCTACCGCAGCGAGGACTTCGGCGGCAGCTGGCAGCTCGCAGGCCAGCTGGACAGCGCCATCATCCAGCTGGCCACGGGCAGCGAGGGGCGGGTCTGGCTGGCCACGGCCGAAGAGGGGCTGCTGCTGTCCGAGGACGGGGGCCAGAGCTTCGAGCCCGCCGGCTTCGAGGACAGCGCGGTGGTGGTGGTCGAGGAGCTCGCCAGCGGCGTGGTGCTGGCGGCCCTGCCCGAAGAGGCCATGTGGGCCTCCTTCGACACAGGCCTCTCCTGGGAGCTGTCCAGCGCCGGGCTGGAAGAGGTGCAGACCAGCCAACCGGCGGACGGCGTGCACTACTACCAGCTGCACGAGGCGGGCGACGGCGCGGTCTACCTGGCCAGCTGGGAGGGCGTGGCCTGGAGCCATGACCAGGGCGTCACTTGGGCCAACATGGAGTCGATGCAAAGCCAGATGTGGCGGGGCATCGGCCTGGCCTACGACGCGCGGGGATTCCTGTCGGTCTTCGGGGGCAACTACGGCGCTGGCATCGAGCGAGTCACGCCCGAGCTGGGGCTGGTGCAGCCCCTGGGTTCCTCCACCGTGGGCGGCTACGTCAAGGAGCTGACGGTGCCCGGCGACTGGGGGCGCGACTGCACGGCCTTTTCGTACCAACAGCAGGACCTGCAGCTGACCACAGACGGAGACATCAGCTGGACCCTCTGGGCCGACGAACAGATGGGAGATTTCTGGCAGATGTCCACGACCCTGGATCACAGCAGCTATCCTTGGCTGCTGGCGGCGGGGAACGTGGACGACGGCGGGGGTTGGTGCCACGCCGGCGGCGATTTCGGTGACATCACCTGCCACACGCCCACCGACTACACCCAGACCTGCACCTCGGCTCACGTGCCCGCCGACTTCCCCGAGCGGGGCCAGGCCTGGGTGGGCTGCGGCAGCGAGGGCCAGCTGTGGACCACCAGCGACCACGGCGACAGCTGGTCCGAGGTGGCCCGCCTGAACACCACCATCTTCGCCATGGCCGCCGGTGGGGACACTCTCTTGCTGGCCAGCCCCCTGGGCCTGTTCCGCTCCATCGACGGGGCCGAACCGCAGCTGAACGCCTTCGAGAACCGGCCGGTCTGGTCGGTAGTGGCCTCGCCCCAGTGGGACCAGCAGCCGGTGGCCTTCGCGCAGCTGGCGGACGAAGGCCCCTTTCGCAGCGAAGACGGCGGCGATAGCTGGCAGCCCACCACCCGCCCCTCGGAAGAGCTGGGCGTGACCCTGGCCATCTCCCCGCAGTTCGCCCAGGACGATGCCATCGCCCTGGGCAGCTTCGATGGCGGCTGGCTCAGCCGCGACCAGGGCCAGACCTGGGAGGCCGTCCACGCGCTCGAGACCATCGACGACCGCAACGCATACTGGGACTTCGACAGCGACTGGGTCGAGCTCCACGCAGACGGGCAGATCTACCACCAGTACCGCGAATGCGCGGTCCCGGGCTCCATCGCCACGCTGACCTTCCAGGGCATCGGGCTCGACCTGATGGCCGCCACCAGGGCCGAGGCCGGCACCATGCTGGCCCGCCTGGACGGCCAGGATCTGGGCGAGATCTCCCTGGTGGGCACGCGGGCCTGGCAGCAAGTCGTGCTGGAGCTGCGCGACCTGGAGGATGGCTGGCACCAGCTGGAGCTGGAGGTGGTCGAGGGCAGGGTGCAGGCCGACGCGGCCCGCGTCTGGCGCCTGCCCGGCTACGACTACGATCGCGAATCCGACGAGCCCGACGACACGGCTGCAGGGGCGGACACGGGCGCCGGCGCGGGCGGGGATCCCTGGGTGCCCCCGGCCCAGGAGGGCCGCTGCGAAGGCTGCGGCCAGGGAGCGCGGGCCGCCGGGGCCGGCGCCCTGCTGGCCTGGCTGGCGCTGCTGGGCGTTCGGCGCCGCAGGGCCTGATCACAGGCCGGCTCCCGATGCGCTGTCCCCTCCATGTTAAGCTCAAGCTGCCCTCCCGCGGACCAGAGCCCATGACCAGACTCACCCTCCCCCTCTGTTTATCCCTCTGCACCCTGGCCATGGCCTGCAAGGACGACGAAGAGCAGGTGGAGCCCGCCGAGCCCGTGCTGCTGGGGCCCCCCTACAACATCGGCTTCGACTCCATCTCCCTGTCCTGGCTCGAGAGCTCCATCAGCAGCTTCGACCGCTACGAGCTCTACCGCTCCGAAGAAGCGGATGTCTCCCTGGACGACACCCTGGTGGCCGAGCTCTACGATCGGACCGAGACCTCTTTCCCGGACGAGGGCCTGCAGACCTACCACCAGTACTTCTACCGTGTCTGGGTGTTCAACAGCGTCGAAGACAACGCCCCCTCCAACGAGGTCAGCGCCACCACCGACTACGACACGGCCCCCGCGGGCCTGGTCCTGGAAGAACCCACCGACATCTCCGCCACCGAGATGACCTTGTCCTGGCAGGCCAGCCAGGCCTCGGATTTCGCCTACTACCGCCTGTACCGGGCCGAGAGCGAAGATGTGGACCAGGCCGCCACGCTGGTCTACACCACCGCCGAGCAGCACGTCCTGGATCGCACCGACACCGGCCTGACCCCCAACACCACCTATTACTACCGGGTCTACGTCGAGGACGAGTGGGGCATCAGCACCGGCAGCAACGTGGTGAGCGGCACCACGCTCAACACCGAGGCCCCGCTCTGCGACATCGCCGCCTCCCACGGCTTCCGACCGGTGGGTGAGAACTTCTCTTTTTCGGCCATCGACTGCTACGACCAGCAGACCCCGACGGAGGAGCTCGAGGTCAGCTGGGACTTCGGCGACGGCAGCGGCTGGACCGAGTACAGCACGGACAAAACCACCTCCCACGACTACGTGGCCCGGGGCGCCTACCAGGTGACACTCGAGGTCTCGGACGACACCTACGCCTCCACAACGAGCACCTGGGTGGTGGCCGGAAAGCTGATCGAGCTGGAGGCCGGTTCCTACTACATGGGGCGCGAGTCCGACAGCACGCCCTGGCCCGAGAGCGAGCCGCAGCGACTGGTAGTCCTGACCAGCGACTTCGACGTCGACCAGTACGAAGTAGACGTGGCATCCTACGCCGCCTTCCTCAGCAGCGCCGGCGGTGCGCTTGGCTACTACTCGACGCAGATGGAGATCGCGGAGGCCGCCGACGGCATCTACACGCCGCACCACGGCCACGAGGACCGCCCCATCACCGGCGTCTCCTGGTACGACGCCGAAGCCTACTGCAGCTGGGCCAGCCGCTGGCTGCCCACCGAGGCCCAGTGGGAGGCCGCGGCGCGCGGTCCCTCCACCGGCCCCAACTACGAGTATCCCTGGGGCGACGACCTGCCAGCCTCGCTCACTCCCACGCCCGCCAACTACGGCAAGGAGATCGGCGAGGTGGTGGACGTGGACGAGTTCGAGGAGGGCGTGACGGCCTGGGACGCCGACAGGGCCTTCTACCAGCTGGCGGGCAACGCCGACGAGTGGGTCGCCGACTACTACGACCCCGACTACTACCAGTGGGCCAATGAAAACGACGCCAACACCGACCCCACCGGTCCCGACACCAGCCCCTACGCCGACGAGGGCGAAGAGTACCGGGTGACCCGCGGGGGCAGCTGGTGCAACGACGAGAATCCCCTGCGGGTCTCGTTCCGCTGCTACGCCGATCCTTGGGGACGCGGCAACGCTCGCGGCTTCCGCTGCGCCGGCCTGCCCGCGACCATGGAGAGCGTCAGCGCCGGGGGCCGTCATTCCTGCAGCCTCGACAGCGACGGCTGGGTGGCCTGCTGGGGCGACAACAGCGACGGCCAGACCGAAGAGCCCAGCGAGGCCTTCACAGACATCAGCGCCGGCGAGGCCCACACCTGCGGCGTGACCGTCAACGGCAGCCTGCGCTGCTGGGGCAACGACGACGCGGGTCAGTCCACACCTCCTTCGGGGAGCTTCACCCAGGTCAGCGCGGGCTACGATCACAGCTGCGCCGTCGACGACACGGGCGCCGTCAGCTGCTGGGGCGCCGACGACCAGGGTCAGTCCACGCCTCCCCAGGGGAGCTTCACCCAGGTCAGCGCCGGCGACTGGAACAGCTGCGCCATCGGCAGCTCCGGCACCGTCTACTGCTGGGGCGGAGACAGCTACGGCGAGTCCACGCCGCCGGGTGGCAGCTTCGTGCAGGTCAGCGCCGGGCACTACCACAGCTGCGCCGTGGACGGCAAAGGCGGCGTGCAGTGCTGGGGCAGCGACGACGACGGCGAGTCCACGCCTCTGTCCGGCAGCTACTCCCACGTCAGCGCGGGCCAGTCCCACACCTGCGGCCTGGAGACCACCGGCGGGGTGCGCTGCTGGGGCGCCGACCACTACGACCAGGCCTCGCCCCCCAAGGATGGCTTCGTGCAGCTGAGCGCCGGAGCCCAGCACAACTGCGGCATCGACAGCGTGGGCGGCATCCTGTGCTGGGGCTGGGATCAGTACCAGCAGAGCTCGCCCTGATCCCTCAGCGCGCCACCACCACACCCACATTCCAGTAGATCCCCGCCACCCGGCTGTCACCGTTGTTCAGCGGGACCTGGGCGTCGCTCTCGCGCAAAGCGCCCACGTAGACGTAGAGCACCTGGTCCCTCTGCCAGCCGGACCAGGCGCTGCTGGGCACCTCGAAGGCCCCGTCGTTTTCCGCCAGGCATGTGAGCGTCTCCAGTCCCTGCCGCCCGTCGGAGGAGACACGCACCATGTACACCAAGACCTGCTCGGCCTCGATCTCCTGCCAGGCAAAGCTCAGCTCGTCCCGCTCCAGCTCAGGCGGCTCGCTGCCTCCCAACAAGGGACTCTCGAGCACCAAGGGAGCCGGTGTGCGCAGGATCTGCTCGATCTCGAAGTCCGGCAGGTCCCAGAGCCCCGAAAAGGAGAGGGCATAGCTGGCGCCGACCTCGAAATCGGTCGGGCCCAGGGTCAGGTCCAGGCGCCGCTGCTTCGCATTCCAGCTGGGTGCGAGCTCCGTACCCCCGGAGCCCACCAACCTGGCGAGGGGGGCCTCGAGGTCGATCCCTCCGCTGCTGTCCAGCTCGAAGCCCGCGCTGCTGCGGCAGCTCTCCGCCTGGTCGGCGAAGAAGTCCCCGTAGCGCTGGTCGCTGGCCTCACTGGGAAACCAGAGCTGGAGCATGCCGTAGTCCAGGGTTCCGGGCTCCCAGTAGCTGCCCACGTACTCGAAGTGCTGCAGGGCGCCCATGGCCCCGGCCTGGCCCGTGGCGTCGTCCAGATCCAGGTAGCGGAAGCTCTGCAACGCCTGGCTCTGCGTCTGGCCCTGTTGAACCACCACATCCGCCCAGCCCGCCTGCGCTGCAGCCGGAGTGATCACCTCCAGGCGCTCCTCGCTGCTGGCCACCAGCTCTGCACCGGCCTGGTCGAAGAGCACGCTGGCCGTCTCGTCGAAGCCCGTTCCCAGCAGCGAAACGGGGCTGCCGCCGCCTCTGGGCCCAAAGGCGGGCTCCACCGCCAGCAGCTCGATGGCCGCCTGCGCGGTGTCGAAGGTCCCGCTGTCCTGCAGGCCCGTGTCCTGGGGCAGCGCGCTGTCAGCGGGCGCCGTACCCGTGTCCGAGGGCTGCTCTTCAGTGGAATCATCCACAGCCAGCCCCTGTTCCCAAGCGTCCCAATCGTCCGTGTCCAGCAGACAACCGGCCAGCAGCGGCAGGAACATCGACAGAACGGTGCCTTTCATCGGCAGTTCTCCATCAGGGCGCTGCAGCGCACGCTGTAGCTGTGCCCGGCCTCCACCGTCAAAAAGGCAGGGCGCTCGATGCTGCGCCCCGAGGGGAAGGCGGCCACCAGGTCGTAGCTGCCGGGCGCCAGGGCACCGGGTTGGTGGAGCTGCCCCTGGCTGTCCAACAGGTAGAGGACACTGTGATCCCCGCTGGCGCGTACCGTGCCCGTGCTGGGGCGGGCGGCCGCACGGGCGGCTGGCGCAGGCTGCGCCTCGGCCTTCACAGGGGGCGGCGTCGACACCGCGGGAGCGAGCTCCGCAGCGGGCGGCTCCTCCGCCAGGGCTGCGTCTTCCTCCGGAATGGTCGCGGCCTCCTCTTGCACGACTATGGGTGCAACCTCCGCCACTTCCGCAACGAGCACCTCGGCTGCCGGCGCGCTGGCCTCCGGAATCACAGCCGCGTCGGGACGCCCCAGGACCATCCAGGCCAGGCCCACCAGGGCCGCCGAGGCCAGGGCGCTGAAGACGGCGGCCTGCCGCACGCGAGCGCGGTTGAGCCGCTCGGCGGCCTGGAAGGCCTCCACTGTCAGGGTGCCCTCCTGGTCCGCAGGCGCAGCCTGGGGAACCGCCACGGCGCCCTCGAAGAGCCCGCTGGGCACGGGCGGAACGCTCAGCGCAGGTTCAGTGGACTCCTCCTCGAGCAGAACGGGCGACAGCGCGCAGGCTGGCAGCTGGAAGTTGGGGGGAGAAGTGGTCTCTGCGCTCCATGGCAGCTGACCCGAGAGCACCAGACGCAGCGTATGACAGTCGGGGATGCGGGCCTCGAGATCGGGCTCCAGCGCGCCCCGCAGCCCCTGGAACATGGCCTCGGGCAGGTCGGGCACCAGCTCCCGCGGATCCCGGTAGCGCCCCTGGGCCGCCGCGTTGAAGATCTCCAGCACGCTGTCGCCCGGGAAGGCCTCCTGGTGGGTGACCAGCTGGTACAGGATGCAGCCGAGCGAGAAGATGTCGGCCCGCACGTCCACGGCCTGAGCCCGGCTCACCTGCTCGGGAGCCATATACGAAGGCGTGCCCATGGGAAAGCCGGCCTGGGTGCTGTGCCCCGGCGTATCGCTATGGATGGCCTTGGCGATGCCAAAATCCGTGACCTTTGGTGTCCAACGCCCGATATCCCGCACCAAGAGCACATTGCCTGGCTTGAGATCCCGGTGGACGTAGCCCAGGGCGTGGGCCTGCTCCATGGCCGACAGGATGCCGCAGAACATCTGGGCGGCGGTCTGCAGATCCGGTAATGTGCCGCGAATCCAGGCTTCGAGATCGGGACCGTCCACGAACTCCATCAGCAGGCCCGGCGCGCCTTGCACGTCCAGCACATCGGTCACCGACACCAGGTTGGGGTGACGCAGTCGCGCCTGCACGCGACCCTCCAGCAGCAGACGCTCCCGCACCTGCGGGGAGCTCACGTCCAGCACCTTGAGGGCGTGCAGCGTGCTCAGGGCCAGGTGGCGCACCAGGTAGACAGTGGCCATGCCACCCCGACCCAGCACCCGAATCACTTCGTAGCGACCCACGATCTGGCCTTCGCCCAGGGCCCCCACCAGCTCGGGGGCTTCCGTGGGTGTGGCACTCCGTTCGTTCAGCTCGGCGCTCATCATCACCACCTCCCCACAACCACGGCGCCCAGCACCAGGCCAGCCGAAACCCCTGCCGCCCCGTAGGCTGTGAAACCGGCCAGGCGGTTCAGCTGGTAGGCCCGCTCGGCCTCGTCCCGCGCCCCGCTGGACCAGAAGCCGTCCTGGGCGCGCTGGGCCACAACGGCCGAGGCCACACCCACGGCAGCGCTGGCCAGACCTGCGCCCAGCAGTGCCCGGGAGGGCCGGCTGAGCGGGGATGCGCTGTCCACGGCGGGGGCCGGATCCATCGCCAGCTCGACGAAGGCGTCTGGCTCCGACAGGGCAGGCGGTGCAGGCAGCGGCTCCGCAACCCGATCGAGGCGCGCCTGCTCCAGGATGTCGTTCAGCCGGCTGCCGGGAGGCACCAGCTCCGGATCGGGCGCGAAGTCCGGCTGCAGCGCCAAGAGCTCGCCGAACGAGGCCGCAACGTCGGCCTCATCCCGCCGCAGCCAGGCCTTCAGGCCTCGGACCAGCCAGAGCTGGGCCTGTTCGTCAGTGGAGAGGGGTCGATCCAGGCAGGCCATACCCTGCACCGCGACCTCGTAGGAGGCGGCGAAGAGCTCACCGTCCAGCTGGGCATAGGCCTCGAGCGCGTTGTCCAGCGCCATGGGCCCAGCCTGCGCTACCCCCTGCTCACAGCCTACAGAACCGGGATCGGCCAGCGAGGGCGCACTGGCGACAGAGAGCAGAGCGACGAGCAGAGCGCGGGCCATGGCGCACTTCCTGGATGCTGGGGGACGAAACCGCCCCTTGAGCGCCCAAGAGTCGTCAGGGGTGGGGACTGTTACAGGATGAGAAGAAAAACCTCTAGTCCCAGATCTGGGTACACGGCTGGTGCCGCCGTAGAGCCTGCGGCGAGCGTGAACGCTGCGGGGCGCTCATAACTCGGGCAGTGAGGCGCCACTGGCGCAGTTGTGACCGGTTCCACCCGAATGGCCCCACCTCAAGTGCGGGGAACGCTACTGCGAGGGAACGAATTCCCGAAACAGCGAGCCGCCGCCTGACACCAGGCTTGTCCTGGCGTACCGGAGAGCGCAGAGATCCTCTCCTTTGGTCCTCATCCCTCTCGGCTGATCTGGTCGGGGCCAAAAGAAACCAACCAGTGGCCCTCAAGCCCGCTGCCGATCCAGGTTGCGGGTCACCAGGTAGTACACCAGCCAGGGCCAGGGGAACTCCAGCACCACCAGCAGCTGCAGCAGCCAGACCGGGCGGAAGCCACGCCTCCTGGCGTCGCGGCCTGTCCAGCGTACAGCCTTGACCAGCAGGAAGAGAACCGCGATGGCGCTGACGCCAGCGCAGGCCATGAGTGCAATTTGATGCGTTTCCATCGTTCCACGCTCCTTTCACCCGTCAGTACGGGACAGGCTCGCATCCATTCCCCGCGCCCCGGTTTTTTTTCCCATGGGCCGCTCAAGACAACGGAAATCCAACGATTCTACCTTTTTTGATACCATTTTCATTGACACCGACTCCCGAAGGCCACCGAGTGGTGGTAGCCTGGAATCCTGCAATCCGCCGCGCACCCCCACCGGGCATCCTCCAAGGAGGGCAGCACCGTGGAATCCCTCGACATCGAGCTCGGACAGGCCCTGCTGGCCAGCTTCGAGAAGGGGGAGGACCTGGCGGACAGGCTGCGGCGCATGCGCGGCAGCATCGCCCGCAGAGAGGGCGTGCTGCTTCCCAGCAATGCCATCCGCAGCGACCCGCACCTGCCCCACGACAGCTATCGCCTGTTGATCGCGGGCATGGAGGTGGGTCGGGGCCGCCTGCGCGCGGACATGTGGCTGGCCATCGATCCGGACGCTCTCGACGAAACCATCACAGGTGAGGTGATCAGGGAGCCGGTCTTCGGCCTGCCGGCCCAGTGGATCCCGGAGTCGGAGCGCCTCAGCACCCAAGCCAGGGGCTATACCGTGGTCGAACCGGCCACCGTGCTCACGACCCACTGCACCGAGCTGCAGCTGGCCCTGCTGCCCGACCTCTACGACCTGGCCGACGTAGAAGACCTGCTGCGCCGCTGCGCGGCCCGGGAGCCCGAGCTGGTGCGCCAGCTGGACCGCGAGGGCGTGCCGCCCTCCACCTTGCTGGCCGTGCTGCGCAACCTGCTGCGCGAGGGGCTGACCATCCGCAACTCGCGGGCCATCCTGGAATCCCTGCTCATGGGCTGGCCAGCCAGCGAAGAGGCGCTCACCGAGCGCGTGCGGCAGGGGCTGGCCCGCCACATCACCAGCCGCTTCAGCGACGACAAGGCTGTACTTCACTGCGCCGAGCTCAGCGACGAAGCCAAGGCGATCATCCTGCGCATGGCCGACGGAGGGGCCCTGAGCGAGGAGGAACGAGAAAGGATCTGCCACGGACTGGAGACGCTGGCCGAGCTGCCGACTCGGGCCGTGCTGCTCAGCGACCCGCCGGCTCGCTGGCGGCTGGCCGTCACCGTGCGCCGCTGCCACCCCGACATCACCGTTCTCTCCACCGCCGAGCTGCTGCCCGACGCCCAGCTGCAGCGCGTGGGCACGCTGACCGCCGATGGCCTGGTACCGGATCCCAGCGCACCGCCAGCCCCCCACGCACCCAGCAGCCGCCAGCGCTCCTCCGGCATCACGGTGACCGTCCCCAGCGGCTCCAAGCTGGAGCAAGCGCTGCGCGGTCGCGCCAGGAAGCGAGCTCCGCAACGGGCCACCGTGCCCGAGGTGCCGCCGCTGACCATGGAGCTGGGCGTGGACCTGGTGCGCCTGGTGGAAAAGGAAGCCGCCCTGCTGGGACGGGTCGCCGCGCTGCGAGACCGCATCCTCGGAGAGCGGGGCCTGCGGGTGCCCCCCTTGCACGTGCGCGACAACCTGCACCTGGCCGGCGACTGCTACCGTCTGCTGCTCTGGGGCGAGCCCTGCGCAACGGGCTGCATCCCATCCGATCGATGGCTTGCCCTGCCCGGCCGCTGCAAGCACGAGCCTCCCCAGGGCGAAGAGGCCCGCGATCCGGTCTTCGGCCAGCATGCCTGGTGGATCCCCGCTACCGCCGTGCTGGCGGCCCGGGCCCAGGGCTTCGAGGTGACGGACCCAGCCGGCGTGCTGGCCACCCACCTGGCCCGCCTGCTGCGCCAGCAGGGGCACGAGCTCTACGGCCTGGAAGAGCTGAAACAGGCTCTGGATCCCCTGCGCGCCCAGTGCCCCGCCGTCTACCGCGACCTGGATCGCCTGCCGCGAGTCACCATCCTGCAGGTCTTCCGACGGCTGCTGGCCGCGAGCGAGAACGTGGGCAACGCCCGCGCCATCCTGGAGGCCCTGGCAAGGACCGCCACCCACGAGGCGGACCCGGCGCGCATGGCCGCCCAGGTCAAGCAGCGCCTGCTCAACGCCGAGAGCTCCTGACGACTACTCCCAGTGGTAGGTGTCCATCCGTAGCGAGAGCCCGCGCGGAAAGCGCAGGCGGATGCGCGTTCCCCCTTCGGCGGGGCAGTCGAAGATCAGCTCGCCTCCGTGGCGTCGCGCCACCTCGTCGGCGATGGCCAGGCCCAGTCCCAGGCCCTTGCGGCCGCGCGAGTGGCTGGCGATGCCGCGGTAGCTGCGCTCGGACAGGCGCGGGATCTCGCCGATCTCAAGGCCGGGCCCGTCGTCCTGCACCGAGAAGACCACGCTCCCTTGCTCCTCGAAGCAGACCAGGGCCACGTTGCCGCTGGCGAAGTCGGTGGCGTTCTGCACCAGGTTGCCCAGGGCCTGCTCCACAGCCAGGGGATCGCCGGCGAAGTGCAGCGGATCGTCGGGCGTGGCGCCGTTGATCTCCACGCCGCGCCCCGCGGCCACCATCTCGAAGCGCGCCAGGCAGCGATTCACCAGGGCGCAAGCGTCCAGCTTCTGGCGCACCAGGGGCAGGGTCGTGCCCTCCAGCTGCACCAGGGTGCCCAGGTTGGCGATCAGGCTGTCCAGGTAGTTGAGCTCGGAGCGCACCGTGGGCCCCACCTCGGACTGGGGCTGATCCGCCAACAGCCGCCCTGTGCCCAGCTTGAGGGCCGCCAGGGGCGTGCGCACGTCGTGGGCGATGTTGGCCATCACCTCGCGGGTCAGCTTGTCCTGCTTGCGCAGCCGCTCCAGGCGCTCGCGGGCCGCGGCCGCCGCCCGGTTGAAGGCCACGGCCAGCTGGTCGATCTCGTCGCCGCGACCCACGGGCAGCTGCCCCTCGAAATCGGCCTCCACGATGGTGGAGGTGCGCCCGGCCAGCACGTGGATGCGCTGCAGCAAGGGACGGACCACGAACCACCAGGTCAGGCAGACGATGGCCAGCCCCAGCACGAAGCGCGGCAAGGCGATCCACCAGAACAGGTGCGTGTCCACCCCCATCATGTGTCGCTGCACGATCAGGAAGCTGCGGCAGGGCGCCTCGGCCGCCTGCCGTGCCAGGGCGTAGACCCCGGTCCAACCCAGCCAGTGCACCTTGGCGCCCTGCTTGACCAGCTGGCCCGGCTCCACGTCGTTGGCAAAGGCCTGCTGCAGGGGCGCCTGCGGATTGTGGGGCCGGCCGCTCTCGTCCAGGGTGTACACCATCCCCAGCCCGGACAGGGGCGCCTCCCAGGCCGCCGGATCCGCGTCGCAGCGCTCCAGGTCGCCACTGCGCAGCATCCACTGCAGGTCGGCCTCGACGATCTTGACCCGGATGCGATCGGCGGCGCGCGTGTTCTGCGTGAAAACCAGCAGCTCGAAGCAGATCAGCAGCAGGCCCAGGGTCAAGAACAGGCGCAGCCCCAGGTGCTTAAGCACCGCTCTCCCCCTCCTCGTCGATGCGGTAGCCGATGCCCCAGACCGTGCGGATCAGCTTGCCGTCGGGCCCCAGCTTGCGCCTCAACCGCGAGACATGGGTCTGCAGCGACTGCTCGGGCGATTCCTCGGCCTTGAGGAAGGCGGCCTGCAGCTGCTCGCGGCGCACCGCGCGACCGCGGCGCTTGAGCAGGTACTCCAGGATGTTGAACTCCGTGGGCGTCAGGCGCTTCTCCGCGCCATCCACCAGCACCCGGCGCGCCGCCAGGTCCGCCTCCACCCGCCCCATGGTCAAGCTCTGGGCCTCCCCAGCCACGGCGGTGGGACGCCGCAGCCGCGCTCGGATGCGGGCTATGAGCTCGTCGTTCCAGAAGGGCTTGGTGACGTAGTCGTCCGCCCCCAGGTCCAGACCCATCACCTTGTCCTCGGACAGGTTGCGCGCCGTCAGGATGATGACCGGCACCTGGGACTGGGAACGCACCTGCTTGAGCACCTGGAAACCGCTGCCGTCGGGCAGCATCAGGTCCAGCAGCAGCAGGTCGGGCTCCTGGCGCTGGAACTCGGCCAGGCCCTCGCTGACGTTCTGCTTCCAGACGCAGAGGTAGCCCGCGCGCAGCAGCTCGGCCTGCAGCAGGGAGCCCAGGGCCAGGTCATCTTCGATCAGCAGGATGTTGGCCACGGGTTCCCTCCGAAGAGATGCGAGGCCCCTTGAGCGTAGCGCTGCGCCAAGGCGCGACGCAAGCGCTCACCACCCTGTCGGGTGCTTCTTGGCAAAGCTTGCGAAAACCTGGAGGAAACGACGCAAGCCCGAAGAGAGGCGCAAATCGCGCGATTCATCGCTTGACAATACCGCTTCCCCCCCATTCGAGCCCTAGAGCTTCCCCATAGGTCGCGAGCAAGCCGCCAAGGGTCCTCAAGGTTTTCGCAAGCTATGCAAAAGGTAATTAGCAAGCCACTTTTTTTGATGACCACACCCCGACCCGGGGCTATTGTGGAGACAGACGCGGCCCGCAGCGAAACACAGAGCGAAACGGGCAGCGACCCCAACCCCGAAGCAGCCAGCAGGAGAATGAAATGAAGGCCACGCACACGCAGCTCGCAGTCCTCAGCGCCGCCATCGGCCTCAGCGCTTGCGCGAACTCCGAGGAAGCAACCGACACCGGCGACGCGCTCAACCCGCTGATGGCCACACTGCTGGAGAGCGGCCCGGCCTCCAGCGTCGAGAGCAGCCGTGAGATGGAGTTGGACTCCACCCAGGCCGTCTACGCCCTGGGCGCCTCCATGTCGGCCGTGCTCGAGCCCGCCGAGGTGAGCGCGCTGCTGGACGAGGATGACCGCTTCTGGGACGCCTCCATGGCGCAGACCAGCGCCGATCTGGCACCCATCCCCGACGACCTGCACCCCGGGACCGGCCTGTTGGCGCCTCCTGCGCCCGCCGCCATGGACTGCGTGGGTATCGAACGCAGCCCAGGCAGCGCCCTGGTGCTGGACTTCGACATGTGCGAGGGCGTTCAGGGCCAGGTCACGGTGGAGCGCGTGGAAAGCGGCCTGCTGGTGTTCGGCTTCCAAGACAGCTTCGTCCTGGGAGAGACCGACATCACCGGCCACGTGGCGCTGCAGTACCAGGATCGCGACGAGGAGACGACGCTCTTCTCTGTGTACACCAGTGACGCCCAGGGTCAGGCCGGCGATCCCCAGGCCAGCGTGCACGGCGACGACGGCAACCGCGTCAGCGACCTGACCCTGGAGGGCATCCTCAGCCTGGACAGCGTCCAAGAGACCCTCGAGCTGGTGGGCACGGGCGACGTGACCACGAGCGGGCCCTACGGCAGCTCCGACGCCAGCTACGAGCTGGGCGTGGACGAACAGGGCGAGTACGGCGACCCCCTGACCTGGCCCCTGGGCATGGACTGCGCCTGCCCCAGCGCCGGCAATGCCGCCTCGACCGCCGAGTACCTGCTGGAGCGCGTGACCGTGGACCTGGATGAATTCATCGAACTGGGCGACGAGGACGCCGACTGGTTCGAGCCCGTCAGCCTGGAGCTGGACAACCCCATCGGCGTTTCCATCGCCGTCACCGTCAGCATGACCGGCGAGTGCGGCGAGTTCGAGGCCCAGGTCGAGGCCGAGCCCATCGGCGAGGTGAGCCTCTCGGCCGACGCTGTGCGCGAGACCATCGAGGCGCAGTGCGCCGAGCTGGACGGACGCGCCGCGCAGCGCGCCTGCCAGGAGCTGGCGGACGCCGTGGACAGCGACATCTCCGTCGAGGTGGACGAGCAGCTGCAGCAGGCCGCCGAGGACGCCATCCAGGACGCGCTGCAGGGCGAGCTCTGCAAGATCTAGCTCCAGTCTGCGGTCGCTGCTGCCGATAGGCTGCCAAGCAGGGACCGTACCCCCGAGAAACCGCAAGCCAATCCAAATCGCCTACAATCCGGAAACAGCCGAACAAGGCACTAGTCAAGAGGAGACCATCATGCGCCGCACCATCACCGCCAACGCCCTGATCCTTCCGGTCCTGCTCAGCGCCTGCAACAAGGAAGAGGATTTCACCCCTACCGAGGAGATGGAGACCGCGGTCATGGCGTGGAACGACGCCACCAGCGCCTCCATGTTGGCCGCCGAGCTGATGAATCCCCTGGCCAGCGAGGACGACGGCGCCGCCAAGAGCGTGGACGCCAAGGCCGAAGGCTACTGCCCCGAGGTCACAAGCACCACCTCGTCCATCACCCTGGACTACGGCGAGGGCTGCGTGCCCGACAGCGGCCTGGTGCCCTACGAGGTCTCGGGCTCGGTCACCCTGGAGCGCGACTACATCGCCCGCTCCTTGACCGGCACCGCCGACGAGCTGGTCTACGGTCCGGCGGCGGTCGATGGCTACGTCACGGCCAGCTACAGCCTGCTGGGCGGCGGCACAGGCGTGGACATCCACGAAGAGATGGACTTCACCTTCAGCATCGACAACATCGAGTCCACGGTGGTGCAGGATCTGTATCTGAACCTGCGCACCACCTACCTGGAGGCCGACGGCCAGCTGGACTACCAGGACCCGGTCAACGAATTCGTGATCGACGTCGACGCCGTGCACTACACCTACGCCAACATCTGGTCCTCCTGCCCGCTGCCCGACGGGGGCTCGGCGGGCGTGGCCTGGCAGGGCCTCGAGGTCTCCATCACCTTCCACGAGGACACCCCCCAGACCGGCCTGGCCACCGTCACCTACCAGGACATGTCCGGCGAGATGGATGTCTGCGCCTACCTGGGGTATCTGTACTAGAACCTCGCTCGTCGAGCTCCGGAGGCGGCCTGCAGGCCGCCTCTTTCGCGTGCTGCGATCTCACTCGCAGATGGCCGTGGGCAGCTCGAAGCGGCAGGAGATGTCGTCTCCGCCCGAGACGGGGGAGAACTGGGTGGCGGCCCCCTTGAAGTGCAGCGTGCAGTCCTCTACGGGCACGTCCGCGAAGGAGACGCTGCGCTCCTCGCCCACCAGGCCGCGCATTCTGAAGCCCGAGGGGCAGACCACCTCCACCGAAGAGACGAAGGTCTGGTCGCTCAGGCGCACGCTGAGCGGCCCGGTCTGCAGCTCTTCCTCTTCCTCAGCTTCGTCGACGCTCTTGGACACGCTGACGGTCTTCTGGCTGCTGGAGGTCGAGGTCTCGGCGCTGGAGGCGCTGCCGCTGCTGCTGGTGACGTCCGCCTCGCCGCCCTCCTGCAGAGAGCTGCGCAACGCGCGCAGCTTCCTGGCCAGGGGCGACGCCAGGTATCGCTTGAAGGACCAGCCCAGGGATCCCAGCCCCGCGCAGAGCAGCGTCAGGGCGAACAGGACCAGCAGCACGCGCTTCCAGGCACGGCCCCCGGGCCTGGCCGGCAGCTCGGCACCCTTGCTGATCGTGCCGTAGGAGGGTGGGGACGCCTCTGCGGAGGGCTCGTCCTCTTGAAGGTCGCCTGCGGAAGACTCTCCATCGGAGGGCTCCTCCAGGACAGGGGCCAGATCCCGTTGCGGGCTGGGCTCGGCCGCTTCCGCCGCCAGGCCCGCTCCCCCGTCCTGCAGGCCCAGGTCGGCGGTCGTGTCGAGGGAGAAGGTCTCGCCGTCGCCCTCCGGGACCGTGCCTTGGCTGCCGGCGGGCCGCTCGCCGCTGTCGTCCGCCTCTGCCAGCGCGGCAGTCAGCGCCTGGCGCATCTGGTCGGCGCTCTGGTAGCGCCGCTCCGGGTGATAGCGGGTGGCCTCGACCAGCACGGCCCGCAGGCCGGCGGGCAGACCACCGAAGTGCTCTTCGTGTAGGTTGGAGGCGTAGAGATCGAAGGGTTCCGCCGCGGTGAGCAGCACGTAGAGCACCGTGCCCACGGCGTAGATGTCCGAGGCCGGCGAGGCCTTCTTGGCGTCCACGCGCAGCTCGGGCGCCATATAGGACCAGGTGCCCAGCACGGCACCGGTGCGTGTCAGGGACTGGTCCTGGTGAAGGACGCGCGCGATGCCGAAGTCCGTGACCTTGGGATCCCCGACCTCGTCCAAGAGGATGTTGTGCGGCTTGATGTCGCGGTGGATCACGCCCTTGTCGTGCGCGTAGGCCAGGGCCGCCAGGACCCGGTCCGCCAGCTCGCAGCATCGCCCCGGCAGCAGGGCGCCCTCTTTGCGAACCAGGTCCGTCAGGCTGCCCTGCAGCAGCTCCATCACGATGAACACGCGGCCACCGTCCTGCACCACGTCGTAGACCGTGACGATGCCAGCATGACGCAGCTGCGCCATGGTCTGGGCCTCGCGCTCGAAGCGCAGCTTCACCGACTGGCTGTCGGTCAGGGCGGGATTCAGCAGCTTGATGGCGCGCGTCACCTTGAGGCGCGAGTCCCAGGCCTCGTAGACGGTGGCCATGCCGCCCGCCCCGAGCTGGCGGCGCAGCAGGTAGCGACCCTCGGCCAGCTCGCCGATAGTGGCTTCCGGTTGGTGACTCTCCTCGTCCATGGGTCCTCTCGGGCGCGCAGGCAGGACAAGGCACGCCGGGCGTCGAACATACCACCCTCTTTGTGCGGGGCAAGAACGCGCAGCGCCCTCAGAGCGCTGCCGCCGCCAGAGTGTTCCGCACGACCTCGCGCAGCACGCGCAGGTCCCGCTCCAGGAAATCCAGCAGCTCGGGCGAGGGCCCGGCGCTGGCCGTGGCCCGCCCCGGATCCTCCGCCATATCGCTGAAGGCGTAGCTCTCCCCCTCGAAGGCCAGCACGGGCGCAAAGGCCGGTACGAACGCCACACCGCGCAGATCCGTGCGTGCGGCCAGCACCCGGCCGCCGCTCAGGGCCCGCAGCTCCACGCCAGACGCCGGCGTCTCTCCGCGCATCACCGTGACCCGCCGCATCCCGCCCTCGTCGGTGACGCCCAGCCGCAGGGCGCTGCGCACCACCAGGGTGGTGAGCTGCTGTCCGCCCGCGACGGCTTGCACCAGCCAGGCCCCCTGGCCGTGCAGCGGCAGCCGGATACGCTGCTCTCGCACGAGTCGGCTGCGCCGGGGACTGGCGCTGCCCTGCCAGGCCGGCTCCAAGCCCTGGATGCGCAGCTGGTCCACGCCGCGCAGCCCGTGATCGCGCAGGAAGAGGGTGGGCAGGTCCAGGCGCCAGGCCCGCAGCTCCACCCGCTCCACGCCGGCCAGGGTCAGGCTCAGGCTGGCGGCCTCGCCGGGCTGCAACAGGCGCAGCTGCCCGGCCTGCAAGACCCGCTGCTCCATGCTGCGCAGCGAGGCGCCGGCGTCCGCCGAGCTGTGCGAGAGCTGACGATAGCCCTGCACGGCCGCCTGCCGGTCACCGCTGGCCTCCGAGAGCTGGGCCAGGGCCAGCAGCGCCTGCTCTTGCAAGGGGGAGCTGAGCCGCTGCCCGTCCTCCTGCACGAACCGGCCCCCCGCGACCTGGCGAAGCAGGCTGCGGGCGCGCCGATCCTGATCCGTGGCGCCCGTGGCCAGCCCCTCCAGGAAGAGCAGGCGGTCCGCAAGCGCCTCGTCCCGATGCGCCTGGACCAGGCGCCGCGCCCAGCGCTGGGCCTGCACGGGGGCGTCCAGCTCCAGCAGCACGGAGATCAGGCGCAGACCCACGCGCACCGCCAGCTCCGAGTCGGGATGCAAGGCCAGGAAGGCGCGATCCCAGGCCGCGGCCATCAGGCGCAGATCCGTCCGGGTGACGCCTGCCCCCCGGATCTCGGCAGGCAGGGGATCCTGCTGGGCCAGGTCCAGCAGGCGCGCCGTCTGCGCCACAGCTGTCGCTTCCACCGCCGGCACCTCGGGGTAGCGCTCGCTGACCTCGTGCAGCAGCTGGACGGCTGCCAGCGGACCCAGCAGGGGCTCCACCTCGGCCGCCACTGCCGCCTCCTCACCGAAGGCGGCGCCCAGGCCCAAGCGCCAGATGCGGATGGCCCGCTCGGGGCGGGACGGCGCGTATGCGTCGGCCACGGCCCGCACCTCGGACAGGCTCAGGCGCTCGTCCGGCGCCAGGTCCCGCAGGTTCTCGAAGGCCAGCCGGATGGACTGCGGCTGGTCGAGCTCCAGGGCGTGGGCCAGCCGCAGCCGAGCCACGGCCCGGCGGTATGGGGGCAACCAGGCGTCCAGCTCCTGTCCTCCCAGCCAGGGAGAAGGATCGTCTCCGCTGTCGGCGGCCTGCTGGGCAAGGGCCAGCGCCACGGCTGGCCCGACGGGGCTGGGTTCTTCCTGCGCCACGATCACGCGCAGGCTGGCGGGACCTCCCTCTGGCAGCAGCCCGTCGACCTGGTAGTCACCGCAGCGCAGGGCCTGCAGGGCCCAGCTGCCGCTACGATCGTCCCACCACCAGCCCAGCCCCTGTGGCAGCGTCGAGTGCGAGAAATCGCCTCGCAACCGCAGGGCTTCGCCGGGGCGCAGGCGGCAGCTGCCCAGGCAGGCTCGCTCCTCTTCTTCGAAGCCCACGCGCAGCGGCAAGCCGTCCGCGGCCAAGGGCAGCCTCCAGCCCAACGCAGGCTCGGCCTCCGCAAGGGCTTGGGGCGCCTGGGACGCGTAGCCGAGGGGGGCCGCCAGGCCCTGGGCCACGGCGGCGATCCAGGCCGGGCGTCCAGGATCCCCCACGGCCGGCGGGGCCTCGAAGGGTACCGGCTCCTGGCTCTGTCGACGCCGGCGTGCACGCCGGTCGGGCTCCAGCTCCCGACGGGCCAGCAGGGCCTGGGGACCCTGGCCCCTCACCAGGGCCCGCCCCTCCTCGGCGCGGCCCAGCCACCCCAGGGCGCGGGCCAGCTGGGAGGCCTGCTCGGCGTCCATGGCCTGGCTCTCGCGCAGGACCCGCTCCAGCGAGGCGTCATCCGGCTCCAACGAGGCCCGGGCGCGGGCCCAGAGCAGCAGCGGCCGCTCGGCAGCGTCGGCCTGTTCCTGAGGAAAGGAGGAAGAGAGCGCTGCGGCCAGCCCGCTGGGCAGCACGAAGATTCCCTTCAGCTCGCCCAGCAGCGCCAGGGCCTGGGCACCGTCGGCCAGACAGCGGTAGCCCGACGAGCTGGGGGAGAGGGCGCCCGCCAGGCGCGCCAGCTGGGCCTGCAGCAGCTGTCGCTCGCGGGCCGTGGTCGCGGCGGGCAGGGCGGCCAGCGCGGCGCGGGCCGCCAGCGCAGCCCGGCCGGGATCGCGCCCGGCCAGAGGATCGGGCTCCAGGGCCAGCCGTACCAGGGGGGAGAGGGGTGCCGCGGGGGCCTCGGCCAGCTCCGGCGCGGCCTCCGTCTCCACCTGCAGGGCATGGCGCCCCACGATGCCGTCCGCCACGGCGATGGCCTCGATGCGCCAGGTGGCGGCGCGCGCCGGACGGGGCAGCGAGACAGCCAACCGGCCCTGCTCGTCGCTGCGCCCCACGAACCAGAGCGCGCGCCCGCGCTCTCCCCGCAGGGGACGGGCCGCGCTGCCGCCGCCGCCCCCGACCGTGCCGATGCCGCCCAGCCCTCCGATTGAGCCAGCCTGGCCGCCGCCCCCGAAGCCCATGCCGCGGCTCCCCAGGCCGCCCGAGCCCAGCTCCAGGGGCACGTCGGGTCCCAGCACGGCGGTCACGGCGTTGGCCTCGAAGGCGCCCTGCCGGGCTGCCAGCGCCCGCCGCGCCTCCTCCTGTCGCCGGGCCTCCTCAAGCAGGGCGGGCGAGATCAGCGTCGACCGGACGGCGTGTTCCAGCTCCAGCGCCACCGCGCCGAGCTCGGGCGCATCCAGGCCGCTGAGCAAGGGACCGGCAGCGGCGGAGGCAGGAGCGCCAACCTGCCGCAACAGCTCCTCGTCCGTCGCCCTGAACACGACCTGGGCCGCCACAGGCCCGGCCGCGTCCCCTACCGAGACCTCCAGATCCCAGCTTCCAGCCCGCTCCTGTACGCTCAGATGCGCTTGCAGGCGATTGGCCACCGGCAGGCTGCGCTCCAGCCAGGCCCCCGAGGCGGTGACCGCGCTCAATGCAGCGGTCTCGCCCCAGCGCGCCTGCACGGGCAGCGGCCGCGACGCTCCAGGCGCAGCCACGAACAAGTTCAGCTCTCCCCCGCTCTGTAGGGCCAGCAGCGCGGCCTCGCCCTCCACGGCCAGATCCACGGTTCCGCCGGCGCGTGCCGGCGGGGTCGGAACCAGGCGGCTGCGGCGGGCGTCCACTCGGTAGTCCAGCGTCGCACCGGCCAGGGTCAGCTGGTAGAGACCCTGCTCCGCGCCGGGCAGCGTCAGGACGGCCGCGCCGTCGACGCTCACGCGCTCGACCCGCACGGTCTTCAGGAGCCTGCCCGCGGGCGGAGGCTCGGCCTGCGGGGGGCCAGGCCATGAGAAGCTCTCCTCGAGCTCTGGCAGCCAGGGATCCTTGGGCGGCAGGACGGGTTGCAGGTCCACGCGCTGGAAGACGCGCGCCTCTGCCTGGCCATGGCCCGTCAGCCGCGCCTCGATGCCCTCGCCTGGCCGGAAGATCTCGCCGTCGGCTCGCAGCGCGAAGCTGGCAGCGCCAGGCTGGCTGCGGGCGCGCCGCAGCTGCAGATCGCTGCCGGCGACGCGCACCGACAGGGTCCATGAGAGGCCCGCAGGGGGTCCCTGCAGCCGAGCCTCGCCGCGCTCGTCCGTGCGCAGTCTGCCCGACAGCCCCCCTTCCAGCCAGGTCCAGGCCAGGGTCACGCCCGCCGCGGGGGTGCCGTCCTGTTCCTCGAGCCGCAGCAGGGCCTGTTCCCCCTCCAGCCGCAGGTCCAGCGCTCGGCCCTCGGGGACCTCGTCGGCCACCAGCAGGCGGGCCAGCTCCAGCGCAGTCTCCGCACCCGGCGGCGTGGCCATCAGGCGCGCGCTGCGCTGCCGGGCCGCGATTCCGCTGACACCCGTCTCGGCCAGCGAGAGGTGGAGCTCTCCCACCAGGTTTCCCTCGCTGTCCGGCTCGAAGCTGCGCTTCAAGGGGCTGTGCAGGCCCACGTCCTCCTGCAGCCAGACCTGCCAGCTCCCGGGCTCGTATCCGACGCTGGCGATGCGGAACGCCACGCCGTCCCCCGGTCGATAGAGCCTGCGGTCCAGGTCGGCCACGGCCCTGGCGACGGGTTGCACCGCAGTTCCCGGAGATCCCAGCTCCAGCAGGGCCGGACCTCTCGCCGCGCTGGCGGCCAACACGCTCAAGGGCCCCCCTTCCCAGGTCGTCCGGAAGAGGCCGCTGGCATCGGTGCGTCCCATGAGCTCGCGGCCGTCCCCCACCAGGAACACGGGCTCACCGGCGGCGGGGCGACCATCGGCCAGCACGGCCACCGCCACCTCGTCGCCGATCCGGCGGCCCAGCAGCGTCAGGTCCGAGACCAGCAACAGCGCCGTGGCACGCCGCATTTCGGTGGCGGCAGTGACCGCGTAGAGTCCGGGCCCCGGCACGGTCACGGGCAGATCGAAGCGCTGATCCTGTCCGGGCGTGTACCCGGGCAGGTCGACGTTCCAGCTGCGCTCCGGCGCGATGATGCCCACATCCAGCTCGGCCAGGTCCTGGGCCAGCCCGCCGCCGCGCACCCAGCCCAGCGCATCCAAGGCGTGCAAGCTCAGCTGCAGCCGTTCGATGTTGCGGGCACGC
Source organism: uncultured Enterobacterales bacterium (assembly GCA_964454135.1). GTDB lineage: Bacteria > Myxococcota_A > UBA796 > UBA796 > JAFGLY01 > CAYVQL01. The sequence goes on along the minus strand of CAYVQL010000001.1, from coordinate 79,894 downwards.
ACCTGCACCTGGGCGCCGCCAGCGGTGGTCGCTCGGGCCTGGCTCGCCAGCGCCAGCGAGGGCTCCTGGACCTGGGCCAGAAGCTCGGCTGCCCCGTCCGACCCGGCGTCCGCTTGCGCCCGCAGCCAGGCCTGGGCCGCGGCGCCATCCCCCTGCTCGGCCAGCAGCGTGTAGAGCCCGCGCAGGGCCTTGCCCGCCGACTCGGTCCCCGGCCAGCGCGACCGCAGCTGAAGCCAGCGGGCGCGCGCACCCTCCCCGTCGCCAGCGGCGCGCAGCACCAGGCCGGCCTCCCAGCAGGCCTGGGCCGCGCGCGGATCCCGGGGCACCTGCGCCACCACCGCGTCGTAGGCCGCCAGCGCCTCCTCGGTCTCGCCGGCCGCGGCGTGCTCCCGGGCCAGGCGCAGGCGCAGGCGCAGCTGCTCCTCTTCCACCGCCGCCCGCAGCTCGTGCTGGGGGAAGCGCCGCAGCATGTCGGCGCAGAGCGCCACGGCCTGCGCCGTCTCACCCGCCTCGCCCGCCAGGCCCACCAGCCGCCAGGCGGCCCGCCCGGACTCGTCGTCGTAGCCCTCGGCCCGGGGCTCCAACAGCTCGCGCGCCTCCAGCAGCCAGCCGGCATCGGCCAGCTGCATGCCCACCTGCTGAGCCGCGGGCCGCGCGGCCCGCGCGGCCACCGCGCGCCTGCGCCGCACCAGGTCCAGGCGCAGGGCGGGATCCTGAGCCAGGGCCAGGCGCGCCTGCAGCGTCGGGATATCGTCGTCCAGCGGGGCCAGCAGGCGCAGGCCCGCGGCCGCGGGCAGCAGGGCGGAGAGGCGCCGCCGATCCTCGGCGTCCCCGGCGCGGCCCAAAGCCCGCATCAGCACGGCCTTGGCCGGCGCTGCCAGCGCGCTGTCCAGCTCGTGGCTGCGCACCAGATCCGCCAACTGGCGGGCGATGCGCAGGGCCTGGCCCTCCTCCAGGTCCAGCTCCAGGGCCAGGCCCAGGGTGCGGGCGGCCTGGGCCCCATGGGCCGGCCCGCGTGCCAGCACGCGCTGCGCCAGATCCCGCAAGCGCTCGGCGGTGCGTCGATCGCGCCCGGCGCCCAGGGCATCCCGCCCGAGCTCGCCGTAGAGGGCGGCGGCCTCGTCCTTCCGACCCAGGGCCTGCAGCGCCTCGGCGCTCACCCAGCGGGCGCGCCGGGCGCAGAGGGCGTCATCGGGCACCTGGGCCAGGGTCTCCAAGGCCAGCGCTGGCGAGCCGGACAGGTGCTGCACGCGCCCCAACAGGCAGCGCAGCTCGTCGGCGTCCTCGCTCTCGAAGGCCAGGGCGCGCTGCAGGACGCTCTGCGCCTCTGCGCCGCGCCCCGCGGCCAGGGCCTCCATGGCCTCGCCGCGGGGTGTGGCCAGGGCCGTGGAAGCCAGGGACAGCAGGACCAGGATGAGCAGGGACATGGGCACCTCCGGGGCCAGGGACCGACGGGCTCGGCCTTGGTTCCCCAGGCGGACGTGCCTTGACGGGCTGTTTGCGGTCTCGCCGGCTCAACGGGGGCGCCCGATCCGCTCTCCGGGGAGCCCATGCGGTCCAGAGCCTCCTGCTGGTGCGGCGGCGGGTGGAAGTACCTGCGCTGATGCGGGCGTCGGCCCACGGGCAAGGCTTCGGTATCTGCCTCCAATGACGCGCAATGATCCCGAATTCGGAACGCCCCGGATCCAAAGCGGGGACCCTCCTGGGGCGGGCAGGTCTGACCTCCCTCAGACCCCGATCAGCTCCCAGATCCATTCCATCGGCGGCGCCTCCTCCGGCCAGGGCCCCAGGCGCGTCCACGTGATTTTTTCGGGCAGACCGCCGCGGCGCGCCACGCAGCTGCGCACCGCCGGGTGCTCCCAGGGTCTGCTGCGGTGCGCCGCTGGCACGTCTGCCACCGAGCATCCGCCACGTTGGCGCGCCAGCCAGGCCAGCCAGGCACGGTGGATAGCGTTCCTGTTGCCGGCGACCCAGCGGTCGACGCGAAGGTGCCAGCGCCCGCTGAAGCGCGGCAGGCGACACCACGCCAGCCAGGCCATGGCCAGCAGCTCGTGGGCCAATAGATCCTGCGAGGCGATCAGCGGGCCCCAGGGCTGGCGCACTTCGCAGCCGGAATCCGGCCCGATGGTGGTCAGCACGCGGCAACCGCCCCCCAGCACCAGGCGCAGGCGCTCAGCGATCAGTGGCAGCTGGTTGACCTCTTCGTAGCGCCTGCAGAAGTCCTCACCACTGGCATGCAGCAGCGCGCGGCTGTCCTCGCGCAGGAAGCCCACGGCCAGCTTGAGGCCCAGGCTGACGTCCGCCAGGGCATGGCTGGCGACGCGCGGCAGGTAGACCAGGTGGTCGAAGTCCTCCAGCGCACGCGTCACCATCAGGGGCTCGGGCCAGCTGTGCTGGCCCGCCGGCACCTGGGCCACATAGCCCTGGTCCCAGCCGCGCTCCTCGAAGAAGAGCGCCTCGGCGCCGGCCAGACGCACGGCACGCACCAGCTCCCGGTTGCCTTGGAAAAGCGACCGCGAGCTCCCTTTTTCGCGGCCCGGGCGCTGGCGCACGTGCTCGATGCCCGCCTGGTCGGCCACGGCCACACGCCCTGCGCCCCGTTCCTGGAAGAGACGCGCCGCACAGGCCGCCAGCCAGGGATCGCTGGTGGCGGGCCAGGGCTTTCCCGAGTTCATGGCCAGCTTCAGCAGCACCGCGTCCCCTTTGCCCAACCAAGCCAGGTCCGTGGCCGCTTCGACCACCTGGCAGAAGTGACCATAGCTTTCCTGCGTGGGCAGTCCCGGCGCCTCCCAGGCCCGCTCATGTCGCAGCCAGGCGCTGGCCAGGCGCAGCGCGTAGCCCGCAGCCCCCTCCGAGCGGCTCCCAAACGCCATCTCCGCGTCGTCTCCAGGGATCTCGTCTTCCATGGTGAACTCCGGACGGATCGAACCGCGCGGTCCGAACCACAGCCAGATCGTGCCCCATCCCCCCAAGTTGCGCAAACCGCCATCGGACCAGCCGTCCAGCTGGCGCTTGACACGCCACCTGGAGCAGGGCGATCCTGCCCTTCCACTGTGACAGGAGAGAAGACGTGACTGGGGTTGGCAGCATGGACACGGAAGAGCCGCAGACCTCAACGCCTGGTGCTGGCGTCGCCGCCAGGGGCCAGGGAGGGCGCTACGAGGTCGTGGTGGTGGGCACCGGCTTCGGCGGGGCGGTGGCGGCCTGCCGCCTGGCCCAGGCGGGCATCCCCACGCTGGTGCTGGAGCGCGGCATGCGCTACGAGCCCGGGGACTTCCCCGAGCTGGACAGCACCGCAGGTTGGCTCTGGCACTACCGACAGGGCTTGTTCGATCTGCGCCTGATCCCGGGCCAGAGCGACCCGCGCCGCCTGGACGGCCTGGCCGTGCCCCTGGCCGCCGGCTTCGGCGGCGGCTCGCTGAACTACGCCAATGTGCACTTGCGGGCGCCCGCCGAGGTGTTCGGCGCCCAGGGTTGGGCCGGCGAGCACACCCGGGCTGCGTTGGATCCCTACTACGAGCTCGTCGAGTTCATGCTCGCCACCAAGTCGCTGCCCGATCCCAGCCACAGCGGCATGCACTGCCCGGGGCTCCCCGAGGTGCATCCGCCAGTCACCCCCGATGGCCAATGCCTCGTCGAAGGCCGAGCCGAGGCCAGCAAACCGCAGGGGCACCCGCGCACATCGGAGCTCTGTAAGGACATCCCTCGCGACCATCCTCCCCTCGTCCCTCACAAGACCAAGCGCATGCAGGAGGCGGCAGAGGCGCTGAAGCGCAGGGCTTGGTTCAGCCGTCCGCCGCTGGCCATCGACTTCGGCGATCCGCACCGGGAGCGCAGCAACGTTTTCGGGGCGCCGAGCACCGGCTGCCACTTCTGCGGTCACTGCGACACGGGCTGCAACCACGGCGCCAAGAACAGCCTCACCAAGAACTACCTGTGGATCGCAGAGGGCCGGCAGCCGGAGAGGCCCGAGGGGTTGCTGCCCGTCGAGGTGCGCACCCTGGCCGAGGTGGTCGACCTGGAGCCCCCCGCAGAGAACGGCCCATGGACGGTCCGCTACCGCGACCACCTCGAGGGCGGGCGCCTGCGCGAGGTGGAAGCTGGCACCGTCATCCTCTGCGCTGGCTCCATCGGGACCACCGAGCTGCTGATGCGCGGCCGGCGTGCGGGAACGCTGACGAGGCTGGCCGAAGAGCTCGGCCTGGCTTTTTCCACCAACGCCGATGTGCTGGGCGCGGTCTACGACACCGCCGAGCGCATGGATCCCAGTGTCGGCCCTGTGATCACCACCAACCTGGTGCACTGCCACGCCGGGGGTGACGACGGCGAGCCCATCTGGTTCCAGCTGCAGGAGGGAGGCTTCCCCGAGCTGGGGGCGCCCATCTTCGACCTGCTGCGCCACCCCATGCTGGCGGGCAGCAATTCGCCCCCCGACCGGCAGCTGCTGGCCGCCATCGGCCAGCGCGTCGACAAGCTGCTCTCCCACCCTGCGCACGGCCTGGAGGACGATGGGCCGCCGTCCGACGGCAGCCTGCCCAAGAGCCTCGGCCTGGAGGGCCACGGAACGGACCTGTGGGAGCTGCGACTCGAAGGCCTGGGCCCGCAGCTGGCCGAGGGCCTGTTGAGCTCCCCCGGCCGGATCGCCCAGGCCAACAAGCGTGGTCTGGCCCAGCACCTGCTGGGGCCGCGCCCGCGCAGGCGCGGAAGGCGCCGGATGCGGAGCAGGAAAGAGGCCATGTTCCTGGTGATGGGGCGCGAGCGGCAGGGCGAGGGCATCGATTCGCGCCTCTACCTGGACGACGGGGATCGGCTCCGCATCCAACGCGACCGCAGCGCCCATGGCCCCGTGCGCCGCGTGCAGGAGGACCTGATGTCCGACCTGGCCGGCGCGCTGGGGGGCAAGCTGCGGCTCAACCCGGCCATCATCCCGCTGCTGCCCCAGCGCGGTTTCGCCGTCACCTCCCACCCCCTGGGGGGCTGCGGCATGGGGGCGGACGACAAGAACGTGACCGATCCGTGGGGAAGAGTGCGGGGCTACGATGGCCTCTACGTGATGGACGGCTCCCTCCTCCCAGAGGGCCCCGGCGTCAACCCGGCCCATACCATCGCGGCCCTGGCAGAGCGCTGCATCGAGGCCTTCATCAACCAGCACCGACTCGGGTGGAAGGCCCCCCAGTTCGAGCAGCTCGATCCGCAGCAGAAGGCACCTCCGGAGCTGGCCAGCGCGCCTGCGCCCCTCCCCCGGGGCCGCTGCCTGGCAGTGAGCTTCCACGAGCGCATGCAGGGCTTCGGCAAGACCGCCCCCGGCACGCCCGACACCTACGCCGAGGCCTGGAAGTGGGGCGCGCGGCGCGAGTCGGTCTTCGCCTTCGAAGCGGATGCCCGCGTCGACGACCTGGAGGCATTTCTGCAGCCGCCCTCCGCCTGCGGAGGTCCTTCCATGTCCCAGGGCTCCAAGCGCGGCCTGATGCGCCTCTCGGGCAGGATCGAGCTGACCGGACTCACCGCACCGGGAGGGACGGCCTTCGAAGGCGGCCGCCTGCGCCTGATGACCCTGGCTGGCGGCTGTTACGAGCCCATCGAGGAGGCGCTCTGGGAGCTGCTGGATGCCTTCCTGGAGAAGGGAGTGCGGCGCGACGCTCCCCGTCCTCCTGACGATGCGCGGCCGGCGATGCTCGCCCCGCCCCCAGAGGAAGAGGAAGAGGAAGAGGAAGAGGAAGAGGAGGGCAGCCTGCTGGAGAGGCTGCAACGGAGCGCCGGCCGAGCGTTCGGCAGCGCCACGCCCAGCGACGACATCCTGGCACATATCATCAAGCTGCTCGAACCCCTGATCGACCTGGGCGACATCCTGGACGAGGACACCCGCAAGCTGCTGCGGCGCCTGGTCAGGGCCCTGATCAAGAGCGCTGAACCGGCGGCGTTTCAGAGCGAGATGGACCGTCGCCTGTACGGCGCCTGCCTGCGCCTGGAGCGCAGCCTCTACGACCACATGACCTACCACATCCCCTTCGAGGACAATTCCGGCAGGAAGCTGATCCTTGTGGGCTTCAAGTACATGGAGGACGCCGGCTTCGAGCTCTTCCGCGCCCGCTCCCCGGCGGGCCTGCTGCGCAGGCTGACAGGGACCCTCGGCGACAGCTGGCAGGACACCACCACGCTCTACGCCGACGTCTACGCCGCCGACGCCCAGGGAAGAAAGACGGGCTTCTCCCTGGGCCGCGGCGTGCTGCGCATCGGCAAGCGCGATTTCTTCCTGCACCAGCTGCCCTCCTTCCGCGTCAGCGGCACGGAGAACCCCATCGAGCAGGCCCGCGCCTTGGCGCGCTTCGGCGAGTTCTTCTTCATGGGTCTGTGGCGCGTCTACCAGCCCTTCCTGGACGCCCCTGAACCGCCCGTGAACAGAGGCCCCGGTGGAAGGAGGACGCCATGACCTGCGAAACCGCGCTGTGGCCAGGGGGCAAGGAGAAGCCCCTGGTGAGGATCCCTGGCGGCCAGTTCTACCCACCTGGCCTCTTCCAGCTCCGCCGCCTGCAGGGGGAAGGGGATGAGGCCGTGGTCCTGATCCACGGCGCCACCGCTGGGCACCAGACCTTCCTGGACGCCGAGCGCGGCGGCATCCCGCTGGCCTGTCACCTGCACGACCTGGGCTACGATGTCTGGCTGCTGGACTGGCGCGCCAGCCTGAACCTGGAGCAGTACGAATTCACCCTCGACGTCGTGTCCGACAAGGACCTTCCGGCCGCCTTCGAGATCATCCACGAGACCGCCAACAGGCCCATCCACGTCATCGCCCATTGCATGGGCGCCGCGGTGATGGCCCAGGCCATCGCCACCGACCTGCTGCCTGCCAGCCTGCGCCGGGTGGTGCTCAGCGCCATCGGCCTTTTCTACGAGGTGCCCCTCACCAGCGCCCTGTTGGCTCGCACGCGCGCGTTGGAGCATATGGCGGCCCACGGACACCGCGCCATCTCGCCGATCCGACCCTTCCCCTGGCCCATGAGCTCGCTCTACCGCGCCTTCGAGCTCTCGCCCCTGCGCCCTGGATGCGACCACGAGCTCTGCCACCGTCTGGCTGCCATGTTCGGCCTGCCCTTCCGCCACGACCTTCCCCGCCGGCGAGGGGAGCGCTTCCTGGGGGACCACCAGCTGCAGCGCTGGAAGCTGGAGAACCACTTCGGCCCGCTGGACCTGACCATGTACCTGCACGGTGTGCAGAACATCCGGCGGGGCTGGGCGGCCAAGTACGACTACGATCCGCAGCGCAACTTGATTGAATACGACTACAGAGCGGACTGCGATCCCAGCCTTGGGCCGCCCGACTACCTGGATCCCGAGCCATTCCGGCGGCTCGAGCGCATCACCCTGATCTCCGGCGCCCTGAACCAGATCTGGTTCCCCGAGTCCATCAGCCGCATGTACGACTGGCTGCGCAACCACCTGGGCCCCGACCAGGTTGGCAAGCGCATCTTCCAGGACTTCGCCCACCAGGACATGTTCTGGGCAAGGTCCGCGCCGAAGATCGTCTACCCGTATCTGGGCCTGGGCGGACAGTCTTGACGCCACGGACGGGAGGCGCACGAACACGAACATGAACCCCGCTGTCCCACGGCGAGAGCTGGCCAGCTTCCTGCCCATGCCCCTGCTCGCGCGCCTGCCGCAGGAGGAGGGGCCCTGCGAAGCGCACTTCGCAGGCTGCGCGCTCTTTCTCGATATCTCGGGCTTCACGCCGCTCACCGAGCGGCTCGCCCAGCAGGGCCCGCGGGGAAGCGAGCTGCTAAGCCGCCTGCTGGACGACTGCTTCGGGGGCTTCATCCGCTGCGCGGCGCAGCATGGCGGCAGCCTGGCACGCACCGGAGGAGACAGCCTGCTGTTCTGGTGGGCGGAAGATGCCATGCCGGACCTGCAGGCCTGGGTGCTCTCCTGCGCCTTGGCGCTGCGGGCCCGGCCCGCGCCACAGGGATTGCCCGAAGGTGTACGCTTCGCCCTGAAGATCGGCCTCGGCTGCGGCACGCTCTGGGCGGCTCGCCTGGGGGGACGCCGCGGCCGTTGGGAGTTCCTCTTGGGCGGATCGGCCGTCCATCGCGCCTGCCAGGCCGAGCGGCTGGCGACCACCGGCGAGATCGTGCTCGGCCCGGCGCTGCTCGAGGCGCTGGGCCCACGCCTCGAGGCGGCCCCCCGGGGCCAGGGCTTCTCCACTCTGGAGCGTTTCATCCCCCTTTCTCCCTTGTCCGCCCCCGCCGGCACCGTTCGCTCCGAGCAACTGGACGAGGCCTGGGTGAGGGGTTTCCTTCCTCCCGTCGTCAGTGAGCGCCTGGTGCGGCGTCACGAGCGCTGGCTGGCCGAGCTGCGCCGCCTGAGCGTCGTCTTCGCTTGCATCGAGGGTCTGGGCAGTCGGTCGGAGGTGGGGGGGGGGAGGATGGCGGAGGGCGAGGGCGACGGTCCTGGCGCGCTCCAGCCCCTGCAGCGGGCCCTGCAGAGCATGCAGGCTGTGGTGGACAGCTTCGCAGGGCACATGGAAAAGCTGGTATTCGACGACAAGGGGCTGGTCTTCCTGGCGGCCTTCGGGCTGCCAGGGCGCACACACCCGGACGACGCTGCCCGGGCCACCGAGGTCGCCATGGCCATCGAGCGAGAGCTGCGCACGCAGGGCCTGCACGCCAGCCTGGGCGTGGCCACCGGGCGCGCCTACTGCGGACCCGTGGGCTGCGATGAGCGGCGCGAGTACATGCTGCTCGGACCGGCAGTCAACATGGCGGCCCGGCTGATGCAGGCGGCGGGATCCGGTGTTCTCTGCTGTCCCGACACGGTCGTGGCCACCCAGGGGCGCTTCGCCTTCCGTCACGGCGAGGGGCGCCGCTTGAGGGGGATCCGGGACGACGTGCAGGCCTTCCGTCCTACGGGCAGGGTGAGCAAGGCCGACCGCCATCTGCGCATCTTCGGGCGCGACGCGGAACGGCGCCGTTTTCAGGCCGCCCTGGACGAGCTGCGTGCGGGCCGCGGAGGCGTGATCGCCCTCCAGGGCACGGCGGGCATGGGCAAGAGCTTCCTGGTGCAGGACCTGCTGGCGCGGGCGGACGAGCAGGACCAGAGGTTCGTCCTGGGCTCGGCCAGCGCGGTGGAACGCGGCGCCTCCTTCCGCGCCTGGCGGGCCGTGTTTCGCTCCTTGCTCGGCGCCGAGCGCTCCATCAGCGCCGCGGCGCTGACCGAGCGGGTCAGGCAGCACGCCGCCGCCCTGCCCGAGCTCACCACGCGCCTTCCGCTGCTTTCAGCCGTGCTGCCCGTGGAGTTCGCGGAGAGCGAGGTGTCCCGGGGACTGATGGGCCCCAACCAAGCCAGCGCGGTGCTCCGCTTCCTGTGCGACCTGTTGATGGCGCTCTGCCCGGGCCCCCTGCTGCTGGTGCTCGAGGATTGTCACTGGATGGACTCGGCATCCTGGCGCCTGGCCGAGGCCGTGGCCAAGCGCAAACCCGAGCTGCTGCTGGTGCTCTGCTCCCGCCCCGTGACCAGCCCGGTCCAGGAGTACGAGGACCTGGCCCGTGGCGAGCGCTTCACACGCGTGGACCTGGGCGCCCTCGATGCTCAGCACACGGCGGGCCTGGTGCAAGACTGCCTGGGTGGCCAACCGGTGGACCCGGCCCTGGCGCAGGCCGTATTCGATCGCACAGGTGGCAATCCCCTCTTCGCCCGTGAATTCGCCCTGTTGTTGCGGGACGCGAACCGCGTGACCGTCCGGGGAGGTCGATGGCACTGCACCGCCGGCGCACGGGAACTGGCCACCCACGACATGCCCACGACGGTCGAGGGCATGATCACCAGCCGCATCGATCAGCTACCACCCGTGGAACAGCTGGTTCTCAAGACGGCCAGCGTCATCGGCCGCGGCTTCTCGGCGCGGCTGCTGGGTGCGGTCTACCCAGTGGCCCAGGAACGGCAGCAGCTGCGCGACGCGCTGGACAACCTGGTGCGCCTGCAGCTGCTCGAGCGTAGCACCGAGGGGGCGCTCGACCACGCCTTCCACCACGATCTGGTGCGCGATGTGGCCTACGGTCTGATGCTCTTCGAACAGCGCCGCGACCTGCATCGTGCGGTGGCGAACTGGTTCGAGGAGGTCCACGCAGCCGATCTGGATCCCTATCTCTCGGTCCTGGCGCACCACTGCTTCCTGGCCAAGGACAATCCGCGCGCGCTGCGCTACGCAGAGGGGGCGGGTTCCTGGTCTCTGCAGATCGGTGCCTATCGAGAGGCCATCGTCTTCTTGACCCGCTGCCTGGACTTGGCGCCGCAGCTGGGCGAGGACGAGCGCCGGGTGCCGCGGCGTCTACGCTGGCGCCGGCAGATGAGCGAGGCCTGCCAGGGGCTGGGGGACACCGGGGGCCAGGCCGAGCAGGCCAACCTGGCGCTGCGCCTGGCGGGCCGCCCCCTGCCGCTGGGCTCGGCGCGCATCGTGCTGCGCCTGTTCAGCCAGACCGCCCGCATGCTGCTGATGCAGCTGCTGCCGACGGGCTGGCGTCGCTTCGTGCGCGGGGCGCAGCGCGAGCGTCTGTTGGAGATGGCGCGTGCCTACAGCCAGCTCACCAGCGCCTTCTACTTCATGAACCAATCCATGGAATGCTCCTGCTGCGCAGTCACCACCCTGAACCTGGCAGAGCGTGCGGGGCCTTCCGTCGAGCTGGCCAGGGCCTTCACCGAGATGGGCGGCGCCTTCGGCATCGCGGGCATGCACCGCCTGGCCGACCGCCTCCTGGCGAGGGGCTTGCGCGTGGCGCGGGATCTGGAGGATCCCATCGCAGTCTGCCACGCCCATATGCTGGACTCCCTCTACCGGGTCAGCCTCGGTCAGTGGCGCCGGACCTGCCAGGGGGTCGACGGCGCCCAGAACATCGCCATGCAGCAGGGCCACAACCTGTACTGGACCAACGCCCAGGCCATTCGTTTCTGGATGCACCACTACCAGGGTGATCATGCCCGTGCGAGCGAGGAGGCCGAGGCACTGCTAGGGCGCGCGCGCCTGTATGGCAACAGGCAACACGAAGCTTGGGGCCTACGGGCGCGCGGCCTGAGCTTCCTGGTGCGCGGCCACCCCGGACGGGCCGACAAGGCGCTGCGCCAGGCGCTGGAGTTCGTACGCGGAGGACGGGATCTGGCAGGCACTATCGCCACCACGGGCATCCACGCCAGGACGCTGGACAGCCAGGGTCAGCATGCGGAGGCCATGGACCAGGCCCAGCAGACCCTGCACCTGCTGTCCCAGGTCCGCCGACACACCTCCCATATCTGCCTGGAGGGGATCGACGGCATGGTGGCGGTCTTCGCCGGTGCCTGGGAGCGAGAGCGCGACCGGCTGTCGGGCCGCGACCTGGAGCGCCTCTTTCTGCGCGCGCTGTCAGAGTTGAAGAAGTTTGGTCGCGCCTTCCCCATCGGTCAACCACGCCTCGGCCTGCGTGTCGGCCAACGGCAGCGGGTCCTGGGCAGGGACTCCAAGGGGAGGCGAGCTCTTCTGCAGGGACTTCGCGCGGCGGAACGACTCGGCATGGACGCAGAACGCGCGCGCCTCACGCGAGCGTTGGGGGCTGACAAATAGCTGGCAGTTGTCCGGTACCGCCGCCACAGCCCGGCGAGCCGGGATAACGGGGCTCTATGGAGCCCTTTCACGTCATGACCCACGGCGTCCGAGTGGGCCCGATCCGTCGCCTGTTGGGGAGATTGGTCGCCTTGGTCGTTCGTTGGCGCGTGGAGGCCCGCATCCCCGAGAATCTGCGCAAGGCGGTGGTCATCGCGGCGCCTCACACCAGCCTCTGGGACGGCGCGCTGATCGTGGCGCTCACCTGGGCCAGGGGCGTGCGCCTGTCGTGGATGGTCAAGCACAGCGCCTATCGCTGGCCTTTGCGTTCCTTCATGCGTTTTCTGGGCGCCGTCCCGGTGCATCGCAGCGCCCCTAAGGGCGTGGTGGGGGCGATGGCCAGCCAGCTGCGCCAGGCCGACGCCATGTTCCTCGCCGTGGCTCCGGCGGGTACGCGCAGGAAGGTCCGGTACTGGAAGTCGGGCTTCTACCGGATCGCGGTCGAGGCCGGCGTGCCCCTGGTCTTCGGCTTCCTGGACTACGGGCGCAGGCTGGCGGGAATCAGCGAGCCTTTCCATCCCACGGGCGACATCGCTCGGGACATGGAGATCGTCCGTGCCTTCTACAAGGACATCCAGGGCTGTCACCCCGAACTGATGAGCAGCAGGCGCCTGCGCGAGGAGGATGAACCGGAAAAAGGCTAGTCCACATACCTCAACGACAGCAGCGCCACCTCGTTCACGCCCTCCCCGCTCTGCAGAAGCACCTGCCCCTGCACCAGCGCATCCCGGCTTTCCGGGCCGCGCATCGGCTCGTGGCTGCGCATCAGGTCCGCCAGCTGGACAGGCCGCTCCGAGCACCTCTCCAGCCCTCCGCAAGAGCGGGCAGCATCACCACACGCCGGAAGAGGGCGCCGGAAGAGCCGCCCCCTCAGATGTTGGCCGTGTAGGGGAAGCGGAAGTGCAGCTTCAGGTAGGCCTGGCCGATATGCCAGATGGACTCGTCGGTGGAGCCCCAGTCCCCAATGCCGCCCCCCACCGGCTGGGGCAGGTGGAACTGCGACACCCAGCCCACGCTCATCAGGAAGCTGTCGCTGAAGGGGATCTCGAAGTCGCTGGCGGCGTCCAGGCCAGGCCGCAGGAAGTGCATGCTGAAGGCCTGGCCGTCCTGCACGCCCTCGAAGCCATCGCTGTGCAGGTAGAAGTAGGTGATCCGCACCCCTATGCCGATCCACAGTCGGGGCTTCTTGCTCAAAGTCAGCCCCAGCTTGAGGGGCTGCCAGCCGATGCCGTAGATGCCGGTGTTGACCGTCTTGGGCGAGATGAAGAAGCTGTCGGGGATCAAGAAGTGGGAGATGCGCATCTCGTCGATCTTCAAGATCGTGGAGCGGTACTTCCTGGGGATGCGCTTGCGGAACTTGCGGATGGTCTCGTTGTCCACCACCGCGAAGCCCGAAAAGGCCAGCCCGTAGTGCAGGGTCTGGTCCTGCCGGATGGGACCGCTGAGCTGGTACAGGGCCGGACCCACGCCGATGTTGATGGGCACGGTCACCTTCGTGGCCAGAGCCGGCGCCGGGGTGAGCAACAGCAGGGCCAGCAGGAAGCACAAGAGCGGGAAGGCGGGTCGGGACACGAGCTCCTCCTTGCGTAGGCGGGCTCCATTGTAGCGCGAAGCAGAAGGTTTCCGACCGCAAGCGGCCGCAGGAGGCGCTATCCTGCAAGATGCACGCACCGTATGAGAGGCCGCCGTGTTCCTTGCCGCCACCGTGCTGGCCCTGCTCCTGGCCGCGCCGGCCCAGGCGGGCCCCGACGACCAGCTCCCGGCCCAGGCCGACGCCCTGACCGTGGAGCTGCTGGCCGATCTGCCCGTGCCCGTCAGCCCGACCTGGGTCGTCCGCTTCCTGGCGCAGCTGGACGCGCTGCTGGCGCAGGGCCACGATGCCGACCGGCTGCGCGCCGCCTGGCGCTGGGGGGGCGAGAACATCAAGGGCTGGGAGATCCTGGATCCCAGCGCGCTGCTCAAGATGGGCCTTGTCGCCACCGAAGACCACGCCCCGCTGCCCGCAGCCCTTCCCATCGAGGCGCTCGTGGACCGCATGTACCAGGGATCGGCCCCTCCCGACGAAGAGCGGCGTCAGCGCATGCTCAGCACCATCGCCGCCCGCCTGGGGGCCGGCCAGACGCAAGAGGAGCTGCTGCAGGCCTGGACCTGGGCGCGCCAACACCTGCCCGACTGGCGCATCCGAACGCCCGACGCCGTCTTGGACGCCGGGCAACAGGGCCTGGAGCGGGAACCATGAGCGGGCCAGCGAAGAAGCTCTTCTGCGCCCTGCTGCTGGCGCTGCGAATGCTCTGGGCGCAACCCGCGCAGGCCTCTACGGCGACCCTGCTCGAGGCCATGTACGCCGGAACGAACCCGCCTCCCAGCGTGGCCCAACTGGTGGCCGCCACCCGCGCGGTGCAGCAGCGCCAAGCCGCGGGCTACGACGAGGCGCAGCTGGCCCAGGCCTGGTCCTGGCTGCGGGAGCATATGGCGTCCTGGCAGCAGCAGGATCCGGGTGCCGCGCTGGACCTGGCGCTCTCGGCCACCGGAGCGAAGCCCTGGGGAGCCCAGCCCGAGGCGCCGCTGCGGTCCGCGCCGGGCGCGCCGGCCCCCTCCAGCAGCCCCTCAAAAACCCACTTGGACCGGGGCCTGATCATCGCCGGAGGCACCAGCCTCGGCGCGGCCTGGACGGTCTCGGTGATGGTCTCCATCAACAATCCCGACGAGGTGGGATTGATGTGGCTGCCCCTGGTCGGCCCGGCGACGACCGCGTTCATGGCCGATACCGGCGCCCTGGGCACCGCTGGGCTGTTCGCGCTGGCAGGGGCCCAGGTGGGTGGCCTGGTGGCGCTCCTGACGGGTACGAATCCCCGAAACACCTCGCACGGCGCCACCCGGTCTCAGATGAACCTGGCCCCCATGGCCGGCGCCACCCCGGGTCTGGCCCTGCAGGGCCGCTGGTAGGGGCGAAGACCGCTACGCCCCAACGGGTCCAGCTGCGTAGCGGCCTACGCACCTGCCTGCTCTCGACGCGCTGCGCAGCACCCCTCCACCAGCAACCAGATCCCGCTGAAAATTGGCTTTGCTACTGAATGAACGCCCATTCATCAACTTGGCCCGTCCCTTGCATGGAAAGCCCGCGACCCGTCACTCGGGAGTACCCATGGACTGGATCCTCGCCGACCTCGAGCTGCACCTGGCCCCTGACCTGGGCCCCTTCGCGCCCCTCCATCCCATCATCAACGTGCGCTCTGTCGAGCTGACGCCCTTCGCCCTGCGTCGCCCAGCCGGCTCTTCCTCGCGCCGCCCGGTGACCGTCGGCTTGGAGGACAATCCCTTCGGGGCGCGCTGGAACCACGGCCTGCCAGCGCCGGCCTGCTACTGGACGGTGTGAGGGGCGCGGCGGGCCAAGCTCCCCCCATGAGCGAAGCCGACCGCCAACGCTGGAATCAACGCTACGCCGCGCAGGCGCCGGCCGCTGGGCAGCAGCCCAACGCCCTGGCCCTGGAGCTGGCCCACCTGCTGCCCACAGAGGGCCGGGCCCTGGACCTGGCTGCGGGCTCCGGCCGACTGGCGCAGCTGCTGGCGCGCAGACCGGGGGTGGAGGGCTCCTGAACCCCGCTCCACGCCCGTGATAGGGGAAACGCCCCTCTTGGTTCAGGCATGGCCGACTCCCCTCCCCCCAAGAACCTGCGCAAGCTGGCCAAATGGACCGCGCCGCCGCTGCTGGGCATCGGCGCCCTGGCCGTACGCCTGCTCTGGATGCCCGTAGGGCGCCACGAGTTCGAGGGCCACGAGCGCGAGTACCTGCAGGTCTTCCAGGGCAGCTGGGACGGCCCCTGGAGCACGCGTGTGCTGCCCAGCCTGGGCACGCTCTACCGCGGCCTGGGCCAGCTGAGCGACGATCCGCGGCTGCTGCTCTGCGTGCCCCTGGTCTGCAGCCTGCTGTCCATCGCCGCGCTCGTCTTCCTGCTGGCGCGCAGCGCCGACCGCCGCAGCGCCTGGCTGGCGGGGGGGGCCGTAGTCCTGTACGGCAACCACGCCTTCTGGTCCACGTCGGCCTACCACGTCATGACACCCCACGCGCTGCTGCTCTGCGGGCTGGCGCTCCTTACCCTGGCGGGCTGGGGGGCGACCCTGGGTTCCGCGGCGCTGGTCGGCGCGGCCATCGGCATGCGCGCCGAGCTGGCTCCCTGCATCCTGGCGGCCCTGCTGCTGAGCGGCGGTTGGTCCTGGGCCCGCCGCCTGGTCTGGCTGGGCGGGGCGGTCGCCGTGGCGCTGGTCTCGCTCTGGCCCCTGCAGCACCAGGGGGCCCACCCCGAGGGCCTGCTGGAGCAGGTCTGGCTGGCCCTGCCCGTCAACCTGCAGCTGCTGGCCTACCTGGCGCCCTGGTCCAACCTCTTCCTGCTGGCCGGCGGGCTGGCCCTGGGGGCCTGCGCCATGCGGCGCCAGCGTCGGGCCGCGCTCTTCCTGCTGGCCCTGCTGGCCTGCAGCTTCGTCACCGGCGCGGCCTTCACCGACTTCGGCTACCGCCACGCCCTGCTGGGCGGGGTGGCGCTCTGCGGCCTGCAGGGCCTGGGGCTGGCCGAGCTCTGGCGCTGGGGCCGGGCGGGGCCGCGCCTGCGCCTGCTGCTGCCCGCCGCGGCCAGCCTGGCCCTGCTGCTCATGCTGGCGCTGGACACCCAGCGCATCGCCAGCTGGTACTACGCCCCCCCGGAGAAGGTGAACGCGGCGCTGAAGCGGGCCAACCCCGAGCGCTTCCCCGAGGAGCGCCTGGCCGGCTGCCGCGAGGTGAGCGCTGAGCCCCCCATGCCGGCTCAGCAGCAGCTGACGTCTTTCTCGGTGCGCGGCTTCGACGCCTGCCTGGTCTGGGAAGAGGACGCCGTCTACCGGCGCTGGTCCAGCCTGGGCATCGTGGACCGCGGCGTGCGCATGCACCGCAGCTTCCGCATGCAGCCCCTGGGCCTGCGCCGCTGGCCCGACGAGCAGGGCCGCCCCGAGCGCCAGATCTGGCTGCTGACGGGCTGGAGGTAGGGGCGTGGAGCGCCGCCTGGCCCGCCAGCTGGTCCTGGGCGCGGGTCTGACGACTGTCGCGCTGGTGGTCCGGCTGCGCTGGATGCCCCTGGAGCGGCACCGCTTCAAGGGGCACGAGCTGCAGTACCTGGAGGTCTTCCAGCAGCGCTGGCAGGAACCGTGGAGCGCCCGCGTCGTGGCTCCGCTGGGCGCGCTCTACCAACTGCTGGGGCAGGTGAGCCAGGATCCGCGGCTGCTGATGGGCATCGCCGTGGCCGCGGGCTTGCTCTCCATCGCCGCGCTCTGCGCGCTGACCTGGCGCCTGGCCGGCGAAAAGGCCGCCTGGCTGGCAGGCCTGCTGCTGACCCTGCACGGCGGGCACGCCTTCTGGTCCACTTCCATCTACCACGTGATCCACCCCCAGCTGCTGCTGCTGGCGGCCTGCGCGCTGCTCTGCTTCCGAGGTTGGGCCGCATGCGCGGGAGCGGCCGTCTGCTTCGGCCTGGCCGCGGGCATGCGGCCCGAGCTGATGGCCTGCCTGCCGGCCTTGGCGCTGCTGGCCTGGGCGCGGCCCCTGCGACAGCGCCTGACCATGCTGGGCTGCGCCACGGCCCTGGCTCTCTTGACCGCCTGGCCGCTGCTGGCACCCGGCGCCCACGCCGAGGGGCTGCTGGAGGACGCCCCGCGGGCCCTGGCGGCCAACCTGCGGCAGCTGCGCTTCCTGGCGCCCTGGGCCTCGCCCTGGATCCTGGGAGCTGCGATCCTGCTGGCGGTCCCCGGACTCAAGCGCTGGCCCAGGGCCGGTCGCTTCTTCGCGCTGCTGGGCGGCGGCAGCTACCTGGGCGCCGCCTGCTTCGCCGACATGGGCTTCCGGCACGTGCTGCCCGCAGTGGCGGCGCTCTGCGCCCTGCAGGCCTGCGGCCTGGTGGCGGCTCTGGACTGGGCAGGTGCGCGGGGAACGCGCAAGCAGGCGATGCGCGCCCTGGCGCTCCTCGCCCTGGCGCCGCCCCTGGTACACCTCGCCGACGTGGCGCGGCGCTACTACGCCTCGACGCCGGAATTCATGCTCGAGCTGACCGCAGCGGCGCAGGGCCGGGAGCTGGAGATCCTGCCTCACGGGACCTGCCGGCGCGTCAGCGAGGAGCACCGCATGCCCGGCCAGCGCGGGATCTCGCACCTGCAGGCCGCGCCAGGCGAGCAGTGCCTGTTCTGGGTGGAGGATCTCTCCCACCAGCAGTGGACCAGCCTGGCCACCCGCGACCGGGCCCTGCGCATGCACGCCCTCTACGAGCTGGAGCCCCTGGGGCTGCACCGGCAGGGGCGGGAAGGGGGCCAGCCGCGCATGATCTGGGGAGTGGTGCGGCGCAAGGCGCTGTGGCGCAGCCTGGGCTTCGATGGGCTCTGAGCGGAGGCGGAGCTCGCGCGCAATCCAGCTCAGCCGCGCATGGCTTGGGCCAGCTCCTCAGTCCCGGTGCCGTCTGGGGGCACGAAGCGCGGCGTGCCGAAGAAGCGTTGCAGCAGCTCGCGGCCGCGCGCCTCGTCCATCAGGGCGGCGAAGCCCAGCAGCAGCTCTTCGCGCACGCCCCGCGAGATGCCGGGCCAGGCGCAGATGGCGTCGGTGGGGATGGGGCCCACGTGCCCCAGCACGCGCATGGGGCAGGCTGGCTCGGCGGGCAGCTGCAGCCAGCTGGCGTCGGCCACCGACAACAGCTCGGGATCGCCCTCCAGGCGCCCATAGCCGGCACCCGCGTCCGCCCTGCCATCGGCCACGGCCTGCACCACGGCGCCGTGAGAGCCGCAGAAGAAGGGCGGCGCGGCCAGCTGGACGCCCTGGGCGCGCAGCTGGGCGCTGGGCACCAGGAAGCCCGAGGCCGAGCGGCGGTGGACGAAGGCCACCGAGCGGCCGGAGAGCTGTTCCAGGGACTGCAGGGGGGAGTCCTGCTGGGCGAAGAGCAAGCCGTGGTAGAAGCCCTCGCCGCCGCGCACCGCGTGCAGCAGCAGCTCCACGCCGGCATGGGCCGCCAGCTGGTAGGCCTCCACCGGGGGCAGCCAGCCGAAGTCCAGGCTGCCGTCGGCCAGGCCGTCGGCCAGCTCGCTGTAGCTGCCCACCACGCGCAGCATCAGGGGTCGCCCCGTGCTTTCCTCGAGGGCCTGGGCGAAGGCCCGCCCGGCCTGCGAAGAGAGCTCGCTCCCCAGCAGGGGAACACCAAAGTTGATGAGCTGGGCCATCTCGCCTCCGCGGGCAACGGTTCCTGTGGCAGCGTAGCATTGCGGGTGCCGGTTCTGCACTCTGGGCAGCAAGAGGCGGCGAGACCCGAGCTCGTGAGCGCGACCATCCCAGCTCGCTATGGACCCTCCACCACCCGCTGGGCACTGCGAATCGCGGTCGGGAACAGGCCCACCTCCTCCAGCTGGGGCTCCAGCAGCTCGCGGTCGCCCACCAGCACCCAGGTGGCGGCCTGGGGCTGGCAGATGCGCGCTGCCACGCGCCGCAGCTCGTCCGCGTCGGCGGCCTCGATGCGCGCCAGCCAGTCCTGCCAGTGCCCCTCGTCCTGACCCAGCGCGGCCAGGCGGCCCAGCTGGGCCATCGCGGTGCTGGAGCGCTCCAGCTTGCGGGCCTGCTCCACCAGCAGGATGGCGCGGGACCGGGCCAGCTCGTCGGCGTCGAAGGCCTCGGCATCCTGGGAGGCGCAGTGCTGCAGCTCCTGGCGCAGCCCGCGCACCGCCGCGCCCAGCTGCTGCGCCCCCACCCGCGTGCTGATGCGCAGCCGGCTGTGGCCCGGCCAGCTGACGAGCGCGCTGCTGGCGCCGTAGGCCAGGCCCTGCTGCAGCCGCAGGCGCGTGTTGAGGCGCGCCGTGTAGTGGCCGCCCAGCGCCTGCGAGACCAGCGCCGCCAGGGGCGCATCGGGATCCTCGGGCGCCGGCGCGGGCAAGGAGACCACGATGCGCGCCTGGCCGCTGCCCGGGTAGTCCGCCAGCAGCACCTGCGGCTCGCCAGGAACGGGGGGCGCCGCCAGGTTGCCCTGGGCGGCCCCTCCTCCCAGCGCCCCGAAGCGGGCCTCCAGCTGCGGAAGGACCTGCCGCGCGTCGAAATCCCCCGCCACCACCAGCAGGGCCGAATCCTGGTCCAGCGCCTGCTCCCACATGCGCTGCAGGTCCCTTCGCCGCAGGCGCCGGTAGTCCCGCACCGTGGCCAGCTCGCCCAGGGGATGGCCGGGGCCGTAGACGGCCAGCTGCTCGGCGCGCCGCAGGACTCGCCCGGCCGAGCGGGCGGCCTGCGCCTGCTTTCGTTGCCATTGCTTGCGCAGTCGGCGCAGCTCCGCCCGCGGAAAGCCGGGGCGCAGCGCCAGCCGTTCCAACAGCTCCAGCCCCTGCTGCAGGCGATCCGCGGGCAGCTCCAGCCGCAGCCAGCTGCGCAGTCCGTCGCTGCCAGCACTCAGGGCCGCGCCCAGGCCGTCCAGCTCCTGGTCCTGCTGCAGGTCTCCCCCGCGCGTGAGCGCAACGGAGAAGCGCAGCGCCAGGGCTTCCGTCGCGTCCAGCTGGGCGCGATCGTGCAGCAGGGAGAGCTCCAGCACGGCCAGGGGCAGCGCGTGCCGCTCCAGCAGCAGCACCTGCGCCCCCCCTCTCAGCGTAGCCCGCTCCACGGGTGGAAGGACAGGCGCCACAGGCGCCGCGACGGCCGGCAACACAGCACGCTGGGGCGCGGTGGCTTCAACAACGCCCGGCAGATCCCCAGCCCGAACCAGGCCCACCAGCAAGAGCGCCCACAGCAGCTTCATGGCCCCTCCATGGATTCCGAACCGGGCAGCGCCGCATCGGCCGCGCCAGGCGAGACCACCGACAGCAGCACGCGCCGCTCGGGCACCACCCAGCGCTCCAGGGCTCCCCGCAGCTCCTCCCCATCCACCGCCAGGTAGCGGTCCAGCTCCTGGGCCAGACAGTCGGGCTCGCCCGTCAGGGCCAGGCAGCGGTTCAAGAGCTCGGCACGCCGATCCAGGGGTTCCAGCGCCCGCAGCCAGCTGCCCAGCCAGGCGCTGCGCGCCCGGGCCAGCTCCTCTTCGTCGGGGCCCTCCAGGCGCAGCGCTTCCAGCTCGGCGTCGCAGCGCCGCAGCAGGGGCGCCAGGCGCCCGCGGGGCGTGCTGACGGACAGCACCCACTCACCGCCCAGGCGCCGGCTGTCGCTCCAGCCGCCCACCTGCTCGGCGTGGCCGCCGGCCACCAGCGCCTGGTGCAGGCGGCTGCCCCGACCGCCCGCCAGCAACCAGGAGGCCACGGCCAGGGCGGCCTCGTCGGCGTGGCCCTCGGGAGGACCGCGCCAGGCCAGGTAGAGCGTGCGATCCGCGGCATCGGCCAGGTGCAGGCGCCGCAGCTCGCCCTCCAGCGCCGGCAGCTCGGCCACGGCGCGCGGGGCCGTCTTGCGGGCCGGCAGGTCTGCAAACCAGCGCCTCACCAGCGCCTCGGCGGCCTGGGGATCCAGGTCACCGGCCAGCACCAGAGAACAGCGCTGCGGCGCGTAGCGCCCCTCGAAGAACGCCACCAGCGCCTCGCGGTCCGCGCCACGCAGCTCGGCGCCGCCCTCTTCCAGGGGCGAACCCATCACATGCCCGTGGTAGGGGTGGCCGGTCGGGTAGAGGGCTCGGGCCAGCTGCAGGGCGTCGGCGCCGTGGGGCGTGTCGAGCAGCTGCGCGCGCTCCTCCAACACCACGCTGCGCTGCACGGCCAGGCGCTGGGGATCCAGGCTGAGCCACCCCAGGCGATCCGACTCGAGGTAGAGCGCCCGCTCCAGGGCGCCAGGGGAGAGCAGCACTTGGTAGGCCGTGAGATCGCGGTCGGTCCAGGCGTTGGCGTCGCCCCCGGCCTGGCCCAGCAGCAGGTCGTAGGCCTGGCCCGGCGCGTTGGCCGAGCCCTCGAACATCATGTGCTCCAGCAGGTGCGCCGCTCCGGGGGCGCCCGCGGGGTCGTCGGCCGAGCCGACCCGCACCAGCAGGTGCAGGGCCACCAGGGGGCTGCGGCGATCCTCGTGCAGCACCACCTGCAGGCCGTTGCCCAGCGTGAAGCGCTGACAGGGCAGGCGCAGGCTCTCCAGGGCAGGATCGTCGCTGGCCACCAACGCGGAGGCAGCCAGGGCCAGGATCCACGGCAGCGTCACCGCTCACTCCCGGGTGATCCGCTGTTGGGGGAGCTGGGGGAGATGGTCGGCGCTCTCCCTCGCCGCGCTGTCCCGAGCAGCAGCGCCCCCAGCCAGGCCCAGGCCGCCCCAAACGGGCCCCCATGTCCGCAGGCGCAGCCCTCGTCCGGCGTTCCGTCCTGCCCCTCTCCCGCGCTGTCCGCTGGCCGGCTGTCCGCTGGCGGGCTGTCCGCGCCGCTGTCCGCGCCGCCGCTGTCCCCGCTCCGGACCAGGACCAGGGCCTGACCCTCCTGCCTCTTCTCGAGCTCCAGGGCGTAGCCCTGCTCCAGGGCGCAGGAGAGCTGCTCGGCCACGATGGTGGCGGCCGCCACCAGGTCCGCCCGGCCGTCCTGGCCGTCGACCTGCTGCAGGTCGAGGGTGAGCGTGCCCTGCAGGATTGCGGCCCCCTCCACCGTCAGGGGGACTTCGCCTTCTGGTTGGGGGGCCAGCAGCAGGCTGGCGGATTCCTGCAGCGCGTAGTCCGAGCCGAGGCGCAGCGCCCCCGTGATCTGCAAGCTGCCCGCGCTGTGTTCCAGCCCTGCCAGCTCTCCGCTCTCCAGGCTGAGGTCGCCGCCTTGAAGCAGCAGCTGAGCCGTACCGTTGCCCTGCGCCGCCGCGCCCACGCTCACGCTGCCTGCGCTCAAGACCAGGCTTCCCAGAGAACCCGCGGTATTGCCCAGCTGCAGCTGCGCGGCGCTGATGCTGCCGCCTTCTACCACCAGCTCGCCCTCGCCGTCGTGGCCCAGCTGCAGCGCGCCGTCCACCTGGACCTCGGCGCCCTTGCGGAGCAGCAGACGGCCAGCGCCCTGCAGCGCACCCCCGTGCAGCGCGCCCAGCAGCAGGTCGCCCTCGATATGCACCTCTTCCTCCACCCGCACCAGCGGGCGCAACGCTGGGTCGGAGATCACGAAGCCCGCGGCCTCGACGTCGTCGGGCTGCGTCCAGTCCGCGTAGTCCCAGGCCCAGGGATAGGGGATCTGGCCGAAGGGGTCGTCGAACACGGCCTGCTCCGCGGCCGCTTGCAGGCTGGCGGCACCCTGCTCGTCGATCCCCTCGGGAATGGAGGCGCTCATGGCGCTGCGCCCTGTCAAGGCCACGGCGCCGGTCAGCGCGGCCAGGTAGGAGCCGGTCGGGCTGGGGTGGCTGCCGTCGGCGGCGTACAGGCCGAAGAAGAGCGTTCCTTCCTCGGTCGGATCCTGGCCCTTGGCCAGCAGATCGTCATGGACTGCCGCGAAGGCCAGGCCGGCCGGGATGATCCAGGCCTGCCGCTTCTCGCTGGAGACCGCCGCGGCATAGGCCAGGTAGCCCTCCAGCAGCCGCTCCTGCATGGTGCCGAAGTCGGGGTAGAGCTCCGGGTTGCTGCTGTCACCGTCCCGCCGGCCCCAGGTCAGCAGGAAGACGATGTCCCCGTCACCGTCGGCCACAAGGCCGTCCAGGATGACGGCGCCATCGCGGCTGGCGACCCAATAGGGATTGTGCTCGGGGAATCCAGGGATCTGGCTCTGGTCCTGCAGCGCCACGAAGTCCCAGCTGCCGGCCTCCTTCCCGGTGACCAGCAGCTCCCTCCAGCGCGTCTCCCCCATGCTGCCGTCGGCTTGCGCCGCGTGATCGGCCAGGGTGGCGCCGCCCTGGGTCTGACGTTGGCCTTCCACCTGCTCCCAGCTCGGGACCACATCCTGCAGCGCCTGGGCCAGCAACAGCTGCAGGTCATTCTGCTGGGTGTAGCTGTTTCCCAGCATCAGAAAGCTGGCGTCCTGGGCAAGGCAGGGACTGGCGAGCTGCAGCGACAGGACGAGGGCGAGCATGGAGAGCCTCCGGGCGCGTTCTCCCGTGGCCTATCACGCGCTGGCGAACAGGCGGGCCTGGTGGTGGCTACGCCCCATGCCGGCGGCCAGGCCGGGTTTTTCGACTGCCTGCTTGCCAAAACGGACCTTCGTCGGTACGGATTCGCATGCCACTTCTTCAGGATCGTATCCCATGAGCGTCGAGCCTCGTCTCTTCTCCAGTCTGTTCGAGGATCTCTCCGCCTTCCTCGACAAGGGCCAGACCCTGCGCCTGCTCGAGGCGCTCGAGGAACGCAGGGCCAACACTGGCAGCACCCTGCTGCAGGAGGGTTTCGTCTCCGACGAGCTCTACCTGGTGCTGGACGGCGCGCTGCGCGTCTTTCTGCAGCAGGCCGGCAAGGAAGCCGTCATCGGCATGGTCTACCCAGGCGCGGTCCTGGGCGAGGTGGGCTTCCTCGACGGTCTCGAGGCCGGTGCCACCGTACAGCCCATCACCAAGTGCCAACTGCTGGTCCTGAACCAGGACCGCTTCCAGGAGCTGGAAGAGAAGAACCCCATCCTGGCCGGGGCCATCCGCCTGGGGCTGTGCCGCGTGCTGGCCAGACGCATCCGGGCCGGCAACGAGCAGATCGAAGCGCTCCGCAGCGGGGGGCGCGACGTCGCCACGCTGTCTTCCCCGATGCCGCAGACCACCCTGGGGAGCCTGCGCGAGCTCTTCGGCGCACGAGGGAGCTGAGCATGGAACTCCTTGAAGCCATCCGCAAGCTCCCCCAGATCTCGAGCTTGTCGCAGACCGACCTGCAGTGCCTGGCCGACGCCGTCCTCGTGCAGCGACACCCCGACGGCCACCTGGTGATCGAAGAGGACCGCAAGGCCGACACGATCTACGTCCTGCTCGAAGGTCGCATCGCAGTCACCCGCGGCAGCAGCCAGCGCGAGCTGGCGGTCATCCACCCAGTGAGCCTCTTCGGCATCATCGCGCTGGCGGACGATGGCCCGCGCTCCGCCAGCTGCCGTGCAGCGGGCCCCGTCACCGTGGCCTCGCTGCCCGTGAACGTGGCCCGCATGCTGATGCGGTCAAACGCCCCCATCGCCCAAGCCATGCAGCGCATGCTCGTCGGCCAGCTCACCGGGGACTACCGCCGCTTGCGGGCCAGGTTGAAGACCGAGCTCTTCGCCCAGCCGACCTGAGCGCGCAGCGGCCGCGGGCGGGCTCTCAGAGCTCCGCCTCGGGAAAGAAGAGCTGCAGGTAGCCCGTGCTCGAGCCGTAGGCCGAGGTGATGGCCACGTCGGCGCAGCCGCCGCCGCTGACATCGCCCACCCCCGCCACGGCGGCGCCCATATAGTCGGAGAAGCTGCTGCCCGTGATGACGCTGTCGGCGGACAGCAGGCTGTAGGAGCCGGCCTGCAGCGGCCCCATCATCAAGTAGGCGGCACCCGCGTAGCCCACGCCCTGGCTGGAGAAGGGCGCGCCCACCAGCAGGTCGTCATGGCCATCGCAGTCCAGGTCGCCGGCCGAGGCCACCGTGTCGCCCGCCGTGGAGCCGCTGCTCTCGGAGAGCAGCACATCGGCGGCGCTCAAGTTGCCGGGCCAGGCCACGATGGCACCCCCCAGCACGATGGAGATCTGCGCGCTGCTGGAGTTGCCTACGAAGGCGTCCAGGTAGCCATCGCTGTCCACGTCGCCGGCGCAGCCCGGCACCAGATCCGAGGCACCCCGGCTGGCGAACATGGCGCCGTCGGCCCCGCCGATCTGGTGCACGCCCGCGGCCACCGGCCCCTCCCAGACCGAGACCGAAGCGGCGTTGCCCATGTAGTCGGCCTCGTGCACTGCCACCTCGGCGTAGCCGTCCCCGTCCATGTCCCCCAGCATGCCCACGTTGAAGCCCAGGTAGCCGTAGCTCTTCTCGCCCCAGAAGCTGGCGTAGGCCTGGTCCGCGCTCCAGGTGCCGGTCAAGGGGCCGTGGAAGAGGTAGGCGGCCCCGCTCCAGTTGCTCATGGTGCCGTCGCTGGGGTTGGCCTTGTAGGCCCCCAGCAGCAGGTCGTGGTAGCCGTCGCCGTTGGCGTCGGCGCTGCCGTCGGTCCCGCTGGGGAAGAGGGCGGAGGAGATCGAGTAGCCCGCCTGGTCGTAGGCCTCGGCGCCCACCACAGAGCCGGTCACCACGGCCAGGCCACCGGTCAGGGGCCCGGTGACCAGCCAGCCGGCCCCGGCGTCGGAGTTGGCGCCGGGTGCCCCGATCCACAGGTCGTCGTGGCCGTCCAGGTTCGTGTCGCCCACCCCGGCCACTTTCCAGCCCGCGTCGTCGCCGGATGCGCCCTGGATCGAGGCCAGGGCGCTGTCTTCGGCGCTGACGCTGCCGGTCAGCCCCTGCAGCTGGGCGCCGGAGAAGACCCAGGCCACGCCCGTGCCGTAGGCCTGGCTGTTGCCCACGACGAAGTCGGCGCTGCCGTCGACGTCGATGTCGCCCAGCGCCGACATGGAGCTGCCGAAGCCGGTGTAGCCCGCGGCGCCGCTGATACTGAGCGTGGCCGAGCCCGCCAGGTTGGCGGGCAGGCGCGAGCAGCAGGAGAGCCCGGGATCGGGGCTGCCCTCCAGCTGTGGCTCGGAGGGCCCGTTGGGCTTGGCCGCGGCCACGGCCTGGGCCACCTTGTCCTCGGGATGGCTGGCGGCCCAGGTGTTGTCGTTCTCCCAGTTCAGGTCGTCCATGGAGGCGGCGTGGGCCTCGCCGACGATCAGGGGCTCCTCCGGGGCCACGGCCGAGCCCGGATAGGCCTGCAGCAGGTAGCCGAAGAGCCCATTCTCGTAGGCGGCCATGTAGGAGATGATGGTGATGTCGGTGAAGCCCAGCACGGTGGAGGCGCCCTTTTCGGTGAAGACGCTGTGCATGGAGTTGTTGGAGGCCGAGCGGCAGTTGGACAGCAGCACCACCGCGCCCTCCAGGGCGCCGTCCGGGATCTCGTCGTGGAACAAGCCGCCGATGCCGAAGATGCGCAGCTTGGCCTTGCTGGGATCGTGGGGCGAGACGGCGTGGATCACCATGGGCCCGTACAGAGTTTGCATCGTTTGGTAGACCGCCTTGCAGGCCGCGGAGTGGGCGCCGCCCAGCTCCAGCTCGCACCACTCGAAGTCGCGCACCTGGATGGCGATGGGGCCCAGCGGATGGCCCGTGGGATACCAGTAGGGCAGGCCTGTTGGCGGAGGCCAGCCTTCAGGCATCCAGCCGGCGGGCAGGTTGTTGCCGTGGCCCTCCAACACGACGATGCCGCCGCCCAGGTCGGCGATCTGCTCGATGTACTGCTCGTCGCCCGCCGCGCGCCCTGCCAGGTGCACGTTCTCGCTGTCCACGCAGCCGCTCTGTTCGGCCCAGCTCTGCAGCTCGTCGGGGGGATAGGGGTCTTTGAAGTGGGGGAACTCGGGATCGGTGGTGTAGAGGTAGAGCGCCTTGGGGATGTCGTCGCCGCCCTCGCCGCCGCAGCTGCTGGGGGGTGGAGGTGCGGGCGGGGCGGGGGCCGGGGTCTCTTCCTTCCCCGTGTAGTAGTCCTCGTGGTACGAGGGAAAGCCGCCCAGGGCGTACCACAGGCCCTCGTCCGTCAACCAGAAGATGCCCTCGCCCGTGTACCAGACCCGGTCCAGGTCGCTGCGGGCCAGCAGCTCGGGCAGCACGGCGGTCCAGGTGGCGTCCCAGTCGCCGGCGGTCTCACCGGCCAGGGCGGCCAGATCCAGCTGCAGATCCGCCAGCTCGTCGATGCGCTCCTCGCTGGGCTGCTCGCGGATCCACAAGGCCGAAGCCAGGGATTGGCGAGCCGCGCCGTCCACCTCCAGCTCCATCCAGGCGTCGCACTCGTCGGCTTCGGAGGGAGCCTGGAGCGTGCCCTGGAACAGGACGTACTCGCCATCCTGCCCCGCCTCGCTCAGCACGAAGCCGCTCTCTCCAGCGATAGCGCAGCTCAGATGCCCGGCGGCCCCCGAGATGGCGCCGTCGGCCTGCACGCCCAGCTCGAAGGAGAGCTCCTGGCCCGGCTGGGCCAGGAAGGCGCCTAGGCGCGGCTGGCCGTCGAAGCGCACATCGGGCTGCCAGAGCACCCGCAGCCCGGCCGTGGCCAGATCGCCGCTGGCGCTGCTGGCCTCCACGCTGAGCAAGTTCAAGCCCTCCTGGAGCTCGACCTCGGCGCTCCATTCCGCAGTGCCGTCGGCCAGCCCCGAGGCGCCGCCGTCGATGGCCCAGGTCACCTGCTCCACGTCGCCGCTGGCGCTGCCGATCAGCGCTATCTTCTCCGTATCGGCCTGGCAACGGTTGGAGGTGCTGGGTTCCCGGATCAGCACGCCCACGCTGCCCTCCTGCGCCTCGATCACCTCGGGGGGATCGGGATTGGGGGGCGCGCTGTCATCGGGGGGGGCCGTGTCTTCTGGGTAGTCCGTCTCTTTTTGTGGCGGGCCGCCGCTGTCTTCGCTGGGGGATTTGTCCTTGGGTTCCTCGTTGCAGCTGCAGCCGCTGAGGAGCAGAGGAAGGAGGGCGAGGCGAAGGGACATGGCGGGCTCCGGGGTTGAGCGGAGTGTAACGAGCGGAGACTGGTTCGCGATAGAATGCGATCCTCCTCCGCCCCTACCGCAACCAGGAGAAAGCGCCCATGAGCAAGATCGAACGCATCGAGCTGCACCACGTGAGCGTTCCCCTGACCGCCCCCTTCTGGCCCTCCTGGATCCCGGGCTACCCCCAGACGGCCGTGCGCTACACCCTGGTGCGCCTGTTCACCGACGACGGCATGGAGGGCGTGGCCGCGGGCAACGCCTTCAGCCGCGAGCGGCAGGGCCTGGGCGACCTGCTGGGGCCCTTCCTGCTGGGCCTCGATGTGGAGGACATGGACGCCGTGCGCAAGCGCCTGCGCGAGGCCTCCTACCTGGGCTGGCGCAACTGGTGGCTGGAGAACGCTTTTTGGGATCTGCGGGGCAAGCTGGCGGGTAAGCCGGTCTACAAGCTGCTGCGGCAGAAGGAAGAGACCGTGGAGCGCGCCGCGGTCTACGCCTCGTCGGGCGAGCTGCGCAGCATCGAGGAGCGCAAGCCCTGGCTGGACGACATCCGGGAAAAGGGCATCCAGTCGGTCAAGATCCGCGTCAAGGACCCGGAGCGCAAGGACGACGTCAGCATCCTGCGCGAGGTGCGCCGGGAGCTGGGCGACGACTTCGAAATCGGCGTGGACGCCAACCAGGGGTGGCCCGTCTCCTTGATCGATCCTACGCCTGTCTGGGACCTGGACTACGCCACCGAGTTCGGCCTGGCCTGCGACGACCTGGGCCTGGCCTGGATCGAGGAGCCGCTGGACATGCACGACTGGGACGGCATGGCTGCGCTGCGCAAGCGCCTGCGCACGCCCATCACCGGCGGCGAGCTGCACGGCGACTGGCACGAGCTGCGCGCCCTGTTCGAGCGCGAGTGCCTGGACAAGTACCAGCCCGACGCCTGCTTCTGTGGCGGCCTGACAGTGTCGCGCATGGTGATGGCCGAGTGCCGCAAGCGCGGCCTGGGGTTCTCACCCCACACCTGGACCAACGGCATCGGTCTGCTGGTGAACCTGCACGCCTTCGCGGCCTGGGAGAACAGGCACAACCTGGAGTACCCCTACGAGCCGCCGGGGTGGATCCCGGAGCGGCGGGAGGGGATCATCCCGCCCATCGAGGTGAACCCGGATGGGACCATCGACGTGCCGCAGGAGCCGGGCCTGGGCGTGCGTATCGACGAGGGGGCGCTTCGCAGGTGGGGCAAGCGCTACTACGTGGCGACGCCCTTCAGGCTGGCGGTACGGACGATCATGGACAAGGGGCTGAAGACGGCGTTGGAGCTGAAGAAGAGGAAGGAGGGGGCTGGGGAGGGGGAGTAGAGGGGGATTGGGGCGTGCGCGGAGGAGGTCGCGACGCTGCTGAGGCCAGCGCCGGTGGGGCTTGCCCGCCCCGGAGAGATCCGATCGGACATTGGAGCGCCAGTGAGGCACCACTGAGGCCTGGACGTCCGATCCCGGGGCTCCCGATCGGACATTGGAGCGCCAGTGAGGCGCCACTGAGGCCTGGACGTCCGATCCCGGGGCCCCCGATCGGACATTGGAGCGCCAGTGAGGCGCCACTGAGGCCTGGACGTCCGATC
>CAYVQL010000001.1:0-50091 GCA_964454135.1 uncultured Enterobacterales bacterium | reverse complement strand
CCGATAAGAAACCTGAAGCAGCAGCGCCCCCCTCGCGGCTCCGCCTTGTTGTCGGCGAGGATGGTGGTCGTCGCTTCCTACCGCGCTGCGCCAGAGGCGCCTATTCACAGTACAATCCCTCGGAAGCGTCCAGCACGAAGCTGCTGGCGGCGCCGAGCTAGGCTTTGCAGGTGGCCACATCGTCCGGCTCGTTGTCGTCCGCTCCATCACCCCAGTCTGTGTCCTGGGATTCGAGCCGGGCGTAGAAGACGCGCGCACCCCCTCCGGAGGCTGACTGGTTGCGCAGGATGGAGCCCGAGGAGATGGTGACCGATGCGTCCTGCGTCTCGCTGTCGCCGAAGACGTAGAAGGCTCCTCCGTAGGTATCCGCCTTGTTGTCCTGGAATTCCACGTTCGTCAACGTGACCTCGGCTGATCCCGGGTACAGGCTCAATGCGCCGCCTCTACTCGTCGCGTAGTAGTCCGCGAAGACGCTGTCCATGATGGACGCGGTGCCGGTCTCGAGATCCAGGTACATGCCAGCGCCGTTGTAGGCCTGGTTGTCCTCGAAGCTGCAATCGCTCAAGGCCAGCGTCAGAGCATCATCTCCGTCTCCACTGGCGTATATGCCTGCGCCGGCGTTCTCGGCCTTGTTGTCCAGGAAGATGCAGTCGCTCACCTCCGCCTCCATGCTGCCGTCGTTCAGGGAGGTGGTGAGCCCCGCGCCAAAGTCCTCATAGGCCACGTTCTCCTCGAAGCTGCAGCCCTCAACGCGAACCTCCGCATACCCCGCGCTGGACAAAACCAACCCGGCCGATTCCTCCGCGGTATTGCCCAGGAAGCTGCTGTCCACGATGCTGAACTCCGCCAGCGAGGGCGTGTCGTCGATGTGGAGCATCAAGGTCCCGGACTGAGCCTGGTTGCCCTCGAATACGCAGTCCTGGAAGCTGGCCGAACCCGACCACATGAAGACGTACATGGCGCTAGGTCCGCCCTGGCCCATGATGTTCTCCCGGAAGCTGCAGCCCTCCACCTGGACCTCCAGGTCGTACCCACTGACGCCGATGGCTCCCTGGTAGCCGTCCGAGACCTGGTTGCCCGTGAACGCGGAGTCCATGATGGTCGCCACGCCGTCAGAAGGACTGAAGTGAACCGCGGCCGACCCGCCGTTGCCCGTGATGCTGTTTCCCTCGAAGCTGCTGCCCTCGATCTCCAACGTCACCAGGTCGCCACCCAGCCGCAAGCCCCCCCCAGCCCGTCGGCGCTGTTGTCCTGGAAGTGGGAATCGACCACGCGCACGGTGTGCACAGTGGGCTCCGCGTCCGCTCCCGTACCGATACGCATGGCCCCGCCATCGCTGGAGGCCACGTTCGCCTCGAAGAAGCACTCCTCGAAGAGCAGCGTGGTCTCCACTGAGCGCTCGATCTGCGCGCAGACCGCACCGCCGTCCAGGGCCCAGTTCTCCGAAAACACCACCCGCCGCGCCGTGAGCGGGATGTCCTCGATGTGCAGCGCGCCCCCGTAGATGCCGCTGCCCTCTGCGAAGGACAGATCCTCCAGCGTCAGCTCGGCCGCCCCCGCCACGCTCAGGATGGCGTCCCCGCCTGTGCCCAACAGCACGGTTTCCTCGGCGCTGCCGGACCAGGACGCGAGGGTGAGGGGCTGCACCGGGGCGGCGCTGGCCTCAGCGGTCCAGCTGCCCGGACAGACCTGCACCGTGCCGCCCCCCACGGCCGCGTCCAGCGCCTCCTGCAGGCTGTCGTACTCCTGGTCCAGGTAGACGGCTGCGGCGGCCGCGCCGCTGCCGTCGCAGTCGCTGTCCAGGCCGTCGCAGAAGGTCTCGGCAGCTTCGGGGTGCACGGTGGCGTCGCTGTCGTCGCAGTCTCCGTCGGCGGCGGTCCAGCCGTCGCCGTCCGCGTCGTCGCCGGTGTCGGCCGGTTTCGGCGCGCTGTCCGCGCTGTCTTCGGGTGGGGAGCCGGGGGGGCTCTCCGGCAGCGCGCTGGAGTCCGAGGGCTTGTCGGTGCATGCGGCGACCAAGCAAGCCAGGGAGAATCCGAATGCAGCGCTCTTCATGTTCCCTCCTCCCTCCGCTCGCCGGGCGGCTCATTCACAGTACAAGCCCTCCGAAGCATCCAGCACGAAGCTGCTGCCAGCGCCCAGCTGAGCCTCACACTGGGCGAGGTCGTCAGGCGTGTTGTCGTCGGCCCCGTCGCCCCAGTCGACCTTCTGGGACTCGAGCCGAGCGCCATAGACGTAGGCGCCGCCGCCGGACTCGGCCTGATTGCGCAGGATGGAACCGGAGGAGATGGTGAGCAGCGCACCGTCGCTCGACGTAAAGGCATATATGGCTCCTCCGCGGCTGTCGGCGACGTTGTCCTCGAACTCCACGCCGGACAATTGGACGTCGGAGGAGCCGAGAGACAGGCTCAATGCACCGCCCCCGTTCGTCGCGTAGTTGTCCACGAAGACGCTGTCGGAGATGGATACCGCGCCGTGATCGAGGTGCATCTCGAGCCCCGCACCACTGCCGTGGTCGACGCTGATCTTGTTGCCTTCGAAGGAGCAGTCGCTGATGGCCAGCGTCAACGAATCATCACCGTCCTCGTAGACGAACATGCCCGCGCCACCGTCTGCGGCCGTGTTGTCCACGAATTCGCAGTCTCTCACCTCCACGTCCAAGCTGCCATCGTTCATCGAGACCGAGAATCCAGCTCCGTCGGCCTCATAGGCCTCGTTCTCCTCGAAGCTGCAGCCTTCCACTCGCACGACGGCGTTTCCCGAACCGTCCACAGACAATCCCGCGTCGTAATCGGCGAGGTTGCGCAGGAAGCTGCTGTCCGTCACGCTGAACTGCGCCACTTCAGGGTAATGGTCGTCATCGACGTACAGGGAGAGGCTACCACCAGATTCCGCCTGGTTGCCCTCGAAGACGCTGTCCAGGAAGCTGGCCGATCCGGAGCGCATCCAGACGTACATGGCGCTCGTATCACCATTCCCGCCCACCACATTGCCCACAAAGCTGCTGCTCTCGACCTCCACCTCCACCACGGACCCGGCAACGCCCACGGCCCCGATGTAACCATCATCATCGACCTGGTTGCCTGTGAACTCGGAGTCTGTGATGCTCAGAACGCCGTCCTCTGGGCTGAAGTAGACCGCTCCTGCGCCGCCGTTGCCCGTGCTGCTGTTGCCCTCGAAGCTGCTGCCCTCGATCGTCAGCGTCGCCACGTCACCATAGAACCGCAGCGCCCCCCCCAGGAAGCTGGCGCTATTGCCATTGAACTGCGAGTCGACGAGCTGCACCGAGTGCATGGTGGGCTCCCCGTCCGCCCCCACCACGATCCGGATGGCCCCACCCTCGCTGGAGGCCACGTTGGCCTCGAAGAGGCAGTCCTCGAAGAGCAGCGCAGTCTCTACCGAGCGCTCGATCTCCGCGTAGACCGCACCGCCATCCAGGGCCCAGTTCTCTGAGAACACCACCCGCCGGGCCGTGAGCGGAATGTCCTCGATGTACAGCGCGCCCCCGTAGATGCCGCTGCCCTCTGCGAAGGACAGATCCTCCAGCGTCACCTCAGCCAGCCCCGCGACGCTCAGGATGGTATCCCCGCCTCCGCCCATCAAGAGGGTGTCCTCGGTATTTCCGGACCAGGATGCGAGGGTGAGGGGCTGCACTGGAGCCGCGCTGGCCTCCACGGTCCAACTGCCAGGACAGACCAACACCGTGCCGCCCTCCAGGGCCGCGTCCAGCGCCCCCTGCAGATCGTCGTATTCCTGCTCCAGGTAGACGGCCACGGTGCGCTCGCCGCTGCCGTCGCAGTCGCTGTCCAGGCCATCGCAGAAGCTCTCGGCAGCTTCGGGGTGCACGGCGGCATCGCCGTCGTCGCAGTCGCCGGCGGCCGCGGTCCAGCCGTCGCCGTCCGCGTCGTAGCCGCTGTCGTTAGGTCCCGGCGCGCTGTCTGCGCTATCCGCGGGGGGCGAGTCGGGGGGACTGTCCAGCTCCGCAGTGGAGTCCGACTTGTCGATGCAGGCCGCGACCAGGATGGCAAAAAGTGCTAGCGCGCTTCTCATGGTCCTCTCCCCTTGTCGGCCGACCAGGACAGGCTGTTGC
Organism: uncultured Enterobacterales bacterium; assembly: GCA_964454135.1. Classification (GTDB taxonomy): domain Bacteria; phylum Myxococcota_A; class UBA796; order UBA796; family JAFGLY01; genus CAYVQL01. The sequence continues at coordinate 46,004 of CAYVQL010000001.1, read as the reverse complement.
CCAGCTCGGCGCATTCTGCCACCCTCTCGTCGTCATCGACGCTGAAGATGAGCGCTGCCTGCGGATCCTCCAGCGCCACCTCCAGCTGCAGGGCGCTGGCGCTCCCCGAGGGAATGCAGGACGGGCTCTCGGCCCGCGCCAGCTCGCTGCCGTCGGCGGCCAGGGAGAGCCGCAGCTGCACGGGCTCTTCCAGGTCCGCCGGGCCGTGGTTGGCCACGTAGACCGTGAAGCGCGTGCCGCCGTCGGGCTGCACACAGCGCTCCGCCAGCTCCAGACCCAGGTCCGGCAGATCCGGCGCGCCCGCGGCCAGGCCCTGCCAGACGTTCTCTCCAGGTCGCAGCCAGTGCGCGTCCCCCGCAGCGGGCAGGCTGCCGTCGTACTCCCGATCTCCCGGAAAGTGGTCCAGCCCGGGCCAGGGCCGGTCGGCCCCACGCACAGCCCAACCACCGGTGGGGCTCTCGTAGACCGCCATCCAGCCCTCGTTGCTGGCGACGGCGATCTCCGCCAGATCGTCGCCGTCGATGTCCGCCACCAGCGGGGTGCTCATATAGCCACCTACTTGGGGAGACTCGGTCCAGCCCAGCAGCTCACCGCTGGCGTCCAGGATGAGCAAAGTCTGGCCGTCGCGCACCACCAGCTCGTGCAGGCCGTCGGCGTCCAGATCCGCTACTGCGAAGGGCGACCAGGATTGGTGGGATGCTGTGCGCCGCCAGAGCGGGCTGAGGTCGCTATCATAGGCCGCGATGCCCGCGCCGTCCTTGGCACTGCCGCCGTTGTAGTCGATCACGATCTCCGGTAGCTCGTCGCCGTCGAGCTCCGCCAACCCCATCAGGGCCCCCGTCGAGGAGCCGCTCTCGGTGGTCGCGCGGACGGTGCCATCCAGCTCGATGATGGACAGCTGGCCATAGCTGCTGACCACAACTTCGCCTTGTTCGTCCCCGTCCAGGTTTCCCACGGCGAAGAGGGCGGGGCCATAGTCGAAGGAAAACCCCGCGAAGCTGGCGAGGCGCTCCCCTGCGACGTTCCAGATCACGACATCGTCCTGGGTGGTGCTGGCGATGATCTCGGGCAGGCCGTCGAGATCCAGGTCGGCGGCCACAGCTTGGCCATCGTCGCTGGCTCCGTCGAGCTCGACCAGGATCTCCCCGGTCAGGGGATCCCGGACCGCCCCACCCCAGAGCACCTCGGGCACACCGTCAGCCTCCAGATCTAGCAGCCAAGGGTAGCCGTCAAGCGACGACTCGTCCAGACCAGCACGCCATACCAGTCCGAACTCGTCCATGCCCCCCACCTCGGCATTACTCGCGTGCCAATACCATCCCAGGAAGGCCTCCATGCCGGAGCGGGTGCCGTCCAGATCGCCCACGGTGGCGTAGCAGCGATGGGCCCCATTGAACTCGAGCACCGTGCTCATCACGTCCCCGTCACCGTCGAGCAGGGTAGGCCCAGAGGTGGAAGAACTGGACGTGCCGTGGGGCATGGCCAGCAGCAACACCGGATCGGCCGGCCCGATATCGCCGCTGCCATCGGCGTCCTCGAAGCGACCCGCGGCCAGCGTCGACACCCCCACCAGCCCAGGATCTGCCGTGGACCACAGCTCCACCAGCTCGAACTCGGCCACGGGCAGGGTGCAGCTGTCCAGGACGGTGACCGCCGTGTCGGGCCAGGTCTCGTCCTGGCAGGGGGCCAGGCCGCTGTCCACCGTCGTGGCGGAGTCCGGCGAACCGCTATCGACGGGCTCGACCATCCCCTCACTCTCGTCCGGATAGCCGATCTTCAGCGGCGAGCAGGCCGCCAGGATGGCCAGGAACGTACAGCTCATGGTGTACCCCCCTCCAGCTGCGAGGCCCGTTCCTGCAAGGCCAGCAGCAACAGCTCGATCTCCTGCGCGCGTGCCTGGTGCCCTGCCTCCAGGTAGGCACGCGCCGTGGCCAGGGCCTCGTCAAAACGCTCCGCGGCCAGCAGCACCTCCAGCCGCACCACGCAGAGCTCGCCGCGCAGGGGCTCGTCCAGCGCCGGCAGCGCCTCGGCGCGCGCCACCACCGCCAGCACACGCGCCGCGGGCGCACCCTCGCGCTGCAACCGCCGCGCCATGCCCAGCAGCGCCGGCCCCGAGACCGGCTCGCAGCTGGCGCGCTCCCCGGCCGCCAGCTCGTGGCGCTGCGACGTGGCGCACTCCACCTGCACGCTGCCCTGCGAGACCTGCACCTGGGTGCCGAAGGCATCGCGCTGGACCTCGAAGAGGGTGCCCGTCACGCGCACCAGGGCCTCGCGGGTGCGCAGCACCAGCTGGCCGGGAGACTCCAGCTGCACCTGCACGCGCCCCTGCTCCCAGCGAATGGTCGCAGCCCGCTGGCTGCCCTCGAGGTGGCCCAGGCCCTGGTAGTCCAGCTCCAGGCCCGGCCAGGGCTGCTCCAGGACGCGGGACTCTGCGCTCAGCGGGCGGTCGAACGCGAGAGGAGGAGCGGGGCGCTGCAGGTAGGCCAGCGCCAGCGTCAGCAGCAGCACCACCACGGAGAAGGCCACCAAGGGGCGCCACCTGATCCGCTGCCGCCTGAAGACCGGCAACCGAGCTGGCCTTGCACGCAAGACCGCCCCCCAACGCTCGGCGCCGACCTGCAGCACCCCTCGCTCGCGCAGCTGCTCCGCCAACCGCTGCGCGGTCTGGTCCGTGGTGTCCGTGGCGCGGGCGAAGCGCGAGAGGGCCTCGTGGGTGGTCATGGGGAGCGCTCCTGGGCCAGGTCTGCTGGCAGCGCCGAGGGAAGCCGCCCCTGGGCCTCCTTGCGGAAGCGCGCCCGAGCCAGGCGGAGGCGGCTGCGCACGGTGCCATGGGGGATGCCCAGCAGCTCGGAGACCTCCCGCGTGGTCCGCTCCTCCACGTCGCAGAGCACCAGCACCTCGCGCTGGGGCTGGGGCAGGCGCTGCAGCACGCGCTGGACCTCCCGGATCAGCTGGGCCTGCTCGCTGTCCTGCTGGGGCCCGCCCGGCGCGGCCCGCTCTTCCACCGCGAACCCGGGCAGCCACCTGCGCAGCCAGGCCCGGCGGCCCTGGCGCAGGATCTCGCGGCGCGTGATGCCCAGGATCCAGCCCGCAAAGGCCTGCGGATCCCGCAGCCGGTGCAGCCGCGTGAACGCGATGACGAAGATCTCCTGGGTCAGGTCACCAGGATCCAGCCGTGGCCCGCCCAGGCGCAGGCACCAGCTGTGCACGACGGGCAGCCAGGTCTGGGCCAGGCGCTCCCAGGCCCGGGCCTCGCCCGCGATGGCGGCCGAGACCAGGCGCGTGGTGTCGTTGTCGGTGTCCATGTTCTCCAGGTGATGTCAGCGACCCGTTTTGATCAAAGCGACCGCGATCGAAGGCCCGGACATCAAAGCCCCGAACCTGCAGAGGTCCAGCCCAGGCCCAGCCCCAGGCTGGCCCACAGCGGCTGCAGCGTCCCCTCGGTCTGGCCGCCGTAGCTGATCTCGGTGCGGCGCAGGTCGGCCTGCAGCGCGAGCCGCGGGCTCACGACCAGGCCCGGCCCCAGGGCGAGGTCTCGGCGCAAGCCCAGGCCCGCCATGGGCACCCAGCCGCTGTCCATGCCCTCCCCTGCCCCTGGAAAATGCCGGTACGAGGCGGCCACGGAGAGCCCGCCGCCGAGCCCTCCCAGGCCGAGATCCCGCCAGACGAGCAGGGTCATCTGCTGAGCCGTGAAGCTGCGCACGCTGGATCCGGTGACCACCTCGACGGCGCCACGCAGGGAACCGCCGAGCGCCAGCCAGCGGCCCCGCCCCAGGCTCAGCTCCAGCTCCATCCCCAGCTCGCTGCCGGGAGTGGCGCCGGTGCCCAGAACTGCAGCGGGCAGCAGCCCGGCGCGCAAGGGGGAAGCGGGCGGGCTGTACGGCTCAGGCTCGGGCTCCACGGGGACCTGTGCCACCTCCTGCTGGGCGGGGCCGGGCGCGGGCTCGGGTCCAGGGGCTGGCGGTTCCTGCTCGACGGCGGGCGCGGGCGTCACCGAGGGGGCTGCGGCCTCGGGCTGCGGCGGCCGCGCCGCTCGCTGCGGGACGCGCTCCACCGCAGCCTCGGGCTCGGGGTTGTCGCCGAGCTGCAACGCGGCCAGCCGCCCCGCCAGCGGCAACGCCAGGCTGGCGGCCAGCCAGGCCAGGTCTTCGCGGTCGGCGGCGTCCTGGGGAGCGCGCACGCGCACGACACGCTCGAGGCCGCTGTCATCCAGCACGCGCAGGCTCCACCACTCCCCCTCGTCGACGAGCAGGATGGAGGGGGCGGCACCGGCCGCGCCCTGTTCCAGGCCCGCCATGGCGAGGGGTTCCGACCAGCGCTCCGGGTTCTCCGCCGGCGGCAGCTCGCAGGGAGTCGCGCCCAGGGCCGCGGAGAGCAGCCAGATGGGAATCATAGGTGGAGCCTACCATCCAAGCGGCTCGTTCGTCGGAGACCTCCATGCACAGCGCCCCCGGCGCACACGCGCCACGCCCAGCAGCCCCAGCAGCAACCACCCGCCAGCTCCAGGCGCAGACCCGCTCGCGCAACCCTCACAGCCCTCCCCCTTCCCCTCGACAGCTTCCCCATCATCCTCCCCGTCCCCCGAGTCCCTGGGTCGCTCCTCTTGCGCGTCCTCGCCGTCGCAGTCCTGGTCCACGCCGTCGCCCGCGATCTCCTCAGCGCCCGGGTGCACGCTGGCGTCGCTGTCGTCGCAGTCGGGCTCCTGGGAGGCCTCGAGGTAGCCGGAGGGCGGCTCGCAGTCCGCTACGCTGTCCTGCTCGTCCGTGAAGCCGTCGCCATCGGCGTCGGCGAACCAGCTCTGGGCACCCTCCGCCTGGGGCCCGTCCACGGTCCCGTCGCAGTCGTTGTCCGCCCCGTCGCAGACCTCGCTGGCGCCGGTCCAGGCCAGGGGCTCGCCGTCGTCGCAGTCTCCAGTGTTGTCGACGTAGCCCGAGGGCTGCTTGCAGGCGGTCTGCGCGCCGCCGGGATCGCCGTAGCCGTCCCCGTCCGCATCGGCGTACCAGACATCGGAGGCGGCACCCACCGTAGCGTCGTGGTCGTCGCAGTCCTCGTCGCTGCAAAGACCGTCCTCGTCCAGGTCGCGGCAGCCGCCGTAGTACAGGTAGATCGAACCGCAGTCCGTAGCCAGATCGTCGTCTCTGCGGGCCCCGACCAGCAGGTCGTCGTAGCCATCCCCGTCCAGGTCTCCGGCGCCGGCCAGGGTGGCGCCGAAGGACTCGCCCCCAACTCCGTCCGATGCTGTCAGCTTGACCTCGCTGGCGAGATCCAGGCCGCTGGCACCGCCGAAGTACAGGTAGGTGGCGCCGGCGTAGGCGCCATTGTCGTCGTCGCCCCAGGCCCCCACTGCGAGGTCGTCGAAGCCGTCCCCGTCCAGGTCGCCAGCGCCGGCCACCTCACCGAAGTAGTCGTGGTCCACAGCAGCTGGCGGTGCCACCCAGGTCTCGCTCGCAGGATCGATCCCGGACGCGCTGCCGAGAAACAGATAGGCCGCCCCGCTCTTCTTGCCGTTGTCGGCGTCACCCCAGGCGCCCACGGCCAGATCGCTGTAGCCGTCACCGTCCACGTCTCCGGCGCAGGCCACCGCATGGCCAAAGTAGTCGTGCGCCATACCTTCCGAAGCCACCAGCTCGTCCTCGCTGGAGAGCTGCGCTCCTGATGAGGCGCCGTAGTAGACGTAGGCCGATCCGCTGAGTTCTCCCCTGTCGTCGTCGTAGGGCGCCCCTGCCACCAGGTCGCCGTAGCCATCTCCATCCAGATCGCCAGCCCCTGACACCGTCAGGCCGAACCAGTCATTCACCGCAGGATCCGAGTGCGTCAGCTTGACCTCGTTGGCGGGCAGCGCCCCCGAGACGCTGCCGTAGTAAAGGTAGACCGATCCGCAAGACAGGTGGACCGGGGCGCCCACCGCGACCTCGTCGAAGCCGTCACCGTTCAGATCCCCAGCACCGGCCACGTCCCAGCCGAATTCGTCGTAGCCACTCCCGTCCGAGGCCCACAACAGCACCTCGCTATGACCGAACACTCCCATGTCGCTGCCGTAGTAGAGGTACGCGGTTCCATCGAAATACCCAGAGCCATCGCCCCTGATCGAACTCACCACGATGTCGTCGTAGCCATCCCCGTCCAGGTCCCCGGCACCCGCCACCGCATAGCCGAACTCATCGTCCTCCGCGCCATCCGAGGCCGTCAGCTTGCCTTCGCTGGAGGCACGCACCCCCGAGACGCTGCCGTAGTACAGGTAGACGGATCCGCTCTGCGAACCCATTTCGTCGTCGTTGCGCGCCCCCACCACGATATCGTCGAAGCCATCTCCGTTCAGATCGCCCGCACCATCCAGGTCGTAGCCGAACTCGTCACGCTCGGCGTAGTCCGACGCGTTCAGCTTGTCCTCGACCCAGCTCAACACCGGATCCACCTCCACAGGCCAGGCCGCGTGCGCCACATCCGCCCGGATCTCCAGCCCCCCAGCGGTCTCCTCCAACCAAGCCTCGACCGCCCGCCCCTCGGCATCCCAGGCCGCCAGCCCATCGTAGCGCCAGCGCCCGCCCTGGCTGCCCGCCAGCGTGGCGCCCAGCCCGTCCGCGTCGATGGAGAGCAGCTGTCCGGCCACCAGCTCCAGGCGCAGCGCCGCCTCGCCCGCGGCCGGCGGCTCCCACAGCGTCCAGCCCTGCTCCAGCCCCCGGCTCTGTCGCTGCCAGTGCTCGGTCAGCGATTCGTAGCTCAGCTCCGCCCGTCGCTGACAATCCGATGAATCGAGGTCGACGACGCAAGGCCCCAGCGCCGGCTCCCCAGCAGCGAGGCCGAGCCCCCCGTAGCCCACCGTACGCAGCGCCACCTCGTCCTCGCCATGGCGAGCGCGCAGCCCATCCAAGCCCCAGCGCGCCTGCAGCGCGCCCGGGCCCCCGAACACCACGCCCCCCGAATCCGAGGAGCCGTAGCAGGAGCAAGCCAGCGCCAGCGAAAAAACGAGCACAGGGCTTCGCATGGGAGATCTCCGAGAACGTGCGTCACGCATTCACAGCGTAGCACCAGACAAGACACGCTGTCGATGCTTGACGCCCACGCCAATCACGGTCAAATACACCCAACACCCACACCCGCCCCCCAGACCGGAGCTGCCATGCTGTTCATCGTCCTGCTGCTCACCGCCTGCGACACCGAAGGCGACCCCAAGCAAGGCGACACCGCCCCCGGCGACAGCGACACCACGGTGGAATGCGATCCCAGCTTCGATATCTCGGTGTTGCAGACGGCCTACGTGCTCGACGCCGAGGTGGCCGAGATCGTCGAGCCGCCGGGCATCGGCGACCTCTTGATGGACAAGTACATCATGCTCGAGAGCCTGCTGCTGGGCGTGGAGCCGGGCGCGGACTGGACCCTCGATCTGATGGGCGCGACGGTGAAGGAGGACAGCGAGAACGAGCAGGAGCTCTGCCTGCCCACGGCGCAGATCGAGGGGGCGGATTTCTGCTCGGCCCCCAGGTTCACCGGCGGGCCGGCGGATATCGTCTTCGACGACCCCGACATGCCGGTCAACCTCTACAACGCCGTGGTCAGCGGGACCTTTTCCGACGACGGCAGCGAGATGGCCGCAGGCACCTGCTCCTTCCAGCTCGACTGCCGCGAGACGGGCTACGTGATCGACGGAAAGACCAGCGGCGACGACATGTGCGCGCTGATGGAGTCCTTCGGTACGCCCTGCGTCGAGTGCGCGCACGACGGCCAGATCTACTGCGTCGATTACCGCATCGAGCAGATCCGCGCCGACGCGGTGCCCGGGCTGCAGCTGCAGCAGGCGGACCAGATCAGCGACGAGCCCGAGTGCAAGAAGGCCGTGGAGAACTGCGGCTGCAGCTCCGCCCACGGAACTGGCGCAGGCGCGCTGCTGCTGCTGTCCCTGGGTGGGCTGCTGCTGCGACGCAGGCGTAGGCGGGACTGAAGCTTCCAGCCCGCACTCAGCGTCAGGCACCTGCAGGATCCTCCCCCCCGCAGTAGGATGCCAAGCCCCCGCATCCCGGCCCCCGATGCACTGCCCCTTCCTGGCTCCGCTGCTCACCGCCCAGGCCCTGGCCCACTACCCCCACGACGTGGCCGCCTGGGTGGCCCGCTCGCCAGGCCCCGAGCCGCGCCTGCTGATCACCACCATCGCGCGCGAGGAGGCCTGGTACGTGGCGCGCAGCGAAAACATGCGCGACTTCGCCGTGCGCTACGTGATGGATGGCGAGGGCTGCGCCCTGACCAGCGGCCGCCTGTTGGACGAGCAGCTGCTGCTGGTGGGCACGGATGGCCGCGGGCTGCTCATCAGCGAAGACGCCGGCGACAGCTTCGAGACGCACGGTGACATCCCCTCTGACGCCCTGGTGAACGACATCGAGGCCTCGTCTTCCGTGCTGGAGGACGGCCTGGTCCTGGCCGTGGGCTCGGGCATCTGGCTCAGCGAGGATGGAGGTCGCAGCTGGGAGCGCCGCTGTCCGCCCGCGGCCGCCCCCCTGATCGACGTGGACCTGTCTCCGGACTGGAGCCAGGACGGGCGCGCTGCGGCCGTGGATGGCGCCGGCGGCGTGCTGCTCAGCGACGACTGGGGCTGGAGCTGGAGCTTCGCCGGCCAGGCTCCCGGCTGGCCGGCCCAGGTCTCCCTGGGCCAGCAACGCAACATCTGGCTGGCCACCCTGGACCAGGGACTGTGGCACTCCGAAGACGGGGGACAGAGCTGGGACGCCGCCAGCCTGGACGTGCCGCAGGTGGCGGTCGTGGAGGACCTGGGTAGCGGCCTGGTCCTGGCAGCGGGAACGACGCAGGCGGTCTGGCGCTCCGAAGATGGCGGGTCGAGCTGGAGCCTGCGAGCCCAGTACCTGGAGGAGCCCGAGCACGATCAACCCTCGGACGACGTGCACTACTTCGAGATCGTCCAGGACCACCCCGGGGACCTCTACCTGGCCTCCTGGGAAGGTCCGGCGCGCTCCGAGGATGGCGGCCGGACCTGGATCCCCCTGGAGACCGAGGGCCCTTGGAACATCCGCTCCCTGACCCTGTCCCGCGACGACGATGGCTCGCTGGTGGCCCTCCTGGGCACCTACGGCAGCGGGATCACGCTGGTGGGCCTGGAGCTGGATCGGGCCCAGGCCGTCAGCCGGGCTCTGTCCAAGCCCTACGTGCGCCGCACCGCAGCCTCTGACGACTGGGGCCAGGCACCGGTGGCCTTCAGCACCAGCGCCGACGACCTCTTCGGCACGCTCGACGGCGGTCGCAGCTGGCAGGCCCTGGGCAGCGATGCGCTGGGCCGGGCCGAACGCGTGCGCCTGGCGCCCGGCTACGCCCAGGATCCCCTGGCGATCATCAGCGGCGAGCGGAACGACGAGGCCGTCTTCGCCTGGTCCCGCGATCACGGACGCACCTGGAGCGAGGGCAGGCGTACCCAGAACTGCGGCGCCCGCGGCACGGCCATCAGCTTCTCGCAGGCCTGGATCGACGACGGCACGGCCTGGGCCTCCTGCTACGGCAGGGGCGTGGTCTACCGGACCCAGGATCGTGGCCAGAGCTGGCAGGCCATCGCCACGATGGGCTCGGCGGTCTACGGCCTGGCCAGCCCGCCCGAAGGCAGCAAGGTCTTCGTGGCCTCCCTGGATGGACTCTTCGAGGTCAGCCAGCACGCAGATCCGCGGGAGGTGGCCTTCCAAGGGCAGCCCGTCTTCGACGTGGCCCTGTCGCCGGATTGGCAGGCGGATCCGACCCTCTTCGCCCTGCTGGCCAGCGGCGGCTGGTTCCGCAGCGAGGACGGCGGCGAGAGCTGGCACGCCCTGGCGCGTCCAACCGAAGACGTGCCCCGTGCCCTGGCCCTGTCGCCCGACTTCGCCCAGGACGACACCCTGGCGGTGGGTGGCTACGGCGGCGCCTGGGTCAGCCGCGATCGGGGCGAGACCTGGGATTTCATTCACGCCCTGCAGTGGTACGAAGAGGACAACCCGGCCTGGCTGCACGGCTGGGACTGGGTGCAGGAAGAGCAGGACGAGCAGGGCTGGCTGCGGGCACTGGAGCCTGGCGCCCAGCTCGAGCTGCGCTTCCGGGGCGTGGGCGTGGAGCTGCTGGCCTTCTTCGACCAGAACGGCGGCGGGCTGCAGGTGACGAGCGACGACCAGCAGGTCTGGTACGCCTCCCTGCAGGGCCAGTCCGGCGAGGCCCGCGAGGCGCTCGTCATCGAGGACCTGGAGGACCGCTGGCACGAGCTCAGCATCACCGCGCTGGAAGGAGGCGAGCGGCTGGACGCCGCCCGCATCTGGCGCCTGACCCTGGCGCAGGAGGAAGAGACGCCATCGCAGGAGGGCTGCCAGGGCTGCGCGGCCGGACCTCGCGCGCGCGGGCTGGCCTGGCTGGTCCTTGGGCTCTGCCTGGTGCCGCTTGTCTCCGGACGCCGTGCGCAGATCTACAAGCCCGGCCGCCCACGAGCTCCGAAATCAGCCAGCGCATCGCGCATGCTCTCGTAGCGTTCGTCCAGGTAGTCGAAGAGATCGGTGAGGAGATCCAGCATGTTTCGCTCCGCGGTCGCAGCGTCACAGCACCTGACGTGACCGCGCCGCATTCCTTCAATCCGCCATCTGTCCCCTCACAAGCGCCCCCGCGGCATCGTGATCTCCTCGGTCACGTCTGGCGGGTCGTCGTCGGCCTCAAGCGCCTCGCGCAGGCGCAACGCCAGCCTGGCAGGAGTGAAGGGCTTCGCCAGAAAATGCACCTTCTCCGAGGCCACTCCGCGCCGCAGCACGTCGTCGTCGGTGTAGCCGGAGGCGAACACCACGGCCAGATCGGGCTGTTTCTCCAGCAGGCGTTCCGCCAGCTGGCGACCATTGATGCCCGGCATGACCACGTCGGTGAGCAGCAGGTCGAGCTGACCCCGCAGCTCTTCCGCCAGCACCATGGCCTGCTCGGGAGTGGCGGCCTCGTAGACGTGGTAGCCCAGCTCCTCCAGCATGATGCGCGTGGTCTCGCGAACATCCGCCTCGTCTTCCACCAGCAGCACGGTCTCGTCGCCCCGCGGAACAGGCTCACGAGCAGCTGTCGCCTCGACTGCAGGGGGCCGCGCCGCAGTGGTGGGCAGCTCCACCGTGAAGCTCGTGCCGTGCCCGGGCCGTGAGCGGAGGTGGATACTGCCCTTGTGCTGCTGCACGATGTTGTAGACCATGGTGAGCCCCAGGCCCGTGCCCCTGCTCTGCTCCTTGGTGGTGAAGAAGGGCTCGAACACGCGCTGGCAGGTGGCCTCGTCCATGCCCACGCCCGTGTCCTCCACGTGCAGCCGCAGGCGACCGCCATCGCCCCCGTCCTCGCTGCGCAGCACGAGCCGCCCCCCCTCGGGCATGGCGTCTCGGGCATTGAGCGCCAGGTTCATCACCACCAGGTCGAGCTGGTTGCGATCGCCGAGCACGCCGTCGAAGCGGGCCTCCAGGCGCAGCACGAGCTCCACGTCCTCGCCGATCAGCTGACGCAACATGGGCTCCAGTTCGCACATGCAACCGTGGACGGAGAGGGGCGCCATCTCCAGCACCTTCCGACGGGAGAACGCCAGCAGGCGCCCAGTGAGCTCCGAGGCCCGATCCGCCGAGTTGAGCACGCGCTCCAGGCGGCGGGACACAAGGCTCCCTTCGTGGGAGAGCGCCATGGCCAGCTCCGCGTTCCCGCGGATGATGGTCAGCACGTTGTTGAAGTCATGGGCGATGCCGCCCGCCAGCTGGCCCAGGGCCTCCAGCTTCTGGGCCTGGATCAGCTGATCGGTGAGCTCCTTCTTCTCAGCCTGCAGCTCGGCGCGCTGGGAGACCTCGCGGGCCAGCAACCTGGCGGACTCCCCCAGGTCGGCCAGGGAACCCAGCAGGCGCCGCTGCAACAGGCCCGTGGCCAGCACCAGGGAGACGGTGAGCATGCCGTAGACCGGGGTCACGGATAGCCAGGCGCCATGGCTGTCGAGGCCCGTCTCGATCCTGGGATCGCGCTCCACCAGATCCAGGACGAAGAGCAGGCCTGCCAGGCTCATCGTGAACATGGCCATCACCCCCACCACCAGACCAGCGCGCAAGCCGAAGAGCACCGTGGCCAGCACGGAGATGGAGAGCATCAAGACGGGACCGCCCCCCACCAGGCCGTAGCGACCGAGGGCCCAGATTCCCGCGGCGTAGAGCGTGCCCAGCAGCACAACTGCACGCAAGATGAAGGGCAGGCGCTCTCGCGCCATGGCGCAGATGACCAACTGCAGCCAGATGGTCACCAGGAAGACCAGGTAGAACCAGAAGCCCAAGCGAGCCATGGCGACGACGTTCGTCACGACCACCGGCAGCCCCAGCGCCGCCACACCGTAGAGCATGATGGTGAGCAAGCGGGCGCGGATGGCCGCGATGTCTGCGTGTTGACCGGTCATGGGCTTCGAACAAGGCTATCGGGAAAACGGACGGCACGCCCCCCGATTTCCCGCGAGAAACGGCGCGCTGCGAAGCGCCCCTCGCGACCGTGATACCAGCGGGGATGGTCTCCTCGGATCCCAAGACAAAAAGGCCGCCCGCGCGCCGCTCCTGCTGCCTGGCCGTTCTCGCGGGCGGGACGCTCCTGGTCCTGCTGGGAGGCCTGGCAACGGCCTCGCTCTGCTGGATGACACCACGGATCCTGGGCCTGCGCCGGAATTCCTGCGCCGCCGCGGCCACCCTGGTGAGCGAGCTCGACAGACCGGTCCTGGACGACAAGAACGGTGTGCAGATCCCCACGGCGCGGGCCCTGGGTCTGGCAGCCCCCCTGGCCGACCGCTCGGCCCTGGAAGGACAGCTTCCCCAGCTGCCCGATGGGCGCTCGCTACAGCGCCTCGAGCAGGACGAGACCCTGCGCATCGCCACCTTGACCCATAGCGTCCCCTACCTGACGCCCGACGCCGTGGCGCTGGTGCAAGAGGTGGGCGCCCGCTTCCAGCGGCGGCTCGCGGCGCATGGGCTGCCCAGCTACCGCATCACCATCAGCTCGGCGCTGCGCACCCAGGCCGATCAGGAGGCCCTGCGGCAGAAGAACGGCAACGCTTCGGCCCGCTCCGCCCACTTCTACGGCACCACCGTGGACTTCTCCTACGGGCAATGGGAGCGGCCGCTGCCGCCCCAGCTGCTCTGGCTCCTGGGCCGGCTGGGCCTGGCCGATCGCTTTGCAGACTGCCATCAACCGGCGCTGCGCCCCCTGCTGCGCGCCGTGTTGGCCGAGCTGCGCGCCGAGGGCGCGGCCTGGGTGTTGGAAGAACGCCAGCAGCGTTGCTTCCACACCACGGTGCGCAGGCAACTGGCGCTGGAGCGCTGACGCCAGCTGCTGATTCTCCGTTCGCCGCCTCCGGCAGGCCCGTGTGGCCTTTAGCTGCGGCCGCGAAAATTCCCTCAGCACGAACCCCCCCCCCATAGGCCCCCACCGGGCCGTCCAAGGCGCGTTAGGTGGCCCCTCCAATCCCACCCCGGCCACCACCAAGGACCAGCGCGCAGTGAAGACCATCGGCATCCTCGGCGGCATGGGGCCTGCGGCCACCGCCGACCTCTACCTGGCCATCATCGGCATCTTCCAGCGTCGCTACGGCGCCGTGCACGACGACGAGTTCCCGCGCATGCTGATCACCAGCGTCCCCGCACCCGACGTGGTGGAGTGGCAGCCGGACGAGGCGCAGCTGGTGGCCCAGCTGCAGCAGGAGCTCAAGCAGCTGCAGGCCAGGGGCGCCGACATGGTGGCCATGGCCTGCAACACGGTGCACGTCTTCTACCCCGCGCTGGCCGAGTCCATCTCCATCCCCCTGCTGCACCTGCCCGAGGAGGCCGTGGCCGTGGCGGCTTCTCGCGGCTGGCGACGCGTGGGGGTGCTGGGCACCAGCATGACCCTGCGCCTGGGCCTGTACCGCCAGCCCCTGGCCGCGCGCGGCATCCAGGCCCTGGAGCCCGATCCCCAGCAGCAGGAGCAGCTCACAGGCGTCATCCTGGACCGGCTGGGCGGCGCCGCGCCCCAGGACTGCCGGCCGCGCATGGTCGCCCTGATCGACGCGCTGGCCCAGGCCGGGGCCCAGGCCGTGATCCTGGGTTGCACGGACCTGCCGGGCATCGTGCCAGACGCGCTGTCTCCCCTGCCCTTGATCGACAGCACCCAGGTGCTGGCCAAAGCCGCAGTGCGCGAAGCTCTGACCAGCGACCGGGTCTCTTCGCAGCTATAGTCTCCCATAGGCAGGGCCAGCGAGGAAGCGATGCAACGAAAGAAGATCTCTATCCAACGAGCGCCCGCCTACCCCGACCTGGGCAGCCTCATCAAGCGCCAGGGCTGCCGGGCCGGCGTCGGGCTGGCCGTCAGCGTCGTGGTCAGCGCCGGCTGCGAGCTGGGCGAGGAAAAGGGCGCCGCGCCCTGGGGCGACTCCGGCGAAAGCACCTACTACTACCAGATCGATGGCGACATCGCGGACACCGCCATCTACGAGTGGCAGGTGCTGCTGCCGTCCGGCGGCAGCCAGTACCTGTGCTTTGGCGAGTCCTGGGAGTGGATCGAGTACCACCTGGAGATCACGGTGGATGATCGCGCCCTGGCCCGCTGGCTGGAGGAGAGCAGCCAGGAAGCGCTGGCCGTGGCGGACGGCGTCCTGGCCGGCTACCCGCTGCAGGCCTTCCGCCCTGGTGAAGACTGGAGCGCTGTCGAGGCCCAGCTGGTGCAGGCCCTGGCCGACGCCTTCGCGCAAAGCGCCGGCTCCTCCACCCACCAGTTCGATGCGCTGCGCCTGGTGATCGACGCCTACCAGGACGAGACCAAGATCGACGGTGACATGCCGCCGGGTTGAGCTCTACTGGGGTGCGTCCGTCGACGCCGGCACCTTTTTCTCGACACAGTAGACATCCACGGCCTGCTGGCGCCCCTTGACCTGAATGCGTGGCCGTGGCTCGTAGGTGAAACCACTGCTGGCCGCCTGCATCACCTCGGCCGACACCACCACCTCGCCCGGCCCGGCCACGCCGCTCAAGCGCGCCGCCAGGTTGACAGTGTCGCCGATGGCGGTGAAGTCCATGCGGTTTTCGGAGCCGATGCAGCCCACCACGGCCTCGCCGGCGTGCAGGGCCACGCCCGCCCCCACCGGATCCAGCCCCCGAGCTCGACGCATCGCGGCCACATCCGACAGCCGGCGCTGCATGACCAGGGCGCAGTCCAGCGCGCGCTGGGCATCGTCGTCTCTGCGCTCCGGGTAGCCCCAGATGGCCATCATGGCGTCGCCCACGAACTTGTCGAGGATGCCGCCGTTCTCGAACACCACCCGCTCCATGCTTGTGAAGTGCTCGTTCAGCATCTCGGCTGTGCGCGAGGGCCCCTCTCGCTCCGCAAAGGCGGTGAAGCCGCGCATGTCGGCGAAGAGGATCACCACATGGCGCAGCTGGGGCTGCATTCCCAGCTCCAGCTGTCCCTGCCGCACCTCGTCCACCAGGGCCGGCGAGAGGAAGCGCGACAGGAAGAGGCTCTTGGAGACCTCTTCTTCGATGCGCGAGACCAGGTCGGAGCGCTCCAGCGCCAGGGATGCCTGGCCCGCGACGCCCATCAGCAGGTGCAGGTCCTTGGACTCGAAGGCCGCGGTGACGGAGCGGTTGTCCAGTACCAGCATGCCCCGCACCTGCCCCTTGACGGTCAGAGGCACCACCAGCAGCGAGCGGATCTCCGCCGAGTGCAGAGAGGGCGCTTCCTGCAGCGAGTCGTCCTGGCTGATGTCCTCCAGCAGCAGGGCGTCTCCGGTCTTGAGCACCCTCCGCACCACCGAGCGCGAGATGGGGATGCGCTCGCCCTTCTCGCTGCGGCTGCGCAGGGCTCGTATCTTCGCCTCGTTGGTATCCTGGTCCATCAGGAGCGCTACGGCGTGATCGGCCGGCAGCACCTTCATGCAGTAGGACACCACGCCGTCCAGCAAGCGGTCGATGTCCCGCTCGACGCCCAGCCAACGGGAGAGCTCGTGGGCGATGCGCAGCTTCTCGTAGTCCCGCCGCAGCAGCGCCTCGTCTTGCTGATCGGTTTCGGGCAGGAAACCGTCTTGCAGCGCCATCTCCACCTTGGAGTGCACGCGCTGCCCCATGGTGCGACCCACGATCTCCACCTGGGAGAAGACACTGCTGTCCCCCTGCACCAGGCGAACGCTGCAGTTGACGGTGGCCAGCGAGAGCAGGTCGCCGTCTTCCAGAAAGGCCGACTGCACGCGCCGCGTGTTGACGTAGCAGCCGTTGCGCGAGCCCAGGTCACGCAGGAACCAGCCGGCCGCCGTTGGTTCGATGATGGCGTGGTGGCTGGAGACCCGCGGCTCCATCAGCACTAGATCGTTGTCCGGTGCCCGCCCGATGCAGAATGGCCCCCCGCCAGGGAGAAGGACGCGCTTCTGCCCGGAGAGCTCCAGCTCCAGGGTCTTTCGAGGTTCATTCATCGTGGGAAAGGTAGCGGAGCGCTCGGACGCTGTCCACGGGTTCTGGGCCCCGGAGAGGGGTGGATTCAGCCCCTCTCCCCTGCCACCACCTTGTACCGCCCCCCCTCGCGCCGACAACGCCCCTGCTCCGTCAGACGGTCCAGCCCCTCCAGGGCGACAGCACGCACCCGCTTGCCCATGCGCGAGACGCCAAAGACCGCCGCGGTCTCCCGCAGCAGCTCCTCCTCGCCGATGGACAGCGCGCGCTGCAGCACCCAGCCCGCGGCATTGGCGATCTCTTCGGGCGGGATGCGCTCCAGGGGCCGCAGGCCAGCGCCCTCGCGGGGTACGCGGAAGCCGCGCCAGCTCTCGGGATCCGCCTCCACGGGCCACAGCCATTCGCCACGACGCAGGGGTCGCTCCGCGGGCGCCAGGCTGCTCACAGCCCGCTCGACGCGCCTGCGAATGCGCGCTCCCAGCCGGGACATGCCCCAGCAGACGATCACCTGGCGGCAGGCCTCGTCAAAGGCCATGGGCCCCTGGCGGCTGACCACCTGGGCCAGGCGCCGTGCCACCGCCTTGCTCGCAGCTGGAACGTGGAAGTCCTCGGGCCCGCCCAGCGAAGGAGCCTCCAGCACGGGGTAGGGCCCCGCTTCGGCGGGCAGCTCCACGGCCGGCGCGACGGCCAGCTGCTCGAAGCTGAGGCACTCCTCCTCCCCTTCTTCTTCCTCCTCCCCGTTTGGTTCCTGCGGTTCGGCTCCGGTCTCGGCTGGGGGATCGGGCTCCTCATGCTCGGCTGCGCGCCGCGCGCGGGCCTCCTCCAAGACCCGGAACAGCAGGCTTTGCAGCTTCTGCTGCTGACCCTCGGGATCCAGCCACCAGTCCGCGGACCAGATGCGGTGCAGGCGCCAGCCCAGCCCCTCCAGCACCTGCTGGCGCAGGCGGTCGCGCTCCCTGGCGCAGGATGAGCCGTGGTACATGGGCCCGTCCAGCTCCACGCCCAGCAGGTAGGAGCCGGGCTGGTCGGGATCGGCCACGCCCAGGGCCACGCGATAGCCTGAGCAGCCCACCTGGGCCTGCACCTCCCAACCCTCCTGCGCCAAAAAGGCCTCCAGCTCCCGCTCCAGCACCGAGCCCCGCGGCTCCGGTACCGCCTCGGACGCGCTGCGATCCAAGGCGACGACGCCCCGCTCCGCGTACTCCAGGTAGGCCTTGAGGTGCGCGGCCCCCAGGGCCCGGGTGCGCCGCAGGTCGATCTGGTCGGGCCGCAGGGTGGCAAAGACCAAGGTGCGCTGCCGCGCGCGCGTGATGGCCACGTTCAGCCTGCGCTCACCCCCCTTGCGGTTCAAGGGACCGAAGTTCATGGTCAGCTTTCCGCCCCGATCCGGGCCGTAGCAGACGCTGAACAGCATCACGTCGCGCTCGTCTCCCTGCACGTTCTCCAGGTTCTTCACGAAGACGGGCTCGTCCGCGGCCGAGGTGAACTGCGCCTCGATCTCGGGATGGGCCTGCCGTGCCTGGTCCGTCAGGTCCTCGATCAGGCGCTGCTGGGGCAGGCTGAAGGTGACCACGCCCACCGAGGGCGGGTTCGGTTGGCTCAGCAGGGCCACCAGCTCGGCCACGACGGCCTCGGCCTCGGCCCTGTTGTCGCGGTGGCCGCCCCGATCGTAGAAGCCCTCGGGCACCGCGCGCAGCTGCACGCCCAGGTGGGGCACCTCCTGCTCGGCCGAGGGCAGGCTCTGCAAGCGCCCCTGGTAGTAGTGGTGGTTGGAAAAGGCGATCAGGGCCTCGTGGCGGCTGCGGTAGTGCCAGCGCAGGGGCAGCTCTTGCAGGCCGGCGCCCAGGGCCTCCTCCAGGATGCTCTCCATCTCCTGCATGTCCGAGTCGTCCAGCTCGCTCTCGTCTTCGCCGCGGGTGAAGAACGAGGTGGGGGGGAGCTGCCGCGAGTCGCCCACCACCACCAGCTGGCTGCCGCGGGCGATGGCCCCCACCGCGTCCCAGGGCGGGATCTGCGAAGCCTCGTCGAAGACCACCACGTCGAAGCCCTCTAGCGATGGATCCAGGTACTGAGCCACGCTCAAGGGGCTCATCAGCAGGCATGGCTTGAGCCGGCGCAGGGTGGTGGGAATGCGAGCGAAGAGCTTGCGCAGGGGCATATGGCGCCGCTGCAGCTGCAGCTGGCGCCGCAGCAGGGCCATCTCGTCCCCGGGCACGTGCAGGCTGGGCGCCCGCTGCGCCAGACGCGCGCGCACCTCAGCCCGCGCCAGCTCCATGGCCTGCAGGTCCAGCTCCCGGAAGCGGGCGATGCGCAGCTCGTGCTCCATGCCGCGGAAGCGCGCCAGGCTGGGCTCCTCCGCCGCCCGGCCCTCCCACCACCACTGGTAGACGCTGCGCTCCAGGACCGGGGCCAGATCCGCGGGCGCCAGGCTTTCCTCGAACAAGCCGCGCACCAGGGCGCCCAGACCCTCGTCCTCGAGCCCCCGGGCGCTGCGCTGCAGGGCGCACCAGTCGCGCAGCTGGGCGCCGCGCCCCTGCCAGGCCGGCAGGCGCTCCCGCAGGGCCTGCGGACCGGGGCGCTCCCCCCATGCCAGGGCCACGTCCAGCTCCAGCAGGTCCGCCAGCCGCTCGCGCGCCTCCGTCCAGGCCAGGGCGGCCCGCTCGAAGGACTCCAGACCCGCGCGCAGCGCCGTGTCCGGGGCCAGCAGCTCCTGGTGGTCGCTGGCCAGCAAGGCCAAGCGCTGCTGGGCCTCCGGCTGTTGCCAGAGATGCGCCACCTGCAGCGCGGCGCGGCGCAGCTGGCCAGCCCAGGCCAGCAGCGCCTCCAGCTGCTGCGGATCGGTCTGCGCTCCCTGCCAGCAGCTGCCCAGGAGCGCACGGGCCCTGGCGTCGTTCTCCTGCAGCGCGGCGTCTTCGGAACGCACCGCCAGCGCCCGCTGCAGGTCGTCGGCGATCTGGCGGTTGGCGGGCAGGCGCCCGCCGCGCGCCACCAGCCGCAGGCCGCGCCGCGCGCCCCAGAGCATCAACCAGGCCAGCAGGAAGAAGGCCGTGGCCCAGCGCTGAAAGCGCAGCTGCAAAGTGGGAAGATCCAGCTCAAGCAGGCGCTCCTCGAAGCGCTCGGCCAGCGCCTCCCAGCCCTCTCTGCGGCGGCCAGCGCAGTCCGCCCAGCCCCGCACCTCTTCCTGGATCTGCCTGAAGCTGCCACCCTGCACCATGGCCAGCGGGGGCGCCGGAGAGCGCAGCAGCGCGCCACAGAGCGCCTGCAGCGCGGCGACGCACTCACCGTCCAGCACGCGCTCGGGCAGCCCGAGCTGTCTCTGGGCCTCGCCAGCAGCCCGCTCCAGCTGCTCGTTCCTTGCCAGCAGCGCCTGCAGCGCGGCTTCCACCTCGCGCTGCCAGGCCGGGCTCCACTCGGTCCGCCGCACGCCCTTCCAGGGATGGGCGGCCAGGGCGCCCACCTCGCGGGCGTCCGCGGCCAGCTGCCCTGCCAGGCCCTGCAAGCGCTCCAACCTAGGCGTGTCCACGGCGTCCAGGGCGCCGAATTCGGCGGGCACCCAGGGAACCTGCCGCAGGCCGCTCAGGCGGGCGCAGACCTGGAAGAGCGACAGGCCAAAGGGCCCCTTGCGCCCCAACAGGGCGGCGAAGTCGTTCAGCTCCGCGCGGGCCCGCTCCAGCCGCTGGGCGTGGGCGGTCCAGCCCTCGGGCGCCTTGGACTGCGCCGCCACGAAGGCCTCCTTGAACTGCTCCATCACGGCTCGCTTGTTGGCCTTGTGCGAGTGCAGCTCCAGGCAGAAGGGCCCCAGGCCCACGGCATCCAGCCGGCGGCGCACCACGTCCAGGGCCGCCATCTTCTCCGACACGAAGAGCACGGTCCTGCCGCGGCTCAAGAGCTGGGCCACCAGGTTGGTGATGGTCTGGGACTTGCCGGTGCCCGGGGGCCCCTGCAGCACGAAGGAGGAGCCGTCCTCGGCGGCGTAGACCGCCGACAGCTGGGAGGGATCGGCGTCCACCACCGTCAGCAGCTCGGCGGCTGGCCGGCGATCCACCTCGACCACGGGCTGGGCCAACATGGGAAAGGCCTGCCCCCGCCCTTCGAAGATGTGCCGCACAAAAGGGTTCTCAAGCAGCTGATCGGTCTTGGCCTCCAGGTCCAGCCACATCAGGAACTTGGTGAAGGCGAAGCGGCCCAAGTAGCAGAGCTCCAGCACCTCCCAGCGCTCCTCGTGGCGCAGCAGTTGACGGAAGCGGTGCAGCACGCTGGGCAGGTCGGGCTCGCCTTCTTCGGGCAGCAGATCCTCCATACCCGCCACGTCCAGACCGAAGTCCGTCTCCAGCTTCTTGAGCAGGGTGACGTTGAGCCGCGTCTCTTCATGGGCCCGGCGCAGCGTGAAGGGCTGGCTGCCGCCGCCCCGCTCCAGGCTGACGGGCATCAGCAGCACGGGGGCCAGCCGCGGTTGGGAGCTGGCGTCGTCCTCGAACCAGCGCAGCATGCCCAGGGCCAGGTAGAGCGTGATGGCCCCGCTCTCTTCCAGGCTGCTGCGCGCCCGGCGGTAGATCTCCAGCAGGCGCTTGCGCAGCTCCTGGTCGGCCAGGTCGGCGTGCAGGCGCCCGCGGCCCAGGGTCTGACGCAGGTGGCGCTCCAGGGCCTCCTCCTGTTCCACACCCTGGGCCAGCTGGACATCGCGGGGATCGTCCCGCTCGAAGAGCGTCGGACGCGGCCCGATCTCCAGCGCCTTGTCCTGCGCCAACGCCGTAGCCAGCTGCCCCGGATCGGGCACCAACAGCTGCACCGTGCCCTTGTTCTGACGGAAGTTGAGCAGCCGGTTGCGCAGGGTCAGGTCCAGCAGCTTGCTCTTCCAGCGCTCCAGTCGCGTGGGGGCACCGGCCGCCGTTGGCGCCGGCTCCTGCTCGGGAAAGCTCAAGGGCGCCAGGGATTCCGGGCCGGGCAGCGGGGCCGCCGGCGCGCCCTCCTCTTCCACGAGCTCCACCTGCAGCTGCAGGGGCCGGATGCCGTGCTGCCGCGCGGCGTGCACGTCGATGGCGTAGTGGAACGAGGCGGCGTCGACCAGGTGGCGCTCCGCCAGGCGCTGGGCGCGGGCGAAGGGAGCGCCGCTGGCCACGGCCGCGGCGTCGAAGACCAGGGCTTCGCCCAAACGCAGGCGCTTGCGCAGGGGGATGGGATCGTCCAGGGCCGGATGGGGCAGGGCGTAGTCGGTCAGCCAGACGCCCGCGAAGGCGTGCCCCTGCACCAGCACCAGCAGCGGGTGCAGGCCGACCTGCTCCAGCAGGGCCGCCAGCAGCAGCGAGAGATCAATGCAGGTGCCCAGCCCCCCTTCGAGCACCTCTTCCGGCAGGCGCAGCTTCTGACCGTGCTCTTCAAAGGAGGCGGGCGGGTTGACGTAGCCCAGCTCCAGGGCGCGCAGCGCGTCGTAGATGGCCTGCGCGATATGGGCCACCCGCTGCTTGTCCTGCCCCTGGTATCCCGCCAGCGAGGCGTCGCCGGTCTCCTGACCCAGACGCAGGCTGGCCGCCTTCAGCACCGGCCGCAGCGCCGGATCGTTGGGCATCACCCAGGCCGCCAGCAGCTCCGGCAGCACGCTGACGCCAGGCCACTCCCTGGGGGCCAGCAGCTGGATGTCCCAGCTGCGGCGCGCCAGCAGCGCCTCCCCCGCGCGCAGCTCCAGGCTCAGCAAGCCGTTCACGCGCTCCAGCTGCGCGGCCAGGGCGCTGGGGTGCAGCCTCAGGTCCGGAGCGGAGAGCGCGAAGCGCCCACCCGCGGGCAGGGCGTCCAGGCGTAGCTCCCAGGGCTCGCTCACCTCGGGCTCGGTGAACAGGGCCAGGCGCAGATCCTCCAGATCCTGCTGCCCTTCGTTCTCCAGCAGCAGCTCGCGCACCGTGGGTACGCCGTTCTGCTGCGCGGCCAGGTAGATGCGGGGCTCCAGCTCCAGCTCGAGCTGAACGGCGGGTGGTTCTTGCTGTTGCTCGGGCATGATCGACCTGGTCCCTCACTCCGCCCAGGTGACCTTCACGGTCACAGGCACCCAGATGCCCGCCGTCAGCCAGTTGGCCAGCAGCCCCCAACCCCCCACCTGGCTCTTGACGCGCTTGACCCCCGCGCTGCCGCAGTGACGGTCCAGGTTCACCCTTCCTGGAGAGAGAAAGCCCCAGAAGAAGGTGTGCTGCAGCTCGCGGTGGGTTTCCCCGGTGCTGCCGTCGTTGTCGGCGAAGTAGAACTTGGTGGTGTAGCAGCCGGACAGCAGCGCCAGGCAGGACAGACAGAGCAGGACGCGGGCGAAGTGGCACATGGAATCTCCCGGGGAATCGGACCAGGAGTATGACCCGTCCCGGTCGTGGCTGTCCGCCAAGCCTCAGAGAGGCAGCAGCGCGTCGGCCAATGGTCCCAGGTCCGCACACCCGCAGAGCGCGCCCAGCAGGCCGCCCGCCAGCAGGTCGCTGGGGTAGTGCACGCCCAGGTAGAGCCTTGAAAAGAGGATCAACGCCGCCCAGCCCGCCACGAAGGGCCACCAGGGATGCCCGGCCAGGGCAAGGCTCACGGCCAAGGCCACGGCAGCCGAAGCGTGGGTGGAAGGCAGGGAGGCGTCCCGGGGCAAAGGGCCCAGAGGGCGCAGGCGCGGCTCCGCCTGAAAGGGCCGCGGCCGCCCCAGCAGGGGCTTGAGCAGCTGGCCCAACAGCAGCGAGAGCAGGGCGGCGAAGAAGCCCTCCAACAGCACCCCGGCCTGGGGCACAAGGCCAGGCGGGCGCATGCGCAGCCAGGCCAGCGCCAGAGCTCCCGGCAGCCAGATCAGGACCGTGCCCGACCAGGTGATGGCCACCATCAAGCCCGTGAGCGTCGGGCGGCGCGCCTGGGCCACGCGCAGCGAGAACGGAGCCTCCCAGGCAGCCAGGACCTTCCAGAGCGCATCGCGGGCCGAGGACAAGCGGGACGACCTCCTGCCGGAGTCTCGCACCGGCACAAGGCGCGCTATCATGTCCTTTCCCGGAGGAACACAAGCCGTGTCATCCATCCCGCGCATCTCGCTGGTCCTGGTCTGCTTCGGCTGCAACCAGCCCATCAGCGCCGAGGAGGCCCTGCAGGCGGTGGAGCAGGCCCTGGCCTCGGGCAAGGGCGAGGCCCTGGTCACCGCCTTCGTGGAGCTCAGCACTCAGTTCACCCTGGGGCAGCCTCCCCCGGACGCCGCCGCCCAGCTGGGATCCGAGCTGGCCGAGCAGCTGCCCTGCGCCCTGGTCAGCGTGCAGGATCAGCGAGTGACCCTCGATCTGGGGGAGCTGGGCTGCAGCCATGCGGGCCAACGCTACACGGGCCTGGTGGAGCTGGACGTGGAGGTCAGCGACGAGGAGCAGGCCCAGGTCAACCACAGCTGGACCGGTCTGGACGACGGCCAGGCGCAGCTGGACGGCGCAGGCCTGGTCCTGTGGGAACATCACAACGCCCAGCGACAGCTGGAGCACGAGCTGCACTGGGCCGATCACGAGCGAGTGATCGACGCCAGCGGAGAGCGGGACGAGCTGCTGCTGGACGCCGAGCAGGGCCTGGACGGCGGGCTGCAGGTGGCCGGCCTGCGCGAATGGAACCCGGGCGACGGCGCCTGGTCGCTACAGCTGCAGGCCGTACAGCTGCAGGGCGCGGATCCGGTGCCACGCGCCGGGCGCTACCTGGTCACCACCACCACGGGGCTGGAGCTCACGCTGTCCTTCGCAGCGACGGACGGCGACGTCGTCGAGGTGACCATGAGCGCACAGGACCAGGAGCGCGTCTACCGGGTCAATGCCGCGGGCGAGGTGCGGGAGCTGGACTGATGCCTCTCCAGCGCCCCTAGCCGCGCTCAGTCCGTCCGCACATCGATGGGCACCACCCAGACCTGCCAGATGGAGGCTTCCGAGGCACCGTGCAGAGCGCGCTCCAGGGAGTCGAGCTCCAGCGGCGCATCGGCTGGCGCCAGCGCCACCAGCAGCTGGTGGGAGCCGGCAGCGGGCAGCGCCAGCTCCTGCCCGAAGCTGCCGCGCAGCAGCACCGATCCGCTGTCGGAGACCTGCAGCTTCAGGCCCTCCAGTCGCGCGGCGGCACGGAACTCGTCCACGTAGACCAGCACCTGGGGTTCGACCTCGCTGCTCTGTTCCGGGCGCAGCACCAGCTTCAGCTGGCTGCCCTCCTTGAAGGTCCGCGGTCCGACGACCTCCACCACCGCGGAGCGGGTCTCTTGCTCGCCACCCGTGACCTCCAGCTGGTAGCCGGTCAGCGGCTGCAGATCGGGGCTCTGCATGAAGAGCACGATCCCCGCCGCGGCCGCGCAGGCCAGGGCCGGCCCGGTCAGCCAACGATAGGCCGTGTTCCACCAGCGCCGCGACAGAGCCAGAGACCACCAGCGCCGCCAGCGGGGCTCGGGATCGGGGAGCGGGGCGACCTCGGCGGCCAGCTCGTACAACGCCTGCTCGGCCTGGGCCGCGCGCTGCAGGGCCCTGCCGCAGCGCTCGCAGGCGCCGGCATGGGCGATGAAGGACTCCACCCGAGCCGGGTCCAGGTCGTCCATCACGTAGAGCTCGAGCTCTTCGGGCGACAGGTGTTCTTGGCTGGCCATCATTCTGCCTCCAAAGCGGCGCGGATCTGAGCCCGCACCTCGCAGAGGGTTTGCCGGACGCGCTGCTGCGAGATCCCCTCCCGCCTGGCAACGGTCGCGTAGCTCATGTGCTGCTGGTACACCATCAAGAAGATGCGCCTGGCCCGGGGCGGGCAGCTCTTCACCTCTCGCAGGCCGAGCTGGAGCCGCTGGCGACCCAGGACCTCCGCCTCCGGCGAGGGCCCGCCGTCCGCGTCCTCCGGCAGCTTGTCCGTGCCGCTCGGCTGGGCGGGGTCCGCACGCCGGAAGTGGCTCAGCGCCAGATACCAGGCCTGGGCGATGGCCAGGCCGGGCAGCTTGAGCTCCTTCAGCTTGCCCGCGTGCTGCTGCCGCAGCAGCCGAACCCAGGTCTCCTGCGTCAGGTCCCTGGCCAGCTGGGGGTGCACCCCCCGGGCCAGCAGGCTCAGCTCGACACGCTTGTCGAAACGTCGAATCAGCTCGTCCCAGGCATCCCGTGAACCTTCCAGCGCCAGCAGCGCCAGGCGAGCGGTGCTGGTGTCTTCCAGGTCCCGCTTCGACAGGCCGCTCCCCTTCTCGTCAGGCACTTCCTGCTCCGACTTGCAGGGGGGGGGCTTGGGCTTCAGGGCTTGCATGTGACGAGAACTGCATGGCCCGGCGATCATATCGACGAAAGATGTCAACTTCCCGTCAACCCTGCGCCACGCCATCCTTCGTCTCTGGAATCCGATTCGCCAACCTGGGCGCGGTACGCCTCATCTCGTCCAATCGGCCACCAGCCGCAGCTTTTTTTCTTTTTCTTTCGATATCCACGCAGCGCCCCTGACGTTGTCTCTGCATCACGCGCAAGGAGAATGCCCATGCAGCCCAGCCCGCTCCTCTCGCAGGTAGTTCGGCCCACCGGCACCCAGAGCCTCGCCCAGCCGAGCCACAGCCCCCTGCCCCGCCTGGCGGCCATGCTGGCCTCCAGCGACCAGCGCACGGCCGGCCACAGCTCCCGGGTGACCCGGCTGGTGGGCCGGCTCTGCCGCGCCCTGGAGCTGCCCGAGCAAGAGACCGCCGAGATCGTCCTGGCCGCCGGCCTGCACGACGTGGGCAAGATGGGAGTGGACCGCAGCATCCTGGACAAGAAAGGGCCCTTGACGGACGAGGAGTGGAGCTGCATCAAGGAGCATGTGCGCATCGGGGAGCACATCCTGGCCGCCCTGGGCTACGTGGACCACATCATCCCCATGGTGGGCAGCCATCACGAGCGCTACGACGGGCTGGGCTATCCCCGCGGACTGAAGGGGGAGGAGATTCCCCTTGGAGGCCGTCTGATCGCTATTGCTGACGCCTATGACGCCATGACCTCCCACCGCTCCTACCGCTCCGCCATGGGGCGGGACCAGGCCCTGGCCCAGCTCTGGGCCAACGCCGGCACCCAGTTCGACCCCCACCTGGTGGAGCTCTTCTGCCACATCACGGACAGCGAGCCCCAGCCCAGCGCCCGCTGCAGCGCCGCCCTGTCCGTGGAACAGGCGGCCTGCTGCCAGTAGCGCTCCGCACCCCGCCGCGCCCCCATGCCCCGCGCCCTGTTTCCTCCGGCATGGGGGCGCTTGGCGTCTAAGCGAAGAGCCCCGCGTGCAGCGCTTCGGCTTCGCTCACCATTTCGTCCAGCATCTCGGCCATGGGCATGACCTTGCGCACCAGGCCGATGGCCTGGGAGCAGGACACGCTGCCGGCGTTGATGTCGCCGGTCTGGTACATGCGCAGCGCCGCCTCGCCCGACACGTAGGGGTAGATCTCGGCGATGCCGGCGCCCTTCTTCTCCAGCTCGACCACCTTCTTGGAGGGCTCGTTGAGCCAGACGCGGTGGGCGAAGCCCACGGAGCGCATCACGATGTCGGTGTCCAGCTCGTCGGCCTGCAGCAGGGCGGCCTTCAGGTTCGGGTGGATGGGGCATTCCTCGGCCAGCATCAGCCGCGTGCCCACGATGGCGCCGGCGGCGCCCAGCGAGAGCACCGCCAGCAGCGTGCGACCGTCCACCACGCCACCGCCGCCCACCACCGGGATGTCCACCGCATCGACCGTGGAGGGCACCAGCACCAGGGTGGTGACGTTGAGGTTGCCCGTGGCGCCGCCGTTTTCGTAGCCCACCACCGTGACGGCATCGGCTCCCAGCTTCTCGGCCTTCTTGGCGTAGCGCACGCCCACGCACTTGTGCAGCCAGGTGAAGCCGTAGTCCTTGATGCGCTTGATGAGCTTCTCGGGGGGGGCGAAGCCCGAGGTCTCGACGATGTTCACCCCCTGCTCGGCCATGATCTCCAGGTAGCGGAAGTTGTCCAGCTTGGCCATCATGGGGAAGAGGTTGATGTTGACGGCGAAGGGCTGGTCCGTGACATCCTTGACGGCCTTGAGATCGTCGCGGAACAGGTCGTAGTCCTTGTAGATGGCCGAAGCCAGGATGCCCAGGGCGCCGGCTTGGCTGGTGGCGGCCACGAAGGGCGCGCGCGACAGGTCCATCATGGTGCCGCCCAGGATGGGGTGGCGGATGCCCAAGAGCTCGGTCAGTTTGGTCTTCACCGGGATGCCTCCGTTTGAGTGAACGCCTGCTCACCTAACAGGATGGTGGCCTCGGCGAGGTCGGCGAAGCACGGCTCCACCTACTCCGACCCGCTGTCCCCCCCCAGCACATAGGCCCGCAGCGGGACCTGCATGATGGGATTGTTGGGATCGTCGGAGGAGATGATCAAGGGCCCCGAGACGGGCCCCGGTTCGTCGACCTGCACGGTCAGCACCACGGCCTGGTAGGTATCCAGCTCGAGCTCGAGGGAGGTCGTCTGGGTCCTGAAGGGCGGGTTGGCCCAGAGGGAGTGCACGGTCAGGGAGGTGGCGCCCGTGTTGCTGACGAGCAGGGTCTCTTCCCCCAGCTGCCCGGGCTCCAGCTGCCCGAAGGAGATGGTGGCAGGCCAGATGCCCAGCTCGGCCTGCTGATCGTCGCAGCCGGCCAACAGCGCAGCGAGCAGGAGATTCCGCTTCACGTGGCCGCCAAGCTAGAAGAACCGCAGGGTCTGGCAGCCGGCCGCGCCTAGAGCGCCTGCAAGGAGCCCTGCGCCAGCAGCTCCTGCCCGAACACGCCCCCTTCCCACCAGTCTGGGATGGCCCACTCGTCCAGCCCGGCGGCGCCCATGCTGGCCGCCGTCAGCATGCCGCGGATGGTTTCCTGGATCTGATCGTCGTCGAACTGCTGGTTGCTGCCGCTGCAGAAGGCCGTGCATAGCCAGTCCGTCTCGTTCTCGAAGTCGCAATGGTCGGCTTCGATAACGCGGTAGAGCTGGGCTTGAGAGGCCAAGCTGAAGGCGCTCAGGCCGCTATTGGAGTCGTTGCAGCTGGAGGACTCGCCGAAGAGACCGTACACGGGCGCGCTGACGGAGCCTGCGAAGCTCTGGCCCAGGCGATCCGAGTCCACGGCATCCAGACCCACGACGGCTACGGCGCCGCTGTCCTGGGCCGCGGCAATCAGGCTGGCCAGCCCACCGGCCGAGTGGCCGGCGTAGACCGCCGAGCTATGCCCCAGCGTCTCGCGCAACGCCACCAGCTCCACACCGTTGGCCTCGTGGTCGGCGTCCCACATGGAGGCGTGGCAGAGCGAGGGCGTGGCCACCTCCAGCCCCCAGCTGGCCAGGTGTTCCGCCCAACCCTCCATCTGCGTGGCGCCGCGGGAGAAGCCGTGGGAGAGGATGATCAGGGGACCCTGCGCCCCGTCGTTCGGCGAGAAGACCTTCACGTCCATGGCGCAGGACGAGCTGACACGCACGCTCTGGCTGGAGCTGCCCACCGCGCGACCGCCTGGCAGGCGGTAGTCCACGGACTCCACTTCCTCCGCCGGTTCGCCCGTGTCGTCGGGCAGCGGATCGCCCGTGTCGTCGGGCGGCGGATCCCCGCTGTCGTCCGGGGCGCCGCTGTCATCGGGGGCGCCGCTGTCGTCCCAGGTGTCGCCCGGGCCCTGTTCGGGCTGCTCCTGCTGCTCGCCGCCGGGATCGGAAGGGGGCAGCTGACAGGCTGCCAGCAGGCCTGCGCCGGCCAGGACCGCCAGGACTCCAGGGTGCTTCGTGCTCATGATTCCTCCGAAGGGAGTCGGGACCGAATGGTACCTATCGACCGATAGAATGTTTTTCAAGTTCACCGGACAAGAGGGGGCCTCATTGACGGCACTGGGGCCGTGTGCCATATTTATGGGTATACAACCCATATAGGAGTATGGGCAATGAAGACCACCATCGACATCCCGGACCAGGTTCTTCGTAGGGCCAAGATTGTAGCCGCTCGCGAGGGCGTCACGCTGCGCGCCATCGTCAGCAGGGCCCTGGAGGCCGAGCTCAAGCGAATGGATGGAAGCGGTACGCAGCGCCCCTGGCTCAAGGTCTTCGGGGGGCTCGGCCACCTGCGGGAGGAGACAGCTCGCATCGACGCGCTGATCGAAGAGGAGTTCGAGCGGGTCGACGAGGAGCTGTGGCGATGATCCTGGACACCAACGCGCTGTCGGCCTTCGCGGAGGGCGATGAAGATCTGCTCGTCCAGCTGCAGGCTGCGGAACGGCTCTACCTGCCCGTCATCGTCTTGGGCGAGTATCGCTTCGGCATCCGCCAGTCCCGCTATCGCCGAGCCTACGAGCGTTGGCTGCACGGGGCCCTCGACGAGCTGGAGGTTCTCCCGATCATGGACAGCACCAGCGAGCGCTACGCCGCTATCTGCCAGGAGCTGCGGCAGGTGGGTCGCCCCATCCCCACAAACGACTGCTGGATCGCCGCCCTGTGTCGTGAACACGCCATGCCTGTGGTCAGCCGGGATCGGCACTTCGACGCAGTGGAGAAGCTGACGCGCATCCGGTGGTGAGCAACAGATCGGCGCGTTGATGGCTCTGGCATACTGAGCGCATCGTGAGGAGCTCGACCCGCTATGGAATCCTGGATCTGGATCGTTTTGATCGTCGTGGCATTCGTCGCCTTCACCATGCTCAAGGGCTACCGCTCGCCGGCTGTCCTGGAGCGGACCGCCCAGGCCATCGCGGCTGGCGCCCCGGTGATCGACGTGCGAACTCCCGGGGGGTTAGACGGCGCCCCCCACACGGGGGGCCTCAACATCCCCCAGGCCGCGCTGGGGGGCAGCCTGCCGCCGCGGGGGCCCAAGGGCCATCCGCTGGTGCTCTACTGCCGCAGCGGAGCGCGCAGCGGACAGGCGCGCCGCGTTCTGCAAGCTGCGGGCTTCAGCCAGCTGCTGGACATGGGACCGCGGCGCAACATGACGCGCTTGCCGCCGGCCGCCGGAATCGGCCAGCGCGCAAAGGCCCAACCCGAGCCGCGACGCGAGCCGGTGCCCAAGAGCCGCAAACAGCGCCGACGGCGGGGGCGAAGCGCTCGGGTATGATCCCCCCATGCACCGCATCCACGCCCTGCGCTACGCCGGTTGGTGTGAGCTATAGGTAGTACACCAGCTCCCAGCCCATGCCGTCGAAGTGCAGCAGCACGGGCCCCAGATCGCGGGCGAAGACCTGCTCACCCAGCCAACGCTCACCGGACACGCTGCTGCGCACGGCGTCCAGGAAGGTGCCGTAGTACACATCCTGCTCACCGATGGAGACCACCTCGACCCCCTCCTGGATCTCGCCCTCCTGCAGCCGGGCCGGTAGGACCAGCTCACCGTCGAGGCGCAGGCCGTCGGTCAGATCCACCACCATGGTACCCAGGTCGGTGGCCGAGCCCCACTCGCTGCCCTCACGCAGCACCCACTGGTTGGCGTCGAGACGCATGATCAGGTTGGGCTCGCCGAGGGGATCGCCCTCGGGCCCGAACTGCAAGTAGGTACCTTCCGGGCCGATGTAGTTCTCGGCGTAGAGGCCGTCGTCCTCGGTGTGCGAGTCGTCGTCCTTGCAGGCGAACAACAGAAGTAGCGGGAGGAGTCTCATTCGATCCAGATAGGCACGTGGTTGTTCTCCTCGATCCCCTGGCCAGGAAGCCAGAAAGCCGGGGAGGAAGGATCTTCGCCCGCGTAGGCCTCGTCGGTGTCGAAAGCCGACACCCAGATCTGGGGCTCGCCCCAGATCGCGGTGTAGCCGTAGTCGCGGCGCGAGGAGAAGGTGAGCCAGAGCACCTCGTCGTCGGGCAGGGGGCCCCAGCGAGGCCAGGAGTTGCTGAAGTTCTCTTGCAGGTTGGCGTTGTCCAGGCGGATGATCTCGCCGCCCGTGGCCGGCGCCACATAGAGCTCCGCGTCGATGTCGTCGTAGGAGTTGCCCGTGGAGATGTTGAAGGCGATCCACTCGCCGTCCGGGGAGAAGGCCGGGTAGTACGCGCTGTGAATCTCGTCGTCGAAGTAGTCGTCTGGCTCGATGATGAACTCGGGATCGCCGAAGCTGGTGCCCCCCAGGTAGTCCATCAAGGCGATGCGTCCGCAGGTGATATTGGCATCGATCATCATGTGCTTGGGGATGACCACCGCGATCTGGTTGCCGTCGGGCGACCACTCGGCCTGACTGATCTTGAAGAACGTGTCCTCATCGCTGTTCCAGGGGGTGACGTCCGCCAGGAACTCGCCGGTCTGGGCGTCCCAGAGCAGCAGCGTACCGTCGGCCGCGCCGAGCATCATGGTGTTGTCGGGCGAAAAGGCCTTCAGGTTCGAGGACTGCTCGCTCTCGTAGGTCAGGATCTCGCTCTGATCGTCGAGCGTGAGGATCTCGGTGTAGCCCATCTCGGGCCAGCCCTGGTCGGCGGGGGAGTCTTTCAGGGTGTAGGCCAGCAGGTGATCGGGCCCGTTGGACACCGCGTGGCAACCGATGCAGAAGCCGTTGGTCTCAAGCATTGACAGGTAGTTCTCGGCTTCGCCGCCGTAGGGGATCATCTTGACCCCCTCCACCGAGGAGCTCCAATAGTAGATGGTACCCCGGGCATCCATGCGGTTGACGTTGATGGTGATGGGATCGGCCACGTAGACCTGGCCGTCCACGGCCGCGCCCAGCTCCACGCTCACCTGCCCGTCGGCGTTGGTGCCGGCGATGTTCTGCCACTGCTCGGCGGCCGAGGCCCAGCCGTAGTCGGTGGTGTAGATGGTGATATTGCTCAAGGGCGAGGTGAAGCTCAGGCGGTAGGTATCCGCCCCCATGTCGAGCCACTGGAAGTGGATGCTGTGGGTGTTGCGCGGCAGGGCCACGCCGTCGTAGGGGTAGGACCAGGGATCGGATTCCATGGCGGTCTCGCTGCCACCGAAGAGGGACGCGTCGGCGTCGTCGATCACCACCTCGTCCTCGTAGACCACCGTCACCGTGGCGTTGGACTCGAAGCCGGCGTACTCGGCGGTGACCCATGTGATCCCGCCGTTCTCGATGGATGGCATGAAGATGCCGTCCCCGTCCACCTCTCCCGCGGAGCTGTTGGAGACGCTCCACTCGGCGAAGTCCACCTGCATCTCCTCCCCGTCCAGCATGGTCGCCATCGCCGTGAACTGGTGGGTCTCGCCCCCGTCGGGTCCGGTGGTCAGCGTGATCTCGGTGGGCTCCACCACCAGCGCCCCCACGTCCAAGGGATCCGGCTGGCCCTGGATTCCCGTATCTCCATCCGCGCAGGCCAGAACTGTCAAAAACAGCCACATATCGATTTTCCGGTCGTAGGGGGGGCCATCGCAGGATAATTTCAAGACGACCCACGGGCAATTGCGATGAAAAGAATCTACTATCTCCCCCTTATCGTCCTGCTGAATTCCTGTACCGACTACAAGTTCCAAGAGGTGCAATACAGCCAGACTTTCGTCCAGGCTGACGTCTCCACCTTCGCGGATTTGCTCTTCGTAGTGGACGATTCTCCGTCCATGGCCGAGGAGCAGGGCTTGCTGACCGCCAACTTCAGCGCCTTCGTCGAGGTGCTCGAGGGCTCCTACGCCGACTTCCAGGCCGGCGTCATCAGCACGGATGTCGAATCCGAGACCGCCGGCATGCTCAACGGCGAGATCATCCACCCCGACACCGAGGACATGGCACAGGCCTTCCTCGACGCGCTCGACGTGGGCTCCTACGGCTCTCGCGACGAGCAGGGCTTCGCCGCCGTGCAGCTGGCCCTGGAAGAAGGCCGCAACCCGGACTTCATCCGCAGCGGCGCCGAGCTGAACGTGGTGTTCGTCTCCGACGAAGACGACCACTCTCCCGAAGAGATCGAGACCTACATCGCAGCCTTTCAGCTTGGCAGCGGCAGCGGCGAGGTGGTGGTGCATTCCATCGTGGGCAACCTGCCCGCGGGCTGCGCCTCGGGCGTGGCCGCTGCCGATCCGGGCACCCGCTACCTGATGGCCACCGAACAGACCAATGGCTACGCCGACTCCATCTGCGACAACGACTACAGCGAGATCCTGATCCGCATCGGGCTCGACCTCTCCGGCCTGCAGAACACCTTCATCCTGGACGATCTGCCTCAACCAGGATCGCTGGAGGTGCTGGTGGAGGGGGCGCGCATCCCCCGTCGCGAGGTGAACGGCTGGCAGTACTCGTCCGCTGAAAACGCCATCGTCTTCGATGGCTACGCCATTCCTCGGCCGAGCATGGCCATCACCGTCAAGTACGAGCTGCTCTCCGGCTCGATCGAGGTCGAGGACACAGGCTCTGAGCTGGAAGACACGGGGCAGGAAGACACGGGCGCCGAGAGCTAGGTCTTACGACGAGCCCCACCTGAGAGGATAGGTTCGTCCAGGACCCCTCAGGAGAGCTCAGAGCTTGCCCGGCACCCTGAACATCGCCACCCAGCGGCGCTACCGCCTGCTGGAAGAGATCGGCCGCGGCGGCTTCGGCGTGGTCTGGCGCGCGCAGGTGGAAGGAGCGCAGGGCTTCCGCAAGATCGTGGCCATCAAGCGCCTGGACCTGGGCGAAGAGGAACAGAGCCAGCTGGGACGCCGGCTGCGGGACGAGGCCCGCGTGCTGGCCATGCTGCGGCATCGCGCCATCGTACGGGTGGACGACCTGGTCCAACTGGACGGCCGCTGGGCGCTGGTGATGGAACACGTGGAGGGCTGGGATCTGAAGCAGCTGATCGCCCAGGGCCCCCTGCCTCCGCGCGTCATCGCCGAGGCGCTGGGGGAAGCGGCCGGGGCCCTGGACGCCGCCCACCGGGCGCGCGACGGGATCACGGGCGATCCGCTGGGCCTGGTGCATCGCGACGTCAAGCCCGCCAACCTGCGCATCAGCCGAGCGGGCGAGCTGAAGCTGCTGGATTTCGGCATCTGCCGCGCCAGCTTCGCCCAACGCGAGGCCCGCTCCCAGGCCACCCGTGTCGGTTCCCACGGCTACCTGGCCCCCGAGCGCTACGAGGGGCGCGACCTCCCCGCCGGCGACATCTTCGCGCTGGGCGTGGTGCTCGCGGAATGCCTGCTGGGACGCGCGCTGGGCCAGCTGCCCCTGCGGGCCTCGCGCTACCAGGCGCGCCTGCTCGAGCTGTCCGAGGAGCTGCGGGCTGCCAGCGAGACCCTGGGCAGTCTGGCCCTGGACATGCTGGCCTACGAGCCCGCAGCCCGTCCCGCGCTGCGCCATGTGGCGGACCTGCTGCGCGACCAGCAGGCGCTGCTGGAGGGCTCCTGGCTGACGGACTGGGTGCGGGATCTCGACCTGCCCGCGCTGGAGCCAGCTCCGGTCCCCATGCAGGACGTGCTCGTGGGCACCCTGGTGCCCGAGGAGCGAGAACCCGTCGGTTGCACCTGGGACGACGCCCCCGCGGGCGGCGTCGGCACGGCGGATGACGACGAGCCCACCGACCTGGCCGTAGCCTGGCGCGTCACCCGCGAGGATCCTGGCCGCTATGTGCAACGCCAGGGATTTGGCGAGCTGGGGCGCGGCAGCATCGGCCGCGTGCTCTTGGCCCACGACGAGCACCTGGGGCGCGACGTGGCCATCAAGGAGCTGCTCTCCTCCCATGGCCGCAGCGACCCGCGGCAATCGACCAGGCTGGCGCGCTTCCTGCGCGAGGCGCGGGTCACCGGCCAGCTGGAGCACCCCAGCATCGTGCCGGTCTACGAGCTGGGCTGTCGTCTCGATGGCTCCCTCTACTACGCCATGCGCGTGGTGCGTGGCCGCACCCTGGGCCAAGCCCTGGCGGACTGCCATGGTCCGGAGCAGCGCCTGCGCCTGCTGCCCCACTTCGTCGACATCTGCCAGGCCGTGGCCTTCGCCCATAGCCGCGGCGTGGTGCACCGCGACCTGAAGCCCGACAACACCATGCTGGGGGAGTTCGGCGAGACGGTGGTTCTGGACTGGGGGCTGGCCAAGGTGCGCGACGAGGGGGATCTGCGCGGCAGCGAAATAGCCAGGGCCGCGGACCAGCTGCGCGACAGCGGTGGCACGGCCATGGGGACCACCCTGGGCACCCCGCGCTATATGAGCCCGGAGCAGGCCGCGGGCCGGGTGGACGACATCGACCCGCGCTCGGATGTCTGGAGCCTGGGGGCAATGCTCTACGAGATCCTGGCCGGCCGGCCGGCCTTTGCGGGCCGCGGCGTGGGGGAGGTGCTGACCCGCGTCGTCGCCGCCGAGGTGCCCCCTATCGACGATCCGGCGGCCCCCGCCGACCTGGTGGCGGTCTGCAACAAGGCGCTCTCGCTGCGCAGGGCGGATCGCTACGACGGTGCGGGAGAGCTGGCGAAAGAGGTCAACGCCTGGCTGACCGGCGCCCGCGTGCAAGCCTACGAATACGGCTCTCTGGAGCTGCTGGCGCGCTTCGCCCGCCGCCAGCGCGTACCCCTGGCCGTGGCAGCGGCGGGGCTGACTCTGGTGGCCATCCTCGGCATCACCTCCTACCAGCAGGTGGCCCGAGAGCGCGGCCAGGCCCTGGACCACCTGGCGCGAGCCCAGTTCGAGGGCGCCGAGGCGGCCTTCGAGCGCGATGAGCTGCTGCGCGCCCGTGCTCTGCTGCGCAGCTCGCTGCAGCTGAACGACGCCGTGTCCGCCCGGGCCCTGGCGGATCGCATGGCGCGCCACGAGCAGCTTTGGTCCCTGCAGATGCTGGGTCAGCTGACCGCCGTGGCCTGGTCCCCGGACGGCCAGCAGCTGGCCGTGGCCGACGACATGAAGCAGCTGACCCTGCTGGACGCCCGAGACGCCGAGGCCCAGCTGCTCGGGCGCCACGAGCACCTGCCCCGCGCCACCGCTTTCTCCCCCGACGGCGCCTGGGTGGCCACAGCCTGCTTCGACGGGCTGCTGCGCGCCTGGCCGCGGACAGGGGTCGCGCCCGTCCTGTTCGAGGGGCATCAGGACCAGGTGCGCGACCTGGCCTTCAGCGCCGATGGCAACACCCTGCTCTCGGCCTCCAGTGACGGCAGCCTGCGCTGGTGGGACGTGGCCGACGGCGGGCAGCGCCGCCAACTGGAATTCGATCAGCCCCTGCGGGCGGTGGACGTGGACGCCCGGGGACGCGTGGCGCTGGGCGGGCGGCAAGGAGGCGTCTGGCTGATCGAGCCCGATGGCGAGCCGCAGGCCCTGCAGCCCCACCAGGGCTCGGTGCTGGGTCTGGATCTGGCCCGGGACGGTCGGCGCATGGTCACGGCTTGCGGCGAGGGCGAGCTGCGCCTCTGGGACCTGCAAAGCGGGGGCCACGAGGTGCTGGCGCGCAGCGAAGCCCCCCTGTGGGCCGCGCGCTTCGCGGCCGATGGGCGCCTGGCGGCAGCAGGCGCCGACGGCCTGGTGCGCCTCTTCGGGCCCAAAGGCGAACGCCAGCTGCTGGACCAGGGCGCGCCCCTGACCGACCTGGCCTTCGCACCCGACAGCCGCAAGCTGGCGGCCACGGATCGCGCCGGCGTTCTGCGCATCTGGAACCTGGATTCCCTGGCCGAGGCGCTGCCGGAGCGCGGCCACAAGGGCTTCATCTCCGAGATGACCCTCTCGGCCGACGGGACGCGCCTGGCCACCGTCGGTCCCGAACCAGCAGCCCGCCTCTGGGACGCCCACAGCGGCGACCAGGTGGCTGTCTTCCCCAGTCCGGAGGGGGACTTGGATGACGTGGCCCTCGACGCCCGCGCCCAGCTGCTGGCCACGGCATCCCAGGACGGCACCCTGCGCATCCACGACTGCGACGCCGGCACGGCCCGCTGGATCTTCCGCCACCCCACCTCGCTCAAGGCGGTTGCCCTCGACCCGCAGGGCGCCATGGCCGCGGCGGGCGACGTGGACGGCAACGCCACGATCTGGGATCTGGTCGACGGCACCCGGCTGGCGGTGCTGCGCCACGATTCCCAGGTCTACGAGCTGGCCTTTCTCCCCGACGGACGGCTGCTGAGCTCGTCCGGGCCCCAGCTGAACCTCTGGGACCTGCAATCCGGCACGCGGCAGCGCACCTACCAGGGGCACGAGACCACGGTGGTGGACCTGGCCGTCTCTCCGGACGGGCGGCACGCCGCCGCCTGGGACCTGCACCGCAAAGCCCGCTACTGGGACCTCGAGAGCGGAGAATCCCAACCCCTGGCAGAGGCCCCCACCAGCCTCTACGCCCTGGCCTTCTCGGCCGACGGCTCGAAGCTGGCCTGGAGCGCCGACGGCATCTGGGAGCGCGATCTGGCCAGCGGAGAGAGCCGCAGGCTGTCCTGGGATGGCGCGGCCAGCATGGCCTACGCACCCGACGGCCATCGCCTCTACGTCGCCGGCCATGAGCTCAACGCCTTGGAACTGCCGGCGGCGCAGCTGGCCTGGCTGGCGCCCCTGTTGCTGCCCGGCGATCCGCCCCTCCTCTTCAGCCACCAGGGCTGGACCGTCCCCGGGGGCCAGGGCGCGCCGGCCCCGCAGACCAGCGCATGGCTGGCAGCTGCCCGCGCGGCGCGCCACGCCAGCCTCTCGCAGGACGGCTCCACCGCCTGTCTGCAGCTGGACGGGCGCAGCATCCAGGCCTGGGATCTGGCCTCGGACAGCGCCCTGCAGGCCTGGCAGCTGGAACAGCCCCTGGGCTACCTTGAGCCCGATCTCTCACCCTTCCCCGCCTGCATGGCCCTGCACGCGCTGCCTGGCGCCTGCGTCAGCAGCAGCGCCTATCAGGTGCGTCTGCACCGGCCCGGGCAGCCCGACGAGCTGCTCACCCAGGCCTCTCCGGGGGCCGTCTGCGTGCGGCCCGACGAGATAGCCCTGCTGGACGGCGACCAGCTGCTGCGCCTCGACCTGCAGGGCCAGCCAAAGGGTCGCCGCAGCGTGGAGCCCAGCGTCGGCATCGTGGCCACGCCCACCGGCTACGTGCTGTCCACCGAGACCTACGGCCTGCAGTGGCTGCCGGCGGACGGCCCGGCCCTGCAGCTCGAGGGGGACGCGCCCGACGCCCTGCGCGCCCTGGAGGGCCCCCGCGACACCCTGCTGATCAGCACCCTGGACGGCGTGGTGGGCCTGTGGGACCGCCGCACAGGGGAGCTGCTGGAGCGCGCCAAGCTGCATGGCCCGGCCCAACACCTGCTACTGCGCGAGGGCACGGTGTACGCCGCCACCTCCAGTGGCGACCACCTGGCCTGGAACCTGGACGCCTTGACCGCTCCGCGCTGCCAGCTGCTGAGCGCCCTGGGGGACCCGGGCTGCGACGCACCTGAAAGAGGAACACCCCGATGAAGACCGAGCACCGCGCCCTGCAAGCCGATGCCCGCCGCATGCGGGCCCTGGCCGACGAATCCGTCCAGCTGGTGGTCACCTCTCCGCCATACCCCATGATCGCCATGTGGGACGCCTGCTTCCAGGGCATGGATGGGCAGGTGGGCCGCCTGCTGGAGGCCGGGAAGGGCTGGCAGGCCTTCGAGCGCATGCACCGCGCCCTGGACATGGTCTGGGCCGAATGCCACCGCCTGCTGACTCCAGGGGGCCTGGTCTGCATCAACATCGGCGACGCCACCCGCAGCCTGGACGGCGAGTTCCAGCTCTTCACCAACCACGCCCGCATCGTCTCGGCCATGCTGGCGCTGGGCTTCATGCCCCTGCCCGACATCCTGTGGCGCAAGCCCACCAACGCCCCCAACAAGTTCATGGGCTCGGGCATGCTGCCCGCCGGGGCTTACGTCACCTACGAGCACGAGTACGTGCTCATCTTCCGCAAAGGGGGCAAGCGCGTCTTTCGCAGTGCCGAGGACAAGCTGCTGCGTCGGCGCAGCGCCTACTTCTGGGAGGAGCGCAACCTCTGGTTCTCCGACGTCTGGTTCGACCTGCGGGGCACGCGCCAGAAGCTCCGGAAAGACCAGGCGCGCCTGCGCAGCGCCGCCTACCCCCCCGAGCTGGCCTACCGCCTGATCTGCATGTACTCGATCTACGGCGACACCGTGCTCGATCCCTTCCTGGGCACGGGTACCACCCTGGCCGCGGCCGTGGCCAGCAGCACCTCCAGCGTGGGTTGCGAGCACGAGCCCCAGCTGCAGCCCGTCATCGCCCCTACCGCCCAGGCCGCTGTGGCCCAGGGCAACGCGCGCATCGACCAACGTCTGGCCAGTCACCAAGCCTTCGTGGCCGAGCGCCAGCGGGCGGGCAAGCCCATCAAGCACGAGAACGCAGCCCACGGCTTCCCGGTCATCACCGGCCAGGAGCGCGACCTGGAGCTGCTGCGGCCGCGGGAGCTGCGCGAGCTGCAGCCGGGCAGGTGGCAGGTGGAGCACGGCCCCGAGGCGCCGCCGGCCGACGTGGGCGGACAGGTGGGCTTGTTCGGCTGAGGCGCCCCCTCCTCACTGGCATCCGTCGGTGCCTGTGCAGTAGAAGTCCTGGCCGTCGCCGTAGGTCCAGGCGGTGCCGCCGGCATAGACGTCGTCCGGGTCGTTGTCGGCCTTCTTCTCGCCCCAATCGCTGCTGACAGAGGTCAGCGTGCCGGCCCCCACCCGGGCGCCACCGCCGCGCACCGAGGCGCTGTTGCTGGTGATGCTGCAGTCCGAGACCTGCACCTCAGCCCCGCTGTAGATGTAGATTCCCGCGCCGTAGGCGGCCTCGTTGCCGTCTACGGTGAGGTCCGCCAGGTCCGAGGTGGCGTCGACGTAGATGCCCCCGCCCCAATCGCTGGCCAGGTTGCCGGAGAACACGATCTCGTCCAGCACCGTCTCGTCGTTGATGAAGGCTCCCGCGCCATAGGCCGCCTCGTTCGCCTCCACCAGCCCCCCTTCCCAGGTGCTGCTGGCGCTGACGTAGAACCCCCCGCCCACGTTGCTGGCGACGTTCTCCGACAGGGTGCAGTCTTTCCAGGCCTCCACCTCGACCACGTACAGGAAGAGCCCGGCGCCGTCACTGGCCTCGTTGGCCGTGATGCTCACGGCCTCCAGCTCCAGGTCGACGTTGTCCAGCAGCAGTCCGCCGCCGCCTCCCGCCTGGTTCTCCGCGATCTCGACGTCGCTCAAGGTGAACAGGCCATCCGCGCCCATCAGTCCGCCGCCGTAGTCGTTGGCCACGTTGCCGCTCACGACCAGGTCGCTCAAGACGGCGTCCTCCTTCATATAGACGCCCCCGCCCCGGTCGGCCTCGTTGTCGCTGATCTGCAGGCCGGCGATCTCGGCGTCGTACTTCAAGTAGAGCCCGCCGCCGTAGGTGGCGCCGTTGCCCGTGATCAGGGTGCCGCTGCCCGTCAGCAGGGCCCCGTTCAGGGTCAGGCCGCCGCCCCAGAGCGAGTCGTTGCCCTGGACGGTGACATCGTCCAGCTGCTGTCCGCCCTGGTAGGCGTAGATGGCGCCACCGCTGGAGGCCGCCAGGTTGTCCAGCAGCTGCACCTGTGTCAGCTCGGCATCGAAGAGGTAGAGCCCGCCGCCCGAGACCGCGGCCTCGTTCTGCTCGATGACGCTGTCCAGGACGGTGAGACTGCCCTTCTCGGGGCTGATCAACCCACCGCCGTAGTCGGCCTGGTTGCCGCTGATGACGCAATCCTCCACCACCAGGGCATCCGCCGAGTAGCCCTGCACGCCGCCCCCGGCCGTGCTCTCGCTGCCCTCGCTGAAGGGCGAGCCGACACCGCCGGAGATGGTGAAGCCGGCGATGAGCACCTCTCCGGCCTGCACCTCGATCACGGCCGCCGTGCCGTCGCCCTGCAGCATGGTGGCCTCGGCTCCTGCCGGGGCCCGCAGCTCCAGGCTGGCAGGAATCTGCAGGTTCTCCACCCACTCGCCCGCACAGACCTGCACCACGGCCCCCTCCTTGGAGGCGTCCAGCGCCTGTTGGATGGTGGCGTGGTTCTCGACGCCATTCAGGGTGACCAGCCCCTCTTCGCCACTTGCAGGGTCGCAGTCGTTGTCCAGGCCGTCGCAGATCTCCGCCGCCCCCGGAAACACATCGGCCCGGCTGTCGTCGCAGTCGCTGCTCTCGCTTCCGTAGCCCTCTGGCGCATCGCAGGCTTCGAGCCCGGCCCCGGAGGCGCCGTAGCCATCGCCATCCGCGTCGGGATACCAGCTGCCCTGGCCCTGGGCGTCGTCGTCCAGATCGTCGGCCGCTCCGTCGCAGTCCTCGTCCTGGTCGGCGTCGTCGCAGCGCTCCTGGGCGCCGGGGTTGATGGCGCCGTCGCTGTCGTCGCAGTCGCCCCCCTGGTCCACGTGGTCGCCGGGCGCCTCGCAGGCCTCGGTCACCTGCTCGTCGTCGCCGTAGCCGTCGCCATCTTCGTCGGCGTACCAGCTGACCGGGCCGCCGCTGCTGGCGTCAGCGTCGTCGCAGTCCTCGTCGCCTGCCAGGCCGTCTCCGTCGCCATCCTGGGTCGTGGCGCCGGTATCGTCCGGCTTGTCGTCGGGGGAGCAGGCGGCGGTCAGCAGCAGGGCAAGGGCGATCATGCGGGGCTGGGGAACCATGGCTGCCTTCCGTGAAGGATGGATCAGGGGGAGATACCCGTAACCGCCCGGTGGACGTCGAAGGATGAGGGGGCATCCTCCCGGGTTCCAAGCTCCAGGGCCTCCAGCGCCCGGTGGTCAGCCTTGCCCGGCCAGGACTCGTACCTGCAGGGCTGCGGTGCTGGGCGGCGAAGCGAGCCTGCCCGTGGGCGATCCGGCTCTCGGCCTCGGCTCGGCCTGCCCCGGGGCGACTGGCTGGCCCTGCACGGCCGCCAGGGGGCCCACGGCAGCTGGTACGGGCTGGCTATTGGCCTGGCCATCATCGCCGCGGTGTGCTGCTGCGCATCGTGCGCCAGCTGGCGGGGCCGTGGGGCGCCTGGAGCAGGGGCGCGCTGCTATGATGACGGCACGGAGTCCCCATGCGCCCGAACACGTCGGACCTTGCGCCCTTGGTGGCGCTGCTCTGCCTGGCCTGTCAGGGCGACGCGCTTCCTTTCCCAGATGAGAAGCCCCAGCGCTCACCTCGGGGTAGCGGCGGCAGCGCCGCCGACACCGAGGAGGTCCCTGGCTGGGACGGCGAGCACGAAGATCCAGCGGACTGGGTGTTCTCCCTCGACCGCGTGCACCAGGTGGAGATCCTGCTCTCCGCCAACGCCGACACCAACCTGCGCCAGGATCCCTACACCTATGTGGAAGCCAGCCTGAGCCTTGACGGCCAGACGCTGGATCCCGTGGGACTGCGGCTGAAAGGCAAGATCGGTTCCTTTCGCGATCTGGACGCCAAGGCGGGCTTCAAGGTCGACTTCAACCGCTTCGATGCGCAGCTGACCCTCTCCGGGCTCGAACGGCTCAACCTGGACAATATGGTCCAGGATCCCTCCTGCAACCATGACCGTATCGCCTATCGCATCTACAACGCGGTGGGCGTCCCCGCGCCGCGCGTGGGCTACGCCCAGGTGCGGGTCAACGGAGACAGCTTCGGCGTCTACGCCCTGGTCGAAGACTACGACGACGTGCTGCTGGACTGGGCCTACAGCGACCCCTCCGGCAACCTCTACGACGGCGACTACATCCCCATCGGCGACGGCGGCTACCGTCTGGCGGACTTCCAGCGCACCATGCACGACAACTTCCAGCTCGATGAGGGCCAGGACGTGGGCCACGAGGACATCTACCAAATCACCGAAGCCCTTCTGGACAGCTGCGAAGGCGAAGGCTTCATGGACGCGGTGGGGGCTGTGGTTCGCCTGGAGGATTTCGCCCAGTTCTGGGCCGCGGAGATCTGGCTGGGGCAGTGGGACGGCTATGCCGCCAACACCAACAACTACCGCGTGTACTTCGATCCCGCAGACGGCGGACGAGCCCGCTTGCACCCCTGGGACCACGACAACGCTTTCCTGACTGGCGACTGGGTAGTGCACCCTTCCGGTGAGCTGGCGCTGTGCTGCAAGCGAGACGAAGCCTGCCATGCGCTGTTCCACGAAGCCCTGAAGCGCGTGGACCACGCGGCCGGCGCCATGGGCCTGGTAGGGGATCTGCGGGACACCATGGAGCTGCTCGAGCCCTATCTGCGCGACGATCCCCGGCGGGAATGCAGCATGGAGTCGGTGGAGGACGAACAGGGGGCGCTGGCGCTCTGGCTGCAGGTGCGCGGCTACGTGCTGGCCAATTTTCCGACATTGTAGCGCTGCCGCTCGGGAGCGCCCAGGCGAGCCTCCCAGCGGCGACACCACCAAGGAGGCCGGACCCGCGCGGCTGGGCTTCTCCATGGAACCGGCAGAGGCCGAGCAGGTGAAGGCCGCGCTGGCCGCCCTCCGTGCCGCGGCGGGGGTGTCGCGGGAAGAGGTGGGGGACGGCGCGCTGCTGGCGCAGCTGGCGGCCAGGGTCCTGGAAGACATGGACAGCTCCGAGGCGCCCACGGGCGAGCGCTTCCGCATCGCAGTCGAGCACTGCCCCCGCTGCGGAGAATTCTCCACGCCGGAAGCCGATGTCTCGGAGACCCACGTGGGTCAAGGGCCCACCACCCGACACGACGTCAGCCACCGAGCTCCCGGGCCCGTCGCAGGAACTGCCACCGACGTCTCCCCGGCAGCCACCATCCCACCCGACACGACGTCAGCCACCGAGCTCCCGGGCCCGTCGCAGGAACTGCCACCGACGTCTCCCCGGCAGCCACCATTCTCAACGACGCCGCGGCGCGGTCGATGAAGCCTGCTGGCGGAGCGCGCGCGGGGGCGGCCAGGTGCCAGAATCAGGGCTCTTCCTCCAGGTCGAGGCAGTAGGGCACTGCCAGTGGCGTGCGCGAGAACACCACCGACTCGTCGTGGCCGAACTTGGCCAGGCGCAGGGCCCAGCCGGGACCGGCGACGAAGTGGACGGGAGTCTCGCCGTAGTCCTCGAGCTGGGCGATCAGGCCGCCGGCGCGCCTGGGGATGTCCACGACCTCGAAAGCGTGATCCGGATCCAGCCCCTCGTCCTCCGCCTGGCTCCGCATGCGGCCGAGCGTGCGCCAGTACCGGGTGCCCCGGGACCACTTCTCGATGCAGGCCTCCATGTCCTTGCCCTGCCAGCGCGTCAGGTCCGTGCGCAGATAGGCCACCATGATGCTCTGGGTCTTGCCGCGGGTGGGCGCGAACTCGCGCTCGAGGAAGCAGCCCTCGGCGGTCCAGTCGCAGCGCGGCCCGGTGGCGGTATGCCAGCCCCCGCCGTAGACCAG
Source organism: uncultured Enterobacterales bacterium (assembly GCA_964454135.1). GTDB lineage: Bacteria > Myxococcota_A > UBA796 > UBA796 > JAFGLY01 > CAYVQL01. Next base: position 1,552 of record CAYVQL010000001.1, on the reverse strand, counting down.
CACGCGCCCGCTGGGAAGCCAGAACCTCCCGAGGTGATCCGGCTGCAGCAGGTTGCGACGGATCGCCTCCTGGCGGCGCTTCATGAAGCCCATCCTCGAGTCGTAGGCGTGCCAGCTATCGCGCAGGTTCTCCAAGACCTGGCTCACCAGCTCGTACGACAGCGGGTTCGGGAGCTGGACCTCCTCGGTCCGCGCGCGGGGGAGCAGCTCGTCCTCGAGGTACTCCACATAGGCTCGCCAGCCGCTGAAGGACCGAGCCTGCTCGTCTTTTCGGCGCACAGCCTCGTAGAACGGCCCCAACACGAGGCGGTTGGCGTCGCTTGTGTCGTGCTCGATGTCCGAGCCTCCGACGTGAACCATACGCCCGGGATGCAAGAGGTTGTGGGCGCGGATCCGCTCGAGCTGCGCTCCTTCCTCCTCGAACATGCCGGTCCGTATCAGATCCTCCATCAAGCGCTCCGCCAGCGCCTCGTCGCTGGTCGTGACGTAGGCGTCGAGATGGGCCGTGGCCGAGTAGGCCGTCTCCAGCACCACCAGGTGGATGTCGCCCCGCGCCAGCAGCGCGTCGAGGTAGTCGCTGACGAGCTCGTGCACGCCCGCGCCATAGTGCTGTTCGCCGATCAGGATGGCACGCGCCCCGTCGGCTCTGGCCGCCATGGCGGCGAGCTCGGCGCTGCCAGCATCGACGGGCAAGACCTTCAACGGACCAGCGAACACGGAAAGCGAGACGAGAGCAAGCGAAAGGAGCATGGGGAGGCGCATAACCAGATGCGCTGCCCGATGGGGCGCGACCACCCGTGGCGTATGGGAAGTGGCGCCAGCGGCTTTGTTCAATGACAGGCCTGAGCAGGGAAGCTGCCCCGAGCGACAGTCCAGACCGCGCACATGTCGCCACTCGACGTGTCAGGAGCCGTTTTTCGGGCGAATCCTGTCGAGAATACCGGGTGAGCGCAGGGACGGACTGTCACTCGACCCGGCTTCGTTGTACACGCTTGACATTCACCCCGCCTTCCTTGTACGGCAGGCGCAGAAGGCGCAATGGAGCGACAGTCCGCTGGCCTCGCCCACCGGATTTCTGATGCCACCACCCCCCGAGACGCTTGATCGCTATCGCAAGAATAGTGGTGGGATGATGCTCCGGGACCGAAGTCGGGGGACGGGCCGCCGCCCTCGCCGCGCGGTCCCCCTTGCCGCGTTTCTGGCAGTCCCACCCTCGAGACGATTGATCGCTTCCGGAAGATTGGGGGGGCGAGACGGTGAGTGCGGCCAGCAGCAGCTCTGCCCCGATTGACCGGACCGAAGTCGCATCTCTGGCCGTAGAGACGGCCGATCGGTCCCCCCCTCCCCCGAGTTTCTGGCACTCCCACCCCCCGAGACGGTTGATCGCTTCCGTAAGAACGGGGGTGGAGTAGGACAGATGGTGCAATGAGAGTGGAGGCCAGGGCAGGCGTCTCGATACCGGCCTCAGTGCGGCTCACTGCCCCTGGTTTCGAGACCTGTGGCGGCGGACTCGTCTCGATACCGGCCTCAGTGCGGCTCACTGCCCCTGGTT